>JAFGDZ010000052.1 GCA_016931855.1 Bacteroidales bacterium
GAGCATCCTCCTTCCTCCAATCCCTGCTGGATCTACTTAGTGAACGCGCTCCTTTTCAGGCTTTAGGACGTCACTAAGTGTCCCGTTCTAAAAACAGGCTACACAACACGTAACAATTATTCATAAAAAGATGTTATTGAAAAAGGTACAGAGCAAGGGATTTAACTCATAATTTTGCTGATCTTAGCATCGGAAACTCTTCCAGGAAAAAGTATGTATTAATAATTCGAAGGACAAACAGGGGGCAGAATCCAGCAACATTAGCCAAGTTTTTGATAACCTTAATAATAATTTTGGAGCAAACTAGAGTGTACAATTTATTAAGTAACAAAAGTTGCTTAAAATACCCCATTTTAAACCTACACAACAGTGCAAAAAATAAATAACCCTTTTAAGGACTTGGATGGATACAACTGCTTTGGTTGTGCGCCCCACAACAGTCATGGGCTTAGACTAGAATTTTATCTTGACGACGATAATACCGTGGTGGCCTATTGGACCCCAAAGGATTACCTTCAAGGATACTTTAACGTGCTACACGGCGGGATTCAGGCCACCCTGCTTGACGAAATTGCAGGCTGGGTTGTAAACGTTCTCCTTGAAACTGGCGGCGTAACATCGAGGCTCGATATTAGGTACCGCAAACCCGTTTTGGTAACCGATAGCAAAATTACTCTTAAGGCTAAACTTGTAAATGCGGAGAAACGCCTAGCCGATATTAAATGCGAACTTTACAATAGCGATGGCGAACTATGTGCCGAAGCCAATGCGCAGTACTTTACCTACCCACCGGAAATTGCAAAAAAGAAGCTAAACTATCCAGGGGTAGATAAGTTTATAAATAAAAGGTAGCGTCACCAAAGCCACTAAAACAAAATGCTTAGTGGCTTTTTTATTACAACTACAGCTAAACCGTACGGAATCGGACACCAACTGTTCATTAGCAAACAAAAGGTTTATGTATAATCTTTAGGTAGATTACTGTAAACGAAAAGGTTTTGGTTATTGGCACACAAAATGATTGCCTAGCCGAGATTAAAAACAAAAACTATGCTCTCTAACTACACTAAATCGGCTTGGCGAAATATAAAACGCACACCGGCATCGTCGCTAATCAACATCTTTGGGTTAAGCTTTAGCATTGCCATATTTATTCTGATAGCGCTTTTTGTAAACAACGAGCACTCTATTGACAAGTTCATTGAGAAGAAGGATAGAATGGTGCGCGTGGAATTTGGCGAGTGGGCTTATATGGGCCCAGGTATGCGCAACCTAATAGTTGAAAAAATCCCTAATGTTGAGGATGCCGTATCCATTAGCCCATACGGACTAAGCAATAGGCAGTTCTATATAGACGAACAAATGTATAGAATTGATAATGTAGTTGTTTCGTCATCGAATCTATTTAGCGTTATCAATCTAAACCTCATACAGGGTAGCGCCAACGAGGTGCTTTCAGATCCGTACTCCATTGTTCTTTCGGAATCAACAGCAAAAAGGCTGTTTGGCAATGAGAACCCAGTGGGTAAGACCATAAATCTGGATAAGTGGAACGACCTTACTGTAACAGGAGTTTTTAAGGATGAGAATAGGTTTCACCTTAACATTGATGCTGTAGTGCCAGAAAACATACTGCCCTCCTACTACAACAACCCAACATTTTTCACCTCAATTTTTAGCAATATGAACCATCTGGTTTACATAGTGCTAACCAGTAATGCAGATATAAAGGAGGTGTACAACAAAATCAACCTAGAGTGCCTAAAGGGCGAAGAACCAGATCCTACCTTTATGCTAAACCTCCGCCCCCTTAACGAAATATATCTGGGTAAGGGTGTTAAATTTGAAGGGCCTGTAAAGCATGGAAATCCTAGGTTTATAAATATTATGCTAATTATTGCTGCCCTTATAATTGTAACAGCAGTTATTAACTACATAAATCTTAGCACGGCTCAGGCCACCCGAAGAGCCAAAGAAATTGGTGTGCGTAAGGTTTGCGGCAGCTCTAAAATGCTAATTGTAAAACAGTTTCTAGGAGAGTCGGTGCTACTAGTTGCCATATCGGGGCTAATTAGCCTAGCTATTGTAGAGCTTATAATTCCCCTTTTTAACACGCTAGTTGAGCGTAAGCTATCACTGGGCTTACTGGAAAATCCGCACATAATGCTTTACCTACTAGCAGGGTCAATCATTCTAGGCATAGCAGCAGGCTTTTACCCTGCACTTTTCCTAAGTAAGTATAATCCATCGCTAATACTAAAGGGCGGGGCAACCAAAGGCAAGAGTAAAGCATTTATGCGTAAGGGGCTAATTATTTTTCAATTTGCAGTATCGGTGGCTCTAATTGCAGGAACGCTTATCATCCTAAATCAAATTGATTACATCGTTTCCTACAAACCTGGTTTCGATAAGGAGCAAATACTAAACCTGCCGCTGGATAGAAGTATCCGCAGCAACTTCAACTCCTTTAGAGAGCGATTAGAGAGCTTGCCAAGTGTTGAATCAGCAGCCCTATCGATCGGAAAACCCGGATCTATTATGTGGCAAGAGAGCTGGGTTGACAATGGCACATCAAAGAACTTTGCCTTTATTCCCGTGAGCAGTAGCTACATAAAAACGCTAGGGCTAACCATTGTAAAAGGACGCGATTTTAGCCAGAACTCCGAAGCCGATATTAACACAGGGTACATTATTAACGAAACCATGGCCAATGAGCTTGGCTTTGACGACCCCATTGGTAAGGTTATTCCCAGTAGTGGCTACTGGAAAAATAGCAGGGTAATTATTGGAGTGGTTAAAGATTTTAACTTCAACTCACTTCACACCACCATTGCTCCTCTTGCAATGAACCTTAGAAACCAATCGTTTCAGTACATAAACATTAGAATTAAGCCAAACCAAACTAGCGAAGCTATACAGCAAATAGAAACCGTTTGGAACGATTTTACGGGTAACGCAGCCTACGAGTACTCCTTTTTAGACCAAGAGTTTGACAAGAACTACAAAGAGGAGCAGTCGCTTGCCATGCTATTTGGATACTTTGCCTTTATTGCCATTTTTATTAGTTCACTTGGACTTTATGGCCTGTCCATGTTTATGCTGCGCACAAGGGTGAGAGAGATTGGTATTAGAAAGGTTTTAGGAGCAGGAACATTTGGTATAATAGGGATGCTATCCAGAGAGTTTGCCCTACTTGTTATTGTTGCCAACATCATTGCATGGCCTATTATTTGGTACGCAATGGAGAAGTGGCTTAGCACGTTCCCATATCATATTAAGATAAACCCATTAATACTGGTTGTCAGTGGTGTTATAAGCCTTATTATTGCGCTTGCCACAACGTGGCTGCAAAGCTACAAGGCAGCACAAACCAATCCAGCCGAAACGGTAAGAGTACAAGATTAACTGCACTCTAGCACCAAAAACAAAAAGCCGAGCAAGAAGCTCGGCTTTTTATCTATATACAAGAATTTGCTACTCAAGTTCATGAATAACCAATCCGCTACGTAGCTTAGGTTCAAACCAAGTGGTTTTTGGAGGCATAATATTTCCAGTATCGGAAATATTAATAAGCTGCTGCATGGTTACAGGGTAAAGAGCAAAGGCAACCTTCATCTCGCCGCTGTCAACACGCTTCTTAAGCTCGCCCAAGCCGCGGATACCACCAACAAAGTCGATACGCTTATCGGTACGTAGGTCTTTAATACCTAGAACCTTATCTAAAACTAGGTTAGAAAGAACGGTAACATCAAGAACACCAATAGGATCGTTATCGTTGTATGTGCCAGGCTTAGCGGTTAGTGAGTACCACTTACCACCAAGGTACATGCTAAAGTTGTGAAGCTTAGTAGGAGTGTAAACCTCAGCACCTACCTCTTTAACCTCAAAATCGGTCTTAAGAGTCTCAATAAGCTGAGCCTCGGTTAAGCCGTTAAGATCTTTAACTACGCGGTTGTAGTCAATAATCTTAAGCTGATTGTCGGGGAAAATTACAGATAGGAAGTAGTTATACTCCTCTTCACCCGTGTGGTTAGGGTTAGCGCTCTTTTTCTCCTGACCCACGCGAGCCGCAGCGGCTGTACGGTGGTGACCATCGGCAACGTAAAGAGCAGGAACCTCGGCAAAAATCTCGGTGATACGCTTGTTAACAGCATCATCCTCAACTAGCCAGAAGTGGTGACCAAAGCCGTCCTCTGCAACGAAATCGTAAACAGGGGCGTTGTTCTTAACTACCTTCTCTACAATTACGTCCATCTCCTTAACAGCAGGATATGCAAAGAAAACAGGCTCGATGTTGGCGTTCTGGTTACGAACGTGAATCATACGATCCTCCTCTTTATCTGGACGGGTTAGCTCATGCTTCTTAATTTTACCATCCATGTAATCCTCAAAGTGGCAGCAAGCTACAAGGCCGTACTGAGTTCTACCGCTCATGGTTTGAGCATAAACGTAGTACATCTCCTTATTTTCCTTCACTAACCAACCGTTAGCGCGCCATTTCTTAAAGTTCTCAACCGCTTTATCGTAAGCCTCCTGAGAGTGCTCGTCGATAATAGGATCGAAATCGATTTCGGGTTTAATGATGTGAAGAAGAGACTTCTCCCCTGCCTCGGCCTTAGCCTCAACAGAGTTTAGCACATCGTATGGACGAGAGGCAACCTCTTTTGCCATCTCCTTTGGCGGACGAATGCCCTTAAACGCTTTTATTTTTACCATAAAAATTGGTTAAAGGTTAAAAGTTAAAAGTTAAAAGTCAAAACTATAACTACTTACCAACATTCTTCAAATATCGTATTAAGCCTAAAGTTAATTGTTTTACCAAAAGAATTCTTTTTTGCAAATCTTGAGTATCATTCAAATAACCAAGTCTTTTAGATATTTCAACCTGTGTTTCTAGTTCTGCTATAGAACCAAGAGCGATATATAAAAAATGAACTGTTTCAGCAGTATTCTTTCTAGCTGAGCCTTCTGCTATATTTGAAGGAATAGATACCGCGGCTCTACGCATCTGCGATTTCAACCCATACATCTCCTCTACAGGATATTCTTTTGTTAAAGAATAGATGTTAACAGATAGCTCTACAGCCTCTTTCCACGCTTCAAGTTTTGTATGCTCCACTCTTTCGTTTAACTTCTCACGTTTAACTTTTCACGTATTACTATTTATTTACTTGGAAAG
The DNA here is from genome assembly GCA_016931855.1 of Bacteroidales bacterium. Lineage (GTDB taxonomy): Bacteria > Bacteroidota > Bacteroidia > Bacteroidales > Tenuifilaceae > UBA5206. The sequence continues at coordinate 5,180 of JAFGDZ010000052.1, forward strand.
TACGATCGCCGTTCTTAATAAAGTTTACAATTTGGTTTGCTGATGCAAGACCTGCGTTGATGTTAGCCTCTGCGGTTTCGGCACCCATTTTCTTTGGTGTACCAAATACGCGAGTACCAAACTTCTCAACCATGGTTGCATGCGCATCGGCCATAATATCGGTTGCATACTTAAGGTCGGTGCGAGCCTCAAACGCCTTAATTAGACCTTCCTCATCAATAACCTCTTTACGAGCAGTATTTACAAGGGTAGCGCCCTTAGGCATTTTGCTAATTAGGTCGAAGTTGATAGACTTCTTGGTTTTATCGTTAGCAGGGATGTGAAGCGATACATAGTCGCAGGTAGAGTAAAGCGCCTCAACAGAGTCAACAACCTTAACGCCTTCCTTCTCCATATCCTCTTTCTTAACGAATGGGTCGAAAGCGTAAATCTCCATGCCAAATCCTCTAGCGTGCGAAGCAACCAGCTTACCCACGTTACCATAAGCGTGGATACCAAGTTTTTTGCCCTTGATCTCGGCGCCAGTTCCAGCGGTGTACTGGTTACGAGCCATAAAAATCATCATACCAAGAGCCAGCTCAGCAACAGCATTTGAGTTTTGCCCAGGGGTGTTCATGGCTACAATACCCTTTGCAGAGCAGGCAGCAAGGTCAAGGTTATCGTAACCTGCACCAGCACGAACCACAATTTTAAGATTCTTAGCAGCCTCAACTACCTCAGCGGTAACCTTATCGCTACGAACAATAAGCGCATCAACATCGGCAACGGCTTTAAGAAGGTCGGCCTTATCGGTATATTTTTCAAGAAGAGCTAGTTCAAAGCCAGCGCCTTCAACAATCTTACGAATACCATCAACAGCAGCCTTTGCAAAAGGCTTTTCAGTTGCTACAAGTACTTTAGCCATAATTTATTGTTTTAGTTAAGTTGAGCTAGAAGGTGTAAAACTATTTACACAAACCAATTGGTTTGCCCATAGTTGAAATGACCGTAATGTGAAACTTACACGGCAATTAGCCAAGTTAAACCTTATACGCACACTACAGTTCCCTCTTCTAACCTGATTTTAAAAAAAAGGGTTGGATAGCTTTGACCCACCCAACCCCCTTAAAGAAATTATATGTTACGCGTTAAGCTTTTCAAACTCTTTCATGCAGTCAACAAGAGCTTGTACGCTCTCAACTGGGCAAGCATTGTAGATAGAAGCACGGAAACCACCAACAGAACGGTGACCTTTAATTCCCACCATTCCAGCTTTCTTAGCAAAATCCATAAACTCAGCCTCTTTTTCTTTGTACTGCTCTGCCATAACAAAGCAAACGTTCATTAAAGAGCGGTCTTCCTTAGCAGCGGTACCAACAAACATCTTGTTTCTATCAATCTCGTTGTAAAGAAGATCTGCTTTTTGAGTGTTGATTTTGTTCATAGCAGCAACACCACCAAGAGACTTAACCCATTTTAAGGTCTCGTGCATTACAAAAATAGGAAGTACTGGAGGGGTATTGTACATTGAGTTGTTCTTAGGCTCATCACCAACATGGGTATTGTAGTTAACCATTGATGGTAACTTACGTTGGATTTTCTCTAGTAGGTCTTTGCGAATAATTGCAAAAGTAACACCAGCAGGACCAACATTCTTTTGAGCACCACCATAAATCATAGCATATTTCTTGATATCTACAGGGCGGCTCATGATATCGGAACTCATGTCAGCAATTAAGTTAACAGGACAGTCCATATCGGTTTTAATCTCGGTACCGTAAATGGTGTTGTTGGTTGTAATATGGAAATAATCTGCATCAGCAGGAACGGTATATCCTTTAGGAATATACGAGTAGTTCTTATCAGCCGATGAAGCAACAGTTTCTACCTCTCCATAAAGTTTAGCTTCCTTAGCCGCTTTCTTTGCCCAAACGCCAGTTTCAAGGTAAGCAGCCTTTTTGTTAAGGAAGTTTGCCGCAATAGTGTAAAACTGGGTAGAAGCACCACCACCAAGGAACATTACTGCATAGTTATCAGGAATGTTTAGAAGATCTCTCCATAGCTGCTCAGTTTCAGCCATAACGCGCTCCCAACCTGGAGTACGGTGAGAAATTTCTAGGATACCAATACCAGTGTTATCAAAGTTACGAATAGCCTCGATAGTAGCCTCAACAGCTGTTTTAGGAAGTACGCAGGGACCTGCATTAAAATTATGTTTCATGGTATAAATGTTTTAGAATGTTATACAAAGAGAATTGAATGCTCAAAATTCCAAGTTTATTTTGACTTTTCCTAATGATTAAAACTGATTTACAACAGACTTGTTTAAAAACTTAAGTAGCGATAAATTGTTACTAATCTTTATACTTAGCCAACAGCTACAGGACGCAATACACCCTGCTGTAGAACAGGTACAATAGAGGTAAGGTTTGGCGTATGGCAGTACTCAATAACGTCATCAAGGCCAAGTTTACCTAGCCTATACCGTTGAGCCACCTTTTGCACGTAGCCATAAAGGTTGGGCTTAGCTATACTCCATAGGTCAAGGGATGCCTTGGCCGAGTCGCAAACGGTGGTAAAACCGTACTCATCAATCAGAATTTCGGTTAGTGCACCTGCAAAAAGGGTATCTTCCAAGCAGAACTTCCCCTTCCAGCCAGCGCAAAGTATAAGTACATCACCCTCATTCTGGCTATTTAACCATGTGCCCACTGCCGAAAGGTTTAAAAAGGAGCCTATACTAACGCTTGCCCCCGATGAGGCCATGGTAATGGCCTGAGTACCGTTGGTGGTGCTATACACCACCTCTTTGCCCTGTACACGATCTGGTGTAAAGTTAAAGGGAGAGTTACCAAAATCGGCAAAATCTATTTTAACGCCATCGCGCTCCGATGCAACCATGTATCCTCGCTCTTTGTACTCGCGAGCCTCCTCAACCGTAGCAACGGGAATAATCCCCTTTGCTCCGTTGGCAAAAGCGGTACAAATAGCCGATGTTGCCCTAAGTATATCTACAACAACCACATGCGCGTTTGGCGACTTATGAAAAGGGAATAGCGCCGTTGAGAAACAAACCTCTACTTTTCTTTTATCCATTACCAATATAAACTGAACGTATTGAATTAAAAGGGACTTAAACTAAAGCCCTACGCAACTTCTGTTTGGGTTGGTAGGGCTTTAAATTGACTAGGGGTAAACCCTAAGTAGTATGCTACTTCTTATAGATAGGCAACTTAACAACTTTTGCTTTTAGCAGCTTGCCGCGTACCACAATAAAAATCTCGGTACCAACCTTGCTAAACTCGGTTTTAACATAGCCCATACCAATACCTATTTTCATCATTGGCGACATGGTGCCAGAGGTAACCTCGCCCATTACGTTTCCAGCAGCATCGGCAATTTCGTAGTGCTGGCGTGGAATGCCACGATCGATCATCTCAAAGCCAACCAGCTTGCGACCCGTTCCTTCTGCCTTGTGCTTAAGAAGAAGATCCTTGTCGATAAAGTTCTTATGATCTACAAACTTGGTAATCCAGCCTAATCCTGCTTCAATTGGTGAGGTGGTATCGTTAATATCGTTACCGTATAGGCAGAATCCCATTTCAAGGCGTAGGGTATCGCGAGCACCTAAACCAATTGGCCTAATGCCAAACTCGGCACCAGCCTCAAATACGGCTTTCCAAATTTTATCGGCATCCGCGTTTGCGCAGTAAATCTCGCATCCACCAGCACCAGTATAACCTGTAGTAGAAAGAATAACATCTTTCACCCCAGCAAAATCAAGTTTTTTAAAGGTATAGTACTCCATATCCTCAATTGGAGTGCTAGTTAGCTTTTGCATTGCCTTAAGGGCAAGAGGACCTTGAACTGCCAGCTGAGCAATCTCGTCTGATGCGTTATAAAGCTCTTTTCCAGGGGTTAGCCCAAACTTAGGCGCGTTCTCGCAAAGCCAGCTCCAGTCCTTATCAATATTAGCAGCATTGATAACAAGTAGATATGTCTCCGCATTAACTCTGTAAACCAAAAGATCGTCAACAATACCACCTTTTCCGTTAGGAAAGCAGGAGTACTGCACTTTACCATCGGATAGCGCAGCAGCATCGTTGCTGGTAACGTACTGAATGTAATCAAGAGCTTTAGGCCCTTTAACCCAAACCTCACCCATGTGAGAAACATCAAACACGCCAACCTTCTCACGAACGGTAACGTGCTCATCGTTAATACCAAAATACTCTACTGGCATGTTATAACCAGCAAAAGGTACCATTTTAGCACCTAGCTCTATATGATACTTTGTAAACGGGGTGGTTTTCATTATGTTAAGGAAATTAGGTTAATAAAATACGTTTGCACTCACCGTGCTTTTTAGTAAGTACAAACCTACTGCAATTTTTGGTAACAGCCAACGAAGTAGGTCTTTAATAAACCTACTGGCCTATCTGTTATTTAGCAGAACAGGTTATGAGGTTGTGCTAGTCCAAAATGAAAACCCATGTTCTGTGAACGTGGTCAGAGGCGTCCTACAGGTTTGCCTGTAAAACGACTCATTGTTATCTTTCAGAAGTTGTCCCCACAACAAAAGAAAGGAACAAAACAATGAATCATAGATAAGCATGAAAATATTTGCCCAATTAAGCTGAAAAGGCACGGCAGAAGAGCGTACAGCTTTTTCAAATATGGGTTGATAAGGGTTGCTTACGCTACGCTAAATGCGTTATACGTCAGATAATCAGACAAGTACATTAAAATCTTATCATGTACTTAGAAGAAATCCATAAGGAAACCAGATTTTACTTTGCTGCATAAAAAAAGAGACTGCCTTTTTTATGCAGCCTCTTCTTTTACTTAAGTTAGCCTAGTTGGCCTTCATATTATGGAAAACGTTGGTAACGTCATCGTCCTCTTCAATTTTCTCCAGTAACTTCTCTATTTCTACTTGTTGCTCCTCGGTTACATCCTTAATTTCGTTCGGAATTCTCTCAAATAGGAATGTTAGAATGTGGAATCCGTTATCCTCAAGGTATCGCTGTATTGGGCCAAAGTTGGTAAACTCTGCGTAGATCATAATGTAGTCCTCCTCGGCAAAAATCTCCTCAACACCAAAATCAATTAGCTCCAGCTCCAGCTCCTCAATATCAACACCCTCCTTTTTCTCAACCTTGAATGAGCATTTGCGCTCAAAAAGGTAATCGCACATGCCGCTGGTTCCAAGAGACCCGTTGTACTTGTTAAAGTAGCTACGAATATTGGCCACAGTACGGGTTGGATTATCGGTTGCAGTTTCAATAACTACGGCAATACCGTGAGGGGCATACCCTTCGTAAACAACCTCCTTGTAATCCTTTTGATCCTTTTCGGTTGCCCTTTTTATTGCCCTGTCGATATTATCCTTGGGCATGTTCTCCACCTTGGCATTTTGAATAAGCAGGCGTAACCTAGGGTTAGTTGAAGGATCAGGACCTCCGGCTTTTGCTGCTATCGTAATTTCTTTGCCAAGTCTGGTAAATACGCGGGCCATATTGCCCCATCTCTTCATCTTTCGCGCTTTGCGATACTCAAATGCTCTTCCCATTTTAATATTTTTCTAACAGTTGCGCAAAAATAGAAAGAATGATTTAACTATAAATGCTTTACCCCAATAAATTTTCTGGGTGTTTAGGGAATTAGTGCTTGGTGTTTGGTTACTAGTTACCTTGGAATAATGTTGTTAGACTTTAGATTAAATCCTTTTGAATTTTAATATACCACGTTCACAGAACGTGGGTTTTCATGTTGGACTAAACATCAAGAATATAACTATACTTTAAGTCAATAAAAAAGAGACTGCCTATACTTTTTAGACAGCCTCTTTTTTTGCTATGCATGGAACATAAGCACTGGAATGTCCGATTCGAAAAGCAAACGCCTGGAGAGTGATGGGTTGAATATCTTGTAAATAAGATTCCGCTTTTGGGTTGATATGGCAATTAAATCTATACCATTCTCCTTAACGTAGCTGGTAAAGGTTTCCACCATATTCTTACCCTGAATAATTTCGCACTTAACTTGGGTTTTGCGCGCCACCCGCTTAAAGTACAGCTCTAGCGACGCCATTTTTGCTTTTGCCAAAGCATCATCGGCATCGGACGATACGTTAACGCAATGAATTTGTGCGCTAAATGGCGAAACAATGTTCATTAACTTGCGAATGGCCATAAAGTCATAATCATCGAACCTAGTTGCATATAGCACTTTACGAACCTGAATTGAATCAACCATTTTTGCCGACTCTGGAATGGCCAGAACAGGAATTCGGGTGCTTTCCAGCACATCCTTTGCCACGCTGCCCACTAGCTCGGTATTCCTAAAACCCTCGCCCTTGGTTCCCATCACAATAAAGCTGGGCTTATACTGGTTGCTCATCTCGGTGATACCGTAGCTGGCAACGCCTTCGCGAAGCGCATACCCAACACGTACATCGCCCATTCCATGCTTATAGGCATAGCTTTTAACCTTTGCATGAAACTTAAGCAGTTGCTCCTTAGCATTCTTATGAAGAATGTGATAGCTAACGTCAATATCAATTTGAATTGTAGTTACATCGGAGAAGGGGATTAAGTCTATAATTGGCGAGTTAAAAACGTGAAGCAGCTTAATCTCTGCACCGTACTTATGCGCCAAACCAAGTGCAAAATACGCAGCATTCTCAGAGGGTTGCGAAAAATCTACTGGGACGAGAATTTTCCGGGGGTTAACCACTTTCATAGCTTCTTGCTCAAGCTTTACCTTGGATATAAGCTTAAGAGCTCGCTCTGCATCGGACTCTTTAATTTGAACTTTAACCCCATCGGATACAGCCGATTGAACCAAGTTTACATTTTGCAAGAAGCATTTAATTCCGTTTGCCTCAAGGTATGTTTGTAAGACCTGTGCGCTAGCAAAGGAATCAACCGCTATTACTATCAGCTTTTCGTCCATAATCTATTTGTTTTTGGTTCCTTTTCAAGTTAGCATTATCTGAACTAAAAGTCAAGTATTGTGGGAAAAGTTTATGCTATTACCTCAATGCGGCTCTATACGTCGAAAGGCATATATCGGGTTTTAGTAAACACAAAAGAGGCAAGAAGTTTTGCCTCCTTGCCTCTTTTTATATCCGTAAGGGTTTTATATCTAGCTTTCTAGTTCTTTTTTAGTCCGCTTCTTACAAGGAGCGCGTCAACGGTTGGCTCTTGGCCACGGAAACGCTTGTAAAGAACCATTGGGTGCTCGCTTCCACCTTTAGAAAGAACGTTTTCGCGGAACGATTTGGCCACCTCCTTATTAAAGATGCCCTTCTCCTTAAACACAGAGTAAGCATCGGCATCAAGAACCTCGGCCCACTTGTAGCTGTAGTAACCAGCAGCGTATCCGCCTGCAAAGATGTGCGAGAATGCGGTGCTAAAGTTTGTACCCTTTACATCGGGGAATGTCTCGGTAGGAGCCATAACCTTACGCTCAAAAGCATTAACATCGCCAGTAAATGGGGTTTTTAGGCTGTGCCAAGCCATATCTATAATACCAAAGCTAAGCTGACGAACCGACATGTAGCCTGCAAGGAAGTTCTGGCTATCGATAATCTTTTGGATTAGCTCTGCAGGTAGCTTCTCACCTGTTTGGTAATGACTAGCAAAAAGATCGAGGAACTCCTTTTCAACTGCCCAGTTCTCCATTACCTGTGAGGGAAGCTCTACAAAGTCGCGGTAAACCGAAGTTCCGCTAAGCGAGCTATAGGTTACATCGGAAAGCATACCGTGAAGCGCATGGCCAAACTCATGAAGGAAGGTGGTAACCTCATCAAAGGTTAGCAATGATGGTGCGCTCTCGGTTGGCTTGGTAAAGTTACAAACCACAGAGATGAATGGGCGAACATCCTCACCCTTCTCGTTACGGTACTGTGAGCGGAAGCTGGTCATCCAAGCACCACCGCTTTTACCAGCACGTGGGAAGAAATCGAGGTAAAGAACCGAAAGGAAACGACCAGACTCGTCGTAAACCTCGTAGGCAGTAACATCGGAGTGGTAAACGGGAATATTAGTGTTAGGCTGGAAGTTTAAGCCGTATAGCTTATTGGCAAGTGTAAAAATACCATCGCGTACCTTCTCTAGCTGGAAGTAGGGCTTTAGCTCCTCCTCGTTAAAGCTGTACTTGCTATTCTTAAGCTTCTCTGAGTAGTACGACCAGTCCCAGCGCTCAAGTTTACCGGTAAAGCCAATGGTTTTAGCAAACTCCTCAACCTCGGTCATTTCTGCTTTAGCTGCGGGAATTGATGGCACTAGCAAATCGGTTAAAAACTGGTTAACCTTCTCGTACTTCTCGGCCATACGATCCTCAAGAACAATATCGGCAAAGGTCTCATAACCTAGCAGCTTGGCCATTTCTAAACGTAGCTCAACAATACGCTTAAGCACCTTTTGGTTATCGTACTGGTCGCCTTTAAAGCAGCGGCTGTTGTATGCAACGAATAGCTGGTGACGAAGTTCACGATCGTCGGCATACTTCATAAAAGGAATGTAAAGTGGAGCGTGTAGAGATACTACCCAACCCTCTTTACCCTGCTCCTTTGCAGCCATTGCAAGAGCCTCAACAAAACCAGCAGGAAGACCCGATAGCTTAGCAGAATCGGTAATATTTAGAGTGAAACCATTGGTTTCTGCAAGTAAATTCTCATCGTACTGAAGAGAAAGATCCGACAGCTCGCGAGAAATGGCACGGAACTTCTCCTTACCAGCCTCGTCAAGATTAGCACCGCTGCTAACAAAGCCACGGTAAGTTTTCTCAAGTAGCGTTGTTTGCTCTGCGTTAAGATTTAGCGTTTCCCTAACATCGTAAACCGCCTTAACACGAAGGAAAAGTTCGGGGTTTAGGTTGATGTCGTTACCAAAATCGGTAAGCGTTGGAGACACCTCGCGTACAATCTTTTGAAGAGTAGTATCGGTTTCGGCAGAGTTTAGGTTGAATAGAATGTTGGTAATAATTCCTAACTGCTTACCAGAGCGATCCAGCGCCTCAATGGTGTTTTGGAAAGTTGGAGTATCCTGGTTTGCAATAATTGCATCAACCTCTTTGCGAGCCTCGATAATAGCAGAATCAATGGCAGGAACGTAGTGTTCTGGCTTAATCTGATGGAAAGGAGGCGTACCAAACGGAGTATTAAATTCGGTAAGCAGAGGATTTTCATTCTTAACAGTCTCGGAGCACGATACTGCAGTAAATCCTAGTAGTAACATTACGGCTAGTTGTTTCAAGTTATTCATAATGATTTTTATGCTTTTAAAAACGGTTGCAAGTATAATTTGTTTAAACCAATTTAGCGTGATTATATGCTAATATTTAGCTATTTTTTGATATGTGGTTAGAAAATGAAACCTTTAGGGGGATTTTACATCAATAGTAAAAATGATTTTAATAAAATAGACCATGAATAGGTTGCATAAAACTTTGGTTTACTTAGGGGTAATTGGCTCTTGTACGCTCCTTTTCTCCTGTGGCAAGCTACCAAAAATTACCGATGGCGTTTCGGAGCAGCTAGCCAGCTGGCGCAAGCAGCACTACGATTCCATTGCCTACGCCCTTAGCTTTAACATCCCCGCCCAACAAGCGCAAAGCGTTACGGGTACAGCAGATATAAGCGTAAACCTGTTGCGTAAACAACCCATTTATATTGATTTTAGGGGCGATTCTACCAGCATTAAAGCGGTTAGCTGCAACGGCAAGCTGTGTAAGTTTGTATTTAGCAACGGACATTTAACCATTCCTGCCGATTATACCCACAAGGGCAAGAACAGCGTTGGTATTGAGTTTATTGCTGGGAACGGCTCGTTAAACCGCTCCCAGGAGTTCCTTTACACCCTGCTAGTACCCGATAGAGCCTCAACCGTTTTCCCTTGCTTCGACCAGCCCAACCTTAAGGCGCAATTCACGCTAAGCCTTACTATACCCAAAACGTGGACTGCCATGAGCAACGGTATGCTAAACAGCCAAATGGTTAACGACAGCACACATACGCTAAACTTTCACCAAACTAAGCCCATAAGCACCTACCTGTTTGCTTTTACAGCAGGAATATACGACACGCTAACCTTTAGTAAAAATGGGCGCACGCTAACCATGTTCCATAGAGAAACCGATACCAAGAAGGTGGAACAGAATGCAAAAACAATTGCCGATGCGCACTTTAATGCCCTTAGCTGGCTGGAGGAGTACACGGGCATCCCCTACCCTTTCCAAAAACTGGACATTGCGCTTATTCCCGATTTTCAGTATGGTGGAATGGAGCACGCCGGAGCCATATTTTACAGGGACTCTAGGCTGATGCTAAACCCAAACCCATCTATAAACCAGCAGCTAAGTCAGCAAAACCTAATTGCACATGAGGTTGCACACCAATGGTTTGGAAACCTAGTAACAATGAGCTGGTTTAACGATGTTTGGCTTAAGGAGGTGTTTGCAGGGCTATTTGCCGATAAGATTGTAAACCCCATGTTCCCCGAGATTAATCATCAGCTTAGCTTCTTGCTATCGCACCACCCAAGAGCCTACTCCGTTGACCGCACCCAAGGGGCAAACCCAATACGTCAGGAACTGGAGAACCTACTCTACGCAGGAACGCTTTACGGCGATATAATCTATCACAAGTCGCCAGTAATGATGCAGCAGCTAGAGATGCTTTTAGGCGAAACAGCCTTTAGAAAGGGAATGCAGAATTACCTAACCAGTTATGCCATGGGCAATGCAACATGGGAGAACCTAGTTGCCATTTTAGATAAAGAGACCACCCACAACCTAAAGGAGTGGAGTAACGCATGGGTTTACCAGTCCACAATGCCCACAATAAACAGCAACATGCAGCAAGGGAGCGCCACAGTAAACCAAGTGGTAGATATGAACCTGATACCCATGCCCATGATTGTTGATTACCTTGAGGTTACCAAAGACACTTTAGTACAACACACAATAGAAATATCGAACAATAAGCAACAAATCCCATTAGCAAACAGCACCCTAGCGCTATTACCTAACGCAACGGGTATTGGCTATGGCAGGTTTACCCCCGATTCTACAACGCTTGCATGGATACTGTCCAACCCAAATCTTCCGGCAAACGAAACTGCCCGAGCATCGCAGCTAGTGATGCTATACGAGCTATACCTTGATGCTAAGGTTGGGCAAAAGGATTATCTAAATCATTTGCTAAGCACTATCTCAGCCGAAAAGAATGCTCAAATTAGGCAATACGCACTAAATACTTTAAGTAGCATATACTGGCGTACGCTACCCGCTGAAACCAGAAATGAGTACGCTCCAGCAGTAGAGCAAGTGCTTATGAGCATTCTTGATAGCAGCGCTATGGATGCCAGCCAAAAACGTCCAGTGCTCAACGCCTTTATTAGCATGGCTCTTACACCCGATGGTATTAACCGCATGTATGGTATTTGGAATAGCAAAGCCCATGCTTTTGGTGTAGCGCTAACCGAGGATGATTTTACCAGCCTTGCGCTAACACTTGCCCTTAAGGATGCTCCCGCAGCAAGCGATATTCTAAAAAAGCAGGAGCGGCGCATAACCAACCCCGATAGGCTAAAGAAGTTCCTGTTTGTTAGCCAAGCAGCATCGGCAAGTAAGGCTGAGCGCGACCAGCTTTTTGCCTCGCTAGCCAACGCCCAGAACCGCAAGCCAGAACCCTGGGTTACCGAGGCGCTGCACCTGCTAAACCATCCGTTACGCGCTAACGATGCCATTGGATACCTTAAGCCATCGCTAGACTTACTTCCAGAGATTCAACGAACAGGCGATATCTTTTTCCCAAAGATGTGGCTTGATGAAGCATTTTGGGGGCACTCATCGCCAGAGGCTAAGCGCATTGTAGAGCAGTGGCTGGAGGAGAACAAGAACGTTTCGGCAAACCTTAGAGGTAAGGTACTACAATCGGCAGACCTTGTATTACGGCTAAACGCCAGCAAATAGGCAATAAAGAGAAAGGGCGACTAAATTTAGTCGCCCTTTCCTTTTATATTTTTCCCTGCTCAAAAAGTTCTATTAGCTCACCAGCAATGCTAATTGTGGGTGGATGGTTTGGTAAATTCCCCCTTGTAAACCACTGGGCACTGGTAATCTCCTTGTTATCGGGGCACACAGGCTGTGTTTCGTCGGCTTCGGCAGTAAAGCCAATCATCATTGAACCAGAAAAGGGCCACGGCTGGCTTTTGAAGTAGCGGATATTCCTAACATCGAGCCCAACCTCTTCCTTCACCTCGCGGGCAACGGCCTCCTCCAGCGACTCGCCCACATCCACATAACCGGCAACCAGCGAGTACCAGTTGTTCCTAAAGTTGGAGTTGTGCGCCAGCAAAATCTTATTGTTGCAAACAATGGCAACTATTATTGCTGGCGATATTTTTGGGTATAGCACATTGCTGCACGATGTGCATGCAATAGCCCTCTCATCGGCCTTTTCGTGGGTAGGCGCACCACACTTTCCGCAGAAGCGGTTCTGCGAGTACCACTCCATTAGCTGATGCCCAACCACACCAACCCAAGCCACCTCCTGCGGTTGCAGGGTTCGTAGTAGGCTAACCTCTACATACGATAAGTTGAAGCCAGAGCATGGAGTATCGCTCCAAACAAGGAAGCAGCGAACATCGTTTAGCGAAAACATGAAAGTTTTTCTGCTAAAGTTTAACGAGGAGTAAACATCGCTTTTGCGAGGCAGCTCATAACCATCGCCATTGCACTTTAGCAACAGCGCTCCATTTTGGTAGTGGAGCACATAATCGTCATCTAACACATCGCTAACCACAACAAACTGGTTGCTAAAGCGATGAGGAAATATCTCGTTAATCATACCTAAGAGTTCTGATAATATGGCACGAAGATATGGAGAATGTGGAGCCGTTATTCTCCCAAAAAGGTGTTAAAAAGCAAACGCGCCATTATCGAGAATAGATAATGGCGCGGTACTATGAAAAAGAGAGTGCTTGGCACCCCTTACAAAATATAATTACTCCTTTGGATTTGGACCATACTCGTTAGCCCCTGGCTTGCTGTCCATCACAAATAGAATTAGCAACCAAATAGCACCAACAAGAGGAATTAGACCTACAAGAATCATCCATCCACTTTTGCTAATATCGTGCAAACGGCGCACCCCAACAGCTATTGATGGGATTAGCATTGCCAACATGTAAAGACCGTAAATAGGGCCATAACCAGAATAGGCTATGCCTAAAACATTGTCTAATATAATTGCAGCAAAGGCAAAAATGATATTGAATAGTACAAACATCCAATACTCTTTTCTGCGAGCTCTTCCGCTAAAATCAGCGTACTGTTTTAATACTTTCAGGTACCAATTCATAACAATAGCGATTAAAGAATCCTACTCATTTGGCTTTTCGGTTACGCCCCGTTTGTATAGTTGTTTCTGGACTCAACGTTTATATATCAATTTTACATCTTTTTTTCCACAAAATGAATAGTTTACAAAAAAGGCTGCCAAAAGCAGCCTGAAAATTTCTATATCGATTCGCCCCGTAAGTAAAGAACCGTATCGGGGGTTACCTTTCGTATGGCCTCAACCACGCGATTAATCTCGCTAAGCTGATGCTGAATGCGCTCATCGTCATTCTCAAAGCCAATAAACTCATTGTAGCGCTGCAGCATATCGGTGGGAACGGTTATGGCCTCTAGCTTTGGCAGAATAACCTCCTTGTAATCGAAATCTATAAAACGGGCGTACTCCTCACGTTTAAGCAACTTAGCAATCAGCGGCATGTACTTCTCGTCGGTAAGGTCGATGCTGTACTTATCGTTAAACATGTTGGCCATATCAAAGAGGTAAAGAAAGCCTTCGGCCTCAAAGCTGTCGTGTAGTGAAGTGCTCTTCTCAACAAACTCCTCAAAAACATCCTCGTAGGCGGTTTTGGTGAGCAGCCCAAACAGCTTGCGCTTTTGGTATGGGCGGGGCTGAAGAGCCTGCTCAAGGTCAGCCATCTTATCCTTTGCAACAAATCGGAGCTCTGCAATAATATCGATATCCATGATTCAGGTTAGTTATTTGTAAATCACTTTTTAATGTTTGTGTACTCCCTGCTGCGGTTAAGCAACGAGTCGTATTTTGCCACAATATTAGCTAAGATTTTCGCATTTGGACGTTCATTTTGCTGATAGTTATGCATCATTGGTTCTGTTACAACAAGCTTCATTATTAGCTCTGTATCCTGTAGCATACGCTTTCTGGCGTCAATCTCTTTTTCCTTCTCGTTGTGAAGTTCCATCCTTTTACTATACGATTTCTCCAAAGCGCCAAAAATATCGCGCAGCTCCTTTTGGTACAACGTATCGGATATTTGATTGATATGGCTGGTCACACTAATCCAATACATATCCATGGTTGAAGTGTACCTATTGAACTTGGCCAAGCTATCGTTTACAGCATCGTCCATTCCGTTTATCTCATTCACAAGGGCTTTTAGGTTAGGATCTTTATCCTGTGCCTCGCTAAAAAGCTTATCAATAATGCTATAGCCACTGCGCTTTGAGTAAGAGGTAACATCAACTTTGTTATCTTCTAACACGGCTGGGGTTTCACCAACATTTTCCGCTACAGGATTTGCTTTGTCATTAGTGGTACATGAAGCAAAAAATAGGGCCAAAACAAAGAGTTTACCTGCTAATGCTATGTGTTTCATAACTGAATTGGGGATTTAGGTTAAATGCCGATACTAACACCAACAATAAACGAACGGGATAATGGATATACACTATAATTATCGATACCTGTGCTGTATCCTGCGGGATCTAATCCGCTGTAACTTGTTATAGTAAATAGGTTATTTGCACCAATGTAGAACCTATAGCTCTCGCCCCACTTTACATTTTTAGGTTTAAGAGTGTAACTAACCGTAACATTATCAAGACGAAGATAAGACGCGTCTTCTAAGTACTGGTTAGAAAGAAATGTGTTGTGGTAACCATTACGAGCATTCGATAGTCCTTCTCTATTTATATTATGAGTAGGGAAATAATCTGCATTGCTTAAATCAAGGCGCGTTACGTTATATATGCTATACCCCCCAGCATACCGAAACTTAAAAAAGCACTCAATACCATTAGTAAACTTAATGGTGTTAGCCCAACCCAGTTCATAACGAGGAATATATTGCCCCATCTCTTCAAATTTTGCTAAATCAGTGTTGCTGGTTTTTCCTCCACTTTCGGTATAAAACAGGGGCCAGCCATCGGCTCTATACTCACCCGTAAACCTTGGTAAATAGAACTGAGTTGAGCTTCCCTCCTTAATTATTTGGGTATATTCGCTAGAACCACGGTAATATGTTTGTCCGCTCTTAGTACGCCTATCCTTCGTTTCAACCAGTTTATTGGCATTACCAAATAAAGTAACTATTGAGATCCATTCTAGTTTATTCGTTTTAACAGGCACTGTATTTAGCAAAATCTCAAATCCACTATTATTATACCAAGTACTATTACCAGAAACAAAAGGGAGCTGGTTTGGAGGCATTGGCACAGTTATCAGTCCTACTGCATTTTTTGCATCTTTAATGTAATAGGTAAAGCTACCTCCAACACGGTTTTTGAGTATTGAAAAATCAAAACCAAAGGAAAGTTCCGTTGCCGTTTCAACCTTTAGTGAATCTATGGATGCTTCAGCCATGTGATATGCATAATAATCGGCATAATAATTACCGGTAATGCCATATCCTAATCTAAGTTTCAAACTATTTACATTCGCGTTATTTCTTAAAAAAGCCTCCTGCTTTAAGTCCCAACCCAAGCTTAGGGCATAAAATAGGTTTGATCTATCAAGAGTGTTTTCTGGACCACTATACCTAAAACTAGTTTTAGAAAACTCCTTATTCAATAAAGCACCAATAGAGTAACGCTGTAAATAAGCATAGGAGGCCTTGGCATAAATTGACTGACTACTAAACTCAGAATAGTATTCAAGATCGAACCCATAGGCAAGCCCATCTAGTTCGTTACTATACATTCTATTACTAAAACCTAAGCTAACATCTATATTGCTAGTAGCAAAAATCTGCTTACTATAACTAGCACTTAAATCTATATTGGTTTTAGTCTTATCCGTTATTACTTTATTATATGTATTAGAACCAGAACCGTTGTATGCCTCAGGGGCTTGCAAATAGTTAAGGTCCGAGTTGTTATTACTATAACCAAAAGTAGCGTTTGTAACCAAATCATTGGATATACGATAGCTAGCACCAATCCCAACATTAGCAAAGGAATTGGTCTCTATGTTTGATGTATGCTCTATTATAGCCATTGGATTATAGTAGGCAAAATCTCTCATACTCTGATAGTAATCACCTTGATCGTTATACACAGGATCGGTTGTGTTTCTTTTAAAAGCTTGGTAAAAAAGATTTTTAGGTTGAGATTCAGCAGCATACGATGGCAATATGGTTGATTCAAAACGAGCAAAGGAACCATTTAGCCTAACATCCAACTTGTTTTTTAAGGCTTTTTGAGCGAGGCTTAACGTTACTCCAGAGCCTTCTCTTCCTGAGCTAATTACAATTCCGGGATTAGTTTGGTGAGTTAAAGACACACGATAGCGCGTGTTACTCAATTTTCCTGAAAGAGAAAGATTATAACTCTGTGAAATTGAACTTCTAAAGATTTCATCCTGCCAATCGGTACTTGCTCCACCATCAAAAAAACCAGTCAAATTATTCTCGGTAACGTAAGAACGTAGCTCTTTTGCCGATAATAAATCATGGCGCTTGGATGTGCTATTCAACGATAGAAAGGAGTTAAAATCAACTTTTAACTTTTTATTTGAATCGCCTATTTTAGTATTGATTATAATAACACCATCCATACCCTGTCCGCCGTAGAGAGCGGTTTCTGTGGCATCTTTAAGAATTACAATGCTTGCAATATCATCAGGATGCAGATAGGATATATCAGTACTATAAATACCATCAACAATAAATAGAACACCCAAAGAGAAATCACTAGACTTGCCTCTAATTACGGGAGAGTTAGAAACAGTTGGATCGCTACCCTTCTTGGTAAAACTAACGCCAACAGCCTCGGCTTGGAGCAAGTAAGAAAAATCGGAAACGCCTTTTTGATTCGATTCACCAATTTTTATTACCTGATTATAGTTTGTTGTACCAACTATTGAATCGTTTTTTTCCTGAGCAGTAGCGTTAAACATCATCGCGGATAGGCAAGAAAGGCCTAAAAAAAGTCTTTTCATTAGTTCTGTTTAATGATTTATTCCGTCTAATCTTTTTCTGTGAGATACAAAAACCTACCAAAAGTAGAAAAGATTAAAGTGTTATCAACCGTTTTCTTACATTTATTACCCTGAAAATTAGTATTTATAAAACATACATTTACACTTCACTAGCAATGTTTAGTCTTGCAACCCGATGGCTTAGCCAGTTTGCCTACCAAACCAACTTAAACTGGTGGTTCTACACCATTGGGATAGTACTATCGGCAGTTGTAATAGTGTTTACCATAACCGCTGGGGCATTAAATGCGGGTAAAGCCAATCCAGTGGAGGTTCTAAAAACGGAGTAACCCAGCTATAATTTCGCCTGTATAAGCTTGTAAATAAACCGCAGGCTGGAGCCTGCAAGAATAGTCCGACGGTGGCAAAGCCAACCGCCGAACGCGGTAATTAAGAGATGTGGAGCGTCTGGAAACTATAGCCTCAGGCTAACAGGGAGAACGGGGAAATATAGAGCATCTGACGAACTGGGGTGTCCAAAAGTAACGGACACCCTCTTTTTATATGTACACACCTGAACTGGTCTTAATGTACTCAATCAACGGAAGGTAAGTGGATTATAGGATTTAGTTCGGGTCCTGACCAATGTCGCCTAAGGCACACGATATAAATGTATTTCCTGTGCCCGTAACCGAACAGTTTTTATCAAGGTAGATTCCCCAACCAGAGGATGATTGGAACTTAGAGTTTGAGGCAATAAAGCTTGTTCCTGTGGCATGAACCGCAGACCGCCTTAAATCGCTTCCCTTTCCGGCAAAGTTAAACTCACAGTAATCGAACTTGGTATTTGGTAAGTTGTTCCACCATAGCTGTATTCCGTACCAAGCACCAGCAACAGGAGATGCGGCTGAACTCGAAAAGATAATTGGCTCGGTAAGGGTGCCAATAGCGGTAAGCTGCGCATTGCTACTATACCCAATATCTATTTGCCCATCGGCACCAAATAGCATAACCGTTCCAGCCTCAATGGTAAGGTTAGCATTGATATTAATCCCAACATTTATATAGTAAGGAACGGTTTGCTTACCCCAGGTTGACGTTGCGGTAACATCGCCATCGGTAACACTAATGCCATAGCCCGTGTTGCAGGTGAACGTATTGTTTAAACCAATAGTGCCAAGCCTTTCGCTATCCATCTGCAGGGCATGTAATGCAATGTGTTCAACAATGTTATTGGACATGGAGGTAAAATAGGAATCACCACTCATCACTATTCCAATTGAAGAGGAGTTGTGAATTCTACAATTGTTCAATGCAAAGCTTGCATCAACAGCATTTAATGCTCCCGTGGACGATTTCCCTGCAAAGTTTACCTCGCAGTAGCTCATGCTTGAGCTGGCTAGGGTGTTCCACCAGAATGCGATGCCTTGCCATGCACCAGCAGCAGGCACGGGGGCGCTTGAGGTAAATACAATATTTTCTGTTTCGGTACCATTGGCAACAAGGGTTGTTGAGCCGCTATACCCAAGGCTCAATTTACCATCGGCATTGAACTTGAACACAGCCCCAGGCTCAATGGTTAGCGTGGCGTTGTTTACATTGATGTTGCCCTCCACATAATAGGGTTTATCCAACTTTTTCCATGTTACAGTCCCTGCCACATCGTCAGCAATAACGTTAACACCAAAGCCATCGGCACTATTGAATACATTACTTTCGCCAATGGTGTGCAAGTAAGCGGCATAAAGTCTAACGGGATGCTTACCACAGTTGCTAAACTGGTTATGGTTCATCTCGGTAAACCACGAGCCTTGGTCTAGTTCAATACCATAATCCTTAGCGTAGGAAATTTGGTTGTTACTAAATATTAAGGATGTGCCAATTAGCTGAACTGCACCATCGGAGGTTCTACCAGCATACTCAATTTTACAGTAGGTCATGCTGGAATTCATATTGTTGTTCCAGAAATAGATTCCATTCCATGCCCCTGCGCTGGGAATGGCAGCATTAGAGGTGAAAACAATGGGCTTATCGGCTGTTCCGTTTGCTATTAGCGTTGAGTTCTCCGAGTATCCAATGGATAGCTGTGCCCCCGATTCAAACTTAATGGTTGTTCCGGGCTCAATGGTAAGAATAGCCCCACTCACATTTATTGTTCCCGAAATAATGTAGGTTTTCCCAGTGCTCCAAGTGGTATTGGTGACAATGTCGTTCTCAATTAGATTCCCGGTGTTGTCATCTGGTTCATCGGTTAGCTCCTCGCAGGAGATTGTGCCCAGAACAAGTGCAAGTGCAAGTAAAGTCCTGACAGTTTTTTTCATGGCAAAAGGTTTTTATTGTGAAACTAATAGCCTTACATAAACCAAAGGTACTGTTGTGTTTAAGGAGAGGTTTACCCCCAAAAAGGGGTTTTTATGGTAGGAGCCTAATTCTAAAAAGCTAAATACAACACGCTAATAGAAACCGAAAAATTTAGAATGCAATTAGCAGAACTATGGCTATTCTCGTTGCTGCCATTAGCACCCAAAAACCAAGATGAGAATTATGAACTGTAGTGCATATGGCAAACGGATTATTCCCCCAACTGCTGCTGCACGTAACCAAATTTAGCAAAAAAAGGAGCCGTTACTTTCTCTTTTTTAGGTTATTGCAGAAACAATGGTCAAAATGTTTTCTGGTGGTTGGAATGGTATAGTGATGGAGATAGATGACTAAAGATTGTACTGTTAGCCGCAAGTTGGAACCTGCAAGATTAGTCAACCACCGAACTCGGAAATTCAAGAATGTAGTGCATTGGGGAACGAGGTATGAATAAACTTATGACAAATGGGGCGTTGCCCCAAACCCCACTCACTTTCTTGGTTGCCTCACACCTTACAGGTGCTCAGCGAACTCGCCACAAAACGGCTCGGTTGAAACAAGAAAGTAAGCAAAGAAATTCAAGTCTCGTTCTTAAACGAGACTGCCTCGCTCGAAAAACTACGCGATGTCTCGTTTCGGAACGAGACTCCTTCGCAAAGAACGCTCGGTCGCAAAATCTGAACTCGTACTTCCCTACGGTCAGTACTCAAACAGCAGATTTTTTTAAACGACCGCTGTGCTTGTTTTTCGGCTCACCAGCCGATGCCGAGGGTTAACTAATAGTCAACAGTTCCCCTGTATTTGTAATGATTAAGTGATGAAGATAGATTACGAATAAAAGTGCGTATTCATAGGGTGTGGCGAACAGAAATGCTCCGCGCAAACTTGCGGTGAGCTTGCCAAACCAATGATTTAAACTGTTTTTTTTGAGGAATAGCCACTACTGCCACAGTAGTAGCCCTGAATTACCTTGCCTAGGCTGCCGCACGAACCGAGCGTACTGTGCGAGCTCGGCAAAGCCAGTCCTCTCGTGTGGCTTTGCGATAGCAAAACTCTTAAAACTAAGTAAGCGCAGCCAACCGAGGACGAAGGACAAACTCAGCGAAGCCAATTCAACGACTTCCTATATTCTTTTGCTGCGCAAAGTCACACGATACAATTGTGCGACAGCGGGGAGTTCAGTGTAACTAATCGTGCGACAGCGGGGCAAAATTAACTGAAGGTTTAATTAACTCTACTGCCTTGCTCTGATTCTCCATATTCTTTATATTGGCTTTTAAAATTATTAAATACATATCGAATTGTGAGTTTAAATCGCCTAGTGTCGTAGTTACTATTATTATAGCTTTCGTAGTACCCCATTTTGTCGCGCAAAGGAGGATTTGTTTTGTTAAATAGATCCGTAGCACTTGCAACAATTTGCACCCTACGTTTATAGAGAAACTGAGAGAAATTAATAGATAAATCGTACCCAGGTTCTCCTACTGCCATTAGTAAAGAATTTTTTGAACCGTAATCGTAATTCAAATTTAAATACGTGTTTCTAGATATTCTAAATTCAGGAGTTATTCTAAAATAGTATGACACAATATTATTTTTATAATAACCATCCATGTAAGGTATTTTATAGTTCGGAACAACTAGCATTGAACTGGCTGATAATGAAAAGATATTCCATTTATTACCATAAGAAAGCATAACATTAAAATCGTTCGCACGAGATATATTCACTGGCGTAAAAGTAATACTTTCTTTACTCTCAGACAAAATCCCTGTTTCGAGGTTACTGTTTAAGGCAATATTATAATCCAAATCAAGACTCAACCTCTCCCACATCGTAAAGTTTAAACATATATTATGGTCTGTTGTAGATATCAGATTAGGATTACCTTGCCATACGGTAACCTTATTCATATAAGATTTTGATGGATTTAAATTGTTTAGCGATGGACGAGTAGTTTTAATTGCATAATTAAGTGAAATTTCTAAATTGTCCAACGGTTCGTTTAAGTATAACTCTATTGATGGAAATAATTTATTCTCTATTCTACTTGCCACCTTGTCTTCTGAAAGCACTAACTTATCATTAAGATATTCATAGCGAAGCCCAACTTCATAACCCCACGTTTCATAGTTGTTACCAAATGTGGAGTATAGTGAGAATAAATGACTCGTGGTGTTTACTTTTGATAGATAACCATCACTTTCTATTTTGCTTCTATTATTGATAAAACCATAATTCACTCCTGCCATAAAACTTGAATTGGCAATCAGAGTGGTGTATTCAGAACGAAAACTTGCTACATCAGCATTGTTCTGATTGTTTATCTTAAATATCGTAATATTATTATTTTCTGCATTATACTGTTCTATATTTTGCTCTTTATTTCTACTAACAAATGAATAATCCCCAAATATTTCAAGTTTATTGATTGAGTCAAAATCCATTTGGTAGCCCACATTAAATTTATGACGAGGGTTTGTACTAATACTATTTATAGATGAGGAAATATTTTCAGTGAGCATTGCTGCTCTATCTATTGTTTCGTAAACAAATTGATCCGCATTAGCATCTCTAAAGTCTAGGCTGTACTGCCAAGAGAGTTTACTCCTCGAAGATGTGTTTAAGATGCTATTGTAAAAGAGGTTTGCATTTGTTCGCTTTTCTAGAGAGTTCGTTAGTGAGTTATCTTTCATAGCATACTCAGGTAGAATTATACTTTGATTAAATTCGCTCTTAGTTTTGTACCAAGGCGTTGCATAATTTAGCCCTAAGAATGTATATAGCTTTGGAGTGTTAATTTGCAACTGGCCTCCAGTGTAAGGGCTTACCCTGTGCGCCACGTCAACTCCTGCATTGAATCTCCCAGAGATACCTTTAGCCGATCGTAACGTTTTTACACGCACTACAGCCTTTGCAGATGCTTCGTAACGTGCTGAAGCATTGCGGTCTACTTCTATGGAAAGTATATTGGCTGGTTCCAATACTTTTAATTGCGAATAAGTAGACTGTATGTCATCAATATAAATCAAGGGGGTGCCTCTTCCCATTACCATAAGTTCACTTTCACTGGCTTTAACTCCGGGTGCCCTACCCATAATTGATGATATATCTGCAAGATTGGCAAGAGATGAACCCGCAATTTGCAATATGATTTTCCCTTTTCCAATTCTTATTGCTTCGCGTGTACTCACTACCACAACTTCACCTATTTGTATGGTAGCAGCGTGCATAACTATTGTATCGGGATAAGATAGATTATCAAAATCGAGGTTAAGCAAATAATCTTTGTAACCAAGGCTTGTGATAGCCATAAGTTTGTGCCCCGAAGTATTGATTTTGTACTCCAAATTACCATTATAAAAAACTTCACCAAATTGATAGGTCGAATCAGATGGGTCCGATAAAATGAAATTAAAATAGTCAAGAGGCTGATTGTATTCATCCACAACAAAGATATTAATGTGGCTTTGTTGAGCATAAAGCGTTATGCCAATGCACAGCAGTGTCGCAGAAAGAACAATTTTAGTTAAAGTATTATTCATGAAAATGATAGGGTGTGTTGTTGTTAAGGGTTTAACTTATTTTCAGAAGATCATAAAGTGATTATTTTAGCAGATATTGGACATCAAATTAAGTTCAAACTTGTCATAGAAATAGATAGGCGGTTTTCTTTATTGAAGGAAATTATCTGGGGTAATCTCTCCTCTTTGAATCATATCTATAATCTCAGGCACCATCCTTTTGACATACAAACACATAATCGATGGTTGCTCAAAAGAATTATTAGCAAAAAAGGACTCAGAAGCGCAATTATATGAACAAATCCTTTTCCATAAACATTCTTTGCATTCTTTGATATTATCAAGACTTTGATTCTGTAGTGCCTTAACCACAGGGTGGCTAACTAGATGCTTTTTGATATCAAAAATTTCGTAAATATTTCCTAAACAAAATCTGTCATCAGAAATAAAGTCATCACATGGATAAATTGAACCATCTACATCAAATGATAATACTGAAGAACCTGCTCCACAAGGAAGTGTTTTGCATAATCCATTTCTATTCCATGATGAAATATTGTTAATTAATTTTGATAATTCCCTTTGCACCACATATTGCTTTACATTAGAGAGTTTACTATTTATCGAGTTTATCTTTCTAATTAGTTCAAGATTAGTCTCAACTAAATCATCAATGTCAATAATATGACTCGCATTTGAACCTCTGCCAGCTGGAATAAATTGGTTAAACCCAAAGTACCTAACGCCTCTTTGCACGTAAAAATCAAATATACTAAGGAGCTCTCTCTGATTATGTTCTGTGATCACGCTTAACAGACCAACCTTTACTCCTGCAGAACGAAGTCGTTCAATGCCCCTTAATGATTCATTAATAGAGCCATTACCGTTAGGATCTAAGCGAAGACAGTTGGTTCTCTCATCAAATCCATCTACACTAACACCTACTTCTATATTTTGTTCTTTTACAAACGTTGCAAATTCGTCGGTTATTAGCGTAGCGTTTGTTTGTAAGGTTATGTCAATTTTATCCGAGATTCTTTTTATATCTTCTACAACAGATCTCAGATTTCTCATTTTTAAAAGTGGCTCACCACCATGCAGACACACGCAATACTCCTTATCACCATATGCATTAATGATTTTCTTCAATACATATATTAGTGTGTCGTTACTCATTGATGATGACCCACAGTTACTCTTATTCCAAGCATAACAGTAAGAGCATCTCAAATTACATTGATTAGTATATTTGAAAATTAACAAATATGGGGATTTTATCGTATTACAACACTTGATTAACGAACTATCTTTTACTAGCAATTGCCCATTTACTCTCAAAACGCCCTGCGAGAATAACAATTTTAACAAATCCAAATCAATCTCATACCGTTTTTTATATTCATCTAATGTTATTCCTGCGAACAAAGCATCAATTATATGTGACTTTGATTTGCAAACTGTAGCCCATGAGCCGTATTCCTTTTGAATAATAAGGTTGTATTTTCTATTTGGATCGATAATTACCTCCGCTCCCTTAATATCAAAATAATTACGAGTTTTAATTTTGTCCATGATTAAATACTGGTTGACACTAAGTTAAAATTTACGTTTTCTTAATTCTTTGTTCAAAGAAGACGTTAAACTATACGGAATAATCTTTCATGATACAGACCTCCTTCATTTTTACTCAAACTTTCTTCACATTATTTTACTGTTTATCATACGATTAGTATTTAAATCGCCAAAAGTTTAAACTAGTTTGAACCTCAGAATACTTTAATAACCAACGATCTATCATAAATTAAAAATTCAAGCTCAACAAAAGATTTACAATCTTGATTCGCAGTATTCAATAAGCAGTTTACTCATCTCATTACTTGGATCAGAATGCATACACGATATATTTCCATTCGACTTTATCATTTTGCTTCTTTTAACACAGCATGGGCCTAAGCAAATAGGTAGATATTTGCAGTTTCTGCACTGAGACTTCGTATTGAAAATAGTATTATCATGCTTCTCATTCCCCCAAACAATATCTCCATTGTCACTGATAATTCCTTTAGCTTCGCTTAATTCAATATTAGAGCACTTGTCAACTGCCCCATTATGGAAAATCGTATTGTAATAAACCGTATCCGTATAGCAAGAAATACATGTATCTAAAATATCAGCGTCATTAATCAAATATCCACTTTTTCTGAAATCAGCCATAATTTGTTTGATAATACGGAAATCTATATCGTCACTGTCAATTTGCCACACTTTTTTCGCAACAATCTGTATTTTTTTTCTATAACCATTAGGTATGTAGCGATTAATATCTTCTACGATGCTAGACGCATTAATATTCTTATCTGAATAATTAAACCGTATCGTGATGTATGATTCTGAATATGTGTCAAGAACTCTGGTGATATTAGATAAAATTTTACTGAATGATGGTTGTCCGTCTTGAGATCGTATTGTATTGTGGTGGGCTTCATCACCATCAATTGTAATTACAATTTTTTCCAATTGAATATCCTTTAGTTGATTGACAACATTTGGCGTCAACAGATAACCATTTGTTGTTATATCATTGAAGAACTTTAGTTTGTTGTCAATACAAATCTTTTGTACATATTTTGATATAGGCTTAATGCACTCCTCAAAATAGAGCAACGGTTCTCCTCCGAACCATGATAATTCAATTGCCTTTATTGGATATACTTTGACTATTTTACTTAAATGTTTTTTTATTCTGTTCATTGTTTCTGAACTCATATACTCTTCCACATGTTTTTGAACGCAGTACCAACAATCGAAGTTACAATGGTAGGTCGGCAGGATCATTAAACTGTATATCCCGTTGTTTATTGCCCGTTCATATCGTGTTTTAATTATTTCATATTCATCACATCCATTATCCACAATGAATCCGGAGTTTACTAATTTATCAACAATTCCTTTAAATCTATTATCACAATATAAATTGGGATTATTGATCATGTGCTCGTAAGCTTTGCGCTTTTGATTGTCAATAAGAAAAAAGCGTTTAGAAATACCATTTATCACAAGAACCTTATTGTCATTATATGGTACAATATAATTATATTTGCTCGATTTCATAAAACATAATGTTAGAAGATTAATTTGGAAGTGCAAATCTAGGTTAGTTCAGACCGATTCTAGTTTACATTTTTTTCAAGGATGTTATCCTCAGAATACTTATGTTGGTATTATGACGATGTACTATAACGATTTTCGATGTCTTAATTATGTAATTTTAACTACTTTAGCCAATCGCTTTTTAAAATCACCTACATATTTTATTATGAGCCGTATTCATTTTTCTGAGTTTTTTCGAATAACACTAAAAAAGCTTAGACAATTAACTTAAATAAAAACATAGAGAGTATTTAAATCAAAAGTCTAAGCCAATCATTAATTTTTAGGTATTAAGATACAATTTTGGTGCCTCTATAAACCTACGTCAATTTTCACTATTTGCACCATCTTCTTTTCCATTTTATAGCCTTCGACCAATTAGCATCGGATTCGGGTTCGAGTTCAGTGTCATCTTCTAATTCATCAATAGCACCTCCGATAATTAGTCCCGTTTCTTCATTGGTCATCGCATTCCATTCAGATAATGCCTCTTCGTTAATTGTTTGTTTCTTTTTCATTGTAATTTTGCTTTAAATTTTCCTACTCTATTTGAGGTTTTTCGGTTCCACCTATTTTCTTACTATAGCGCAAATTAATGTTTTTTTACTTCGTATCTTATGAACTTGAGCAATTATGTTGTTTAACGTTCAAAAGCAAAAATATATCATTTAGCATTAACCACAAAAAAATTCCTTAACGCCTGTTTAGATTTTTTAATCATCATAAAAACGGAAGCGAGAAGTTCCTATGCTTTGCTGGGTTCCATGTTCACTTGGTAATCCCAGCTAAGCCGCCTAAACCATGAGAGCCAGACAATGCTTCGCTCAACAACCCACCTCTGTGGAATAACCTTAAAACCAGTCTCTTCGCTGCGGGTTACCACTTCGAATTTGGCGAGCCGCCTTGTAGCCCCCATCGCCAAGCAGCAGCTTGAGTTGCGGGAATTGCCCCTTCATCCGCTTAATTACTCGCTCCGCAGCGGTGCTATCGTGCTCATTTGCTGGGGTGACCACTACGCATAGCAGCAGGCCCCTTGATCTTCTTGTTACCGTCGTACCCCTTATCGGGGATGCCCCACTCGCTATTCTTTACCGACTGGGAGTCTATTATGCCCATGCTGGGACAGGTGTTCCGCCCGAGCTGCTCGCGAATCCTCGCTTGGACTCGCTGTAGTGTACCATCAATCAGCCACTTCCTGAAGTAGTAATACACGGTGCTCCACTTCCCGAACTCGCAGGGTAACAGGCACCATGGGCAACCGCTTCGCGCTTGGTAGTGAATCCCATCCCAAACCCGACGCAGCGATGTTTGCCGCTTACGCTTGTCCTTAAGGATTTTATTTATACATTGCCACTGGCTATTGGTTAGGTTGGTAGGGTAACTTTGCACGGCTTGTTCTTTTATGGTTATTAGCGCAAGCTCGTTCTTTTTTATCTCTCTAGCTAATCAATAGCCTTATTTTTAGCATACTAATTTTAAACAGGCTCTTAATATTGCATGTACCCAAACATACAAAAAAAATCCCTTCATTATCCCCTCAACTTTAATTTACTGCAAAAAAGCGCCCCCCAACAGCAGAGCCGTTGGGGGGCGTTTATTGGGTTACCAATGGTTTGCTTGGGTTACTTTACAAACTGCATTGAGTAGTACTTGGCGGTTAGCTTCTCGCCGGTGGCGCGCTCAATCATCTCGCTCCAGTGGTAGCGCATACCGGGCATAAATACCTTCTCCTTTAGGTAGGTTCCCACTTCGGGTTTGCCTACAAAGCTAATGGCATCAACATTGGCGGCACCTAGCACGTTCTGCGCAATGTAGTAGTGCAGCTGCGAGGCCAAAAGCTCACCCATTAGGTAGTTGTGGTAGTAGCAAGGGTAAAGGGCTACGTGTATTTTGGTTGCCCAGTCGGGCTCGTTGCGGCCTTCGGGCTTTTTAAGCATCTGGTACTTCTCAACAAGGCTCCACCAAAGGGCGTTTAGGTCCTGGTCGGGGTTGGCGTACATGGCCTTCTCAAAGCGGTACATTACCTGTGCCCAGCGGCTAAAGGTTAGCTGCTCCAATTTAAAGGCGTTGTAGGCATCGGCGGTAATGGCCTCGCGCTCCTGGGCGGTAATAATGCCCATATCCAGCATCCACTGTGGGCTACCAGCGCAGCGGCCAAAAATCATGGCAATGGCCTCGGTGGTAAAGCTGTGGGCGGCATCGCGAAGGAAGTAGGGTAGCTCTGGGTTGTTGTACTTGGCGTAAACGGCATGGCCAAACTCGTGTAGGTTGGTGTTCATCCAGCCGTAGGTTGGCTTAAGGTTGCAAAGTACGCGCACATCGCCGCTGCGGTCAATATCGGTGCAGTATGCGTGCTGGTTCTTGCCGGGCTTCTCGTATAGGTCGGAGCTGGCCACTAGGTCGTCAACGCCAATGCCAATGCCGTTAAAGAAGGTGGCGGTTAGGGCTGATATGTCCTTATCGGCGTAGTACTTATCAAGGTCAACGCTGTAAATTTTTGGAGCCTCTTGGAAGTAGCGGTTCTGGTAGTGCCAAGGCATAAGCTTCTCCTTGCTAATGCCGTAGCGCTTGGCAAGGTAAGCGTCAATCTCGCCCTTAAGGGCAGCAAAAGCATCGCGGGTAAGGTTATCGAGCTCATCAAAAAGGGCCTCAATCTCGTCGGGGTTCTGCTCCGATAGCGAAAGCGACATCACCTGGTAGTTATCGAAACCAAGGCTTTGCGCAATGGCGTTGCGCTGCTTAACCAGCTCAACCACATCGGCAGCCACTACCTGACCAATGCGCTTGTGCGCGTTCCAAGCCATCTCTAGCTCCTTTGAGTTTTTTGAGTCGCCTAGGATACCCTCAATGTCGTTATCGGTAAGCGATTTGCCGTTAACCTCGGCTCTGAAGTTTGAGTACTTCTTCTCTAGGTTGGTCTCCATCTTTATAACGGCCTCTAGTAGCGCCGCAGGAACCTGATTGCGAAGGAATCCGGAGTAAAGCACATCTAGCTGACGGGCAAGAAGTGAGTCCTTTACGTTGCCCTCGTCCTTTAGCTGCTTTAGCTGGGCAAAGCGAACAGAATCGGAGAACACCTCGGTTAGCTTAAGGCGAATCTCCTCGGATTTGGTGTAATCGGCATCGTTACCAGTGATAGATGCATCCCAGCTGGCAATGGCCGCTTCAATGTTCATGGGCTTAACCTCGGCCTCAAAGGCAGTGATAAACTCCTTTAGCTGCGTTTCGGCCTTTTGCTGTGGCGTTTGACAGCCACCAAGCACTAGTAGTGCAAGTGCTGACATAGCAAAAATTGATTTTGTTTTCATCGATATCGGTTTTACGGGTTAATGCAAAGGTAGAAAATTAAGGGTGACTAGCTTTTTTGTTAAAGGAAACATTGTGATATATTTGGTTGTTACTAAACACTAACCACCAAACACTAAACACTAACCTCCAATCCCATGAAACAACTATCCACATTACTAATAGTAGCACTTTTAGCCATGACAACATACGCGCAACCCAGCAAGCAAGCCGAGCAGATAGCCCAGTCGGTGAAGTGGTTTGGACAGGCATCGGTTAAGCTCCAGTTAAACGGAAAAACAATTTACGTTGACCCGTTTAACCTAACGGAAAGGGATAGCGCTGATATTATCCTTATTACGCATACGCACGGCGACCACCTATCGGCAAAGGATTTGGCGCTTGTATCAACCAAGCAAACAACCATTGTTGCCCCTGCCGATGTGCTGGCCATGCTTGGCGATACACCCTACGCAACGCTTACCCCCATTAAGCCTAACCAAAGCATTAGCTGGGAAGGGATGGAGATAAAAGCGGTTCCATCGTACAACATTGTTAAGAACACCAAACACCCCAAAGAGAAGGAGTGGGTTGGCTACATCCTAAACCTAAACGGTACCCTACTCTACCTTACTGGCGATACGGAGCGCATTCCCGAGATGAAGGACATTACCTGCGATATTATTCTTCTGCCACTGGGGCAAACCTATACCATGAACAGCGTTGAGGAGGCTGTTGATGCAGTGCTAGATACCAAGGCAACCATTGCAATACCCATACACTACGGCATGTACGAGGGTACTGTTGATGATGCAGCCAAGTTTAAGGAGCTGCTAACCGGAAAGGTGATGGTTATTGTGAAGGAGTTCCCCAGCAACTAATCCATTTTGGGAACCGAGTAAAGCTCCATTGCGCTTAGGTTTAGGCAGCAAAGGTTACCTGCACCCGCGTGTATCCCTGCGTAAACGCAGCCGGCATCAATCCCTATGTAGCGTGTTGCGGCAGAGCCGATATCGACTCTAATCTGCTCCATGGAACGGGGCGTATGCCCATGGATAACCGTTTTGCCTGTTAGGCAATTGTGGGGTATGGGCTTGGGGCGTGCCCAAAGAATGGACTGCTCGTTACCTAGCGGATTGGATGCATCCACATCAACAAAACCGTGAACCAGCACAAAATCATCAACAAGGGCATAAAGCTTTAGGCTGTTGTAAAACGCGATATGATGATGGGGAATGGCGCCAAAGTAGGTGTCGGTTTTGCCATAAATATTATTGTAGCTGCTTAGCGTTTTCTTGCCAGAGTTTATAAACCAAAGGGATTGGTTGCTCCACGATAGCATGGCATCGAGTAGCATCCGCTCATGGTTGCCCATTAGGCAGGTAACGTTAAAACCGCTTTGGGAAAGCCCAATGATGTACTCAACAAGCTCAGCGCTACGTGGGCCCCTATCAATGTAATCGCCTAGGAGGAAAAGGGAATCATCCTTGGATAGCGCAACCACATCCTCAACCAGATGCCTAAAGGTAAGGTAGCACCCGTGAATATCGGATATGGCCAGCGCGCGCATCATGCTACTCTATTGACCAATCGATAGGCGCCTTGCCCTGCCCTACCAGAATCTGGTTGGTTTTGGAGAAGTGCTTGCAGCCAAAAAAGCCCCTACTAGCCGATAGCGGCGATGGATGTGGAGCCTTGAGTATATGGTGCTTGCTGCCATCAATAAGCTCGGCCTTTGCCTGCGCGTAGGCGCCCCACAGCAGGAACACAACGCCTTGCTGCCTATCGGAAACTACCTTGATGGCGGCATCGGTAAAGCGTTCCCACCCCTTTTTCTGGTGCGAACCCGCCTGATGCGCCCTAACCGTTAGCGTGGCGTTAAGCAGTAGCACACCCTGCTGTGCCCACTTCTCTAGGTTGCCCCCGCGGGGCATTGTTACGCCCAAATCGGCATTAATCTCCTTAAAAATATTGAGCAACGATGGGGGCTTTGGGATACCATCGGGAACGGAGAACGATAGGCCATGCGCCTGCCCGGGGCCATGGTATGGGTCTTGCCCAAGTATAACCACGCGCACGCTGTGCAAAGGGGTAACGTTAAACGCCTCAAGCATTTTTGCACCGGGAGGAAAAACCACATGCTGCTTACGCTCCTCAACCAGAAAATCCTTTAGCTGGGCAAAATAGGGTTGTTTAAACTCGGGTAGCAGAGCCGCTTTCCAGCTCTCCTCTATTTGGGGGTTAGCATCAACCTGCGACATTTTCTATTCGTTTTGATGGGTTGACACAAAAGTAGGAAAGAAAAGGCAAGAAGTGAAACGTGAAACGTGAAAGGTGAGATGTGAGACGTGAGACGAAACACGGAATAGACTTGAGATGTTAGATTTGAGATCTTAGACTAAACACCAAACACTAAAACCAGTTACTAATAAGTCCAGCGGGCAATACACGAAACTTAATGGCAAAAAGTTAAAACAACTATACACCAAACACCAGAAACAAAACACTAACTCCCTATCTTTGCGGGCAAATTAAAAACATGAGTGCTACAGGCAATATTATTAGGCTTAACATTATAAAAATAGCCAAATGGTTCATGCTGATTATGCCCATTGTTGTGCTGTTTTACAACGAGAATGGGCTGGGGATGAGCGAGGTGTTCATACTCCAAAGCGTTTACTCCATTGCCATTGTGGTGCTTGAAATCCCCTCGGGGTACATGGCCGATGCGCTAGGCCGCAAAAACACGCTTGTTGCGGGTAGCATCCTAGGCTTTCTGGGGTATGTAATCTACTCGTTCTCGTTCGGATTTGTTGGGTTCCTTTTTGCCGAGATAGTGCTTGGACTGGGACAAAGCCTAATCTCTGGCGCCGACTCGGCTCTACTTTACGATACCCTACTGGACGAGAAGCGCGAAAAGGATTACCTCAAGTACGAGGGGCGACTTATATCCATTGGGAACTTTGCCGAAGCGCTGGCGGGTATTGCCGGAGGATTTTTGGCCAGCTACGCGCTTCGATACCCCTACATTGCCCAAGCAGCCGTTGCCTTTATTGCGGTGCCCGCTGCATTTACACTAGTAGAGCCCACATCGAGCAAGGTAAAGCAGAAGGTTAACTTTTCCGATATTGTTTCCATTGTAAAATTCTCGCTGGTAGATAATATCCAGCTTCGCTGGAACATCCTATACTCCTCTATAGTTGGTGCGGCAACGCTAACCATGGCTTGGTTTGTTCAGCCGTGGATGATTCGTGCCGAGATTCCAGTTGAGTGGTTTGGGGTGATATGGACTGTGCTAAACCTATCGGTGGGCATTACAGCCATGTTTGCTTATAAAATAGAGCTGTACTACGGTAAGTTTACAACCGCTGCCGCCTTTACGTTTACCCTTGCGCTTGGGTACATCGCCTCGGGTTTTATTACCGGGCTGTGGGGCTTGCTATTCATCTTCCTGTTCTACCTTGCCCGTGGTATAGCCACGCCCATACTAAAGGATAATATCAACCGCATTACCCCATCGGAGATGCGGGCAACAGTGCTATCGGTACGCAACTTTGTTATTAGGATTATTTTTGCCGTAATAGGCCCTCTTTACGGTTGGATTACCGATAAGCTAAGCCTTGCGCATGCGCTGGTTATTGCAGGTACCATTTTTGTGATACTTGCTGGCGTATCGTTTGTCTTCTTCAAAAGAACGGGAAACCTAAAGTAGATAAAAGGTTTTTACAGCTACTTAACTAGGGAAGAAACAGTGGCCTTACTATGAGCAACCAAGTGGACAGGAGCAAGTTTGAGCTGCAACCCACGCTGCCCCGCGCTTACATATATAAAATCGAAGGTATTACAGGATTCGTGTATAAACGTTGGGAAGCTCTTTTTCATGGCAAAAGGAGAGCACGCACCCCTAATGTATCCCGTTGTGGGGAGAAGCTCCTTCATGGCAATCATATCGCAGCTCTTATTGCCCGATACCTTTGCCGCAGCCTTAAGGTCTAGCTCATCGGCACCCGGAATAACGCAAACAAAGAATCCCGTTTTATCGCCCTTAAGCACCAACGTTTTAAAAACTTGCTCTACAGGTTCACTAAGCGACTCAGCAACATGAATGGCGCTTAAATCATCCTCATCAACAACGTAAGGAATTAGCTCATAAGTTACCTTTTGCCTATCAAGAAAACGGGCTGCGTTGGTTTTCTGAATCTTCATATTGGGAAAGGCTAGAAATCGATGGTTAGACCATCGTAAGCAAAGCAAACATTATCGGGTAATCCCACAGCGATATCCTTATAAAGCCCCATTTGATGGCTTACGTGAGTTATGTATGCACGCTTTGGACTAAGCTCAGCAACCAACCTAAGCACCTCGGGTAGGGAGAAGTGAGAAAGGTGCTTCTGCATCCTCAGCGCATTTATAACCAAGTACTTGGTGCCGTAAATCTTTTCCTTCTCCTCTTCCGATATAAAGTTAGCGTCGGTTATATAGGTTAAATCGCCTATCCTAAAGCCGTACACCGGAAGCTTATGGTGATATGCCCTAATGGGAATAATCTTGTGGCCATGCACATCAAAGGGGTAGCCATCAATGGAATGGAGGTTAACCTCGGGAACTCCAGGGTACTTCATCTCGGCAAAGATGTAGGCAAACTCTGCGCGAAGCGCATCCTGAACCCGCTCCTCTGCCCAAATGTCCATTGGGCGCTTCAGCACCCAGTTAAAGGCACGCACATCATCAATACCCGCAATATGGTCGCGATGCTCATGGGTAACCAGTATTGCATCCAACGATTTTACGCCTGCGGTAAGCATCTGCTGCCTAAAATCGGGACCCGCATCAATAGCAATGT
Source organism: Bacteroidales bacterium (assembly GCA_016931855.1). GTDB lineage: Bacteria > Bacteroidota > Bacteroidia > Bacteroidales > Tenuifilaceae > UBA5206. Next base: position 39,568 of record JAFGDZ010000052.1, read on the forward strand.
TTATTCCATCGGCCTCAATTAGTGCTGCCGTACGAAGGCGCTTATCCCTACTATCAGAAGAAAGGCAAACGGGGCACTGACAAGCAATTACTGGAATGCCCTGCGATGTTCCTGTTCCTAAAAAAGTTAGCTTCACGGTTTACCTATTTGCGTGTTGGCTTTTTATCGATAAAAAAATTAAATACAAAAGTACCATAACTGCTAGAACAGCCGAAGGAATTGCTGCTTCTTTTCCAAAAAGGGTTAGCGCTGTAAAAACAGAAAAGCCAGAGCTTTTGATTGTTACAAGCATGTTTTGCGGAACCCTAATTGCACTCTCTGTACCAATTTTGATTGAAAGATAATCAAACACAAATCCCAAACCAAAAGTAGAAAGGAATAGTGCTACCGATACGAGTAGCAAAATAGTAGGGTCGGAGAAAAACACCTGACGGTTTACACCCACAGCCACAAAAATTAGTAGAGCAAACCCCCAGTCAACAATCCTTCCCCTCACCTTTTCTACAACACCAAGAATTGGCTTTACCCTGAGGATTTGCGATATAACCATGGGGATTAGAACCAGAGAAATCATTGTAAAAAATAGGTCTAAGGGGTTTATTCCGCTATGATTGGCAAATAGCCTAACATACAGCGGGGCAAAGAGAATAGAACCAACAAAGGCTCCTGTAACGCCTACAATGGCATATTCAACTTTCCCGCGTAGGATGTATGAGAATGGTATAATGGCCACGCCTGGAGGTGCTGCGGCTATCACCACAAAGCCATAAAACAGCTGTTCTGTTGGCATAAGCAGCCAGGCAATTAGCATTACAACAGCACCAAATACAATGTAGTTAAGAAAAATACCAACAATAAAGGGAGTAGCAACTTTCGAGAACTTATTTAGCACTTTAAGGTTTAACCCAGTCATAGAGAAGGTCATGGTAATTGCAAGAATATATACATTAAATGATTTAACATGCTCTGCAAAACCACCAAATGCAAGCCCCATTATTACAGCAAATACAAGAATTGAGTTCCTATTTACGATAATCCTACGTAACACACTCATTATTTATCAATGTTATTAATTTACAAAAGCAAATGGCCGTACCTTGAAATGGTATATGAAGAATTAGGATCACCCTAACTTACTCACATTCCCGCAAACAGCCAATAGAAAGCAATATTTTAGTACCTTTGACACAAAAATGTCAGGAAAAATATACCTCATACCAACAACGCTAGGCTCAGAAAGTTGGGACGAAGTTCTACCTTCATACGTTGCAACCATTGCTAGAGACCTTGATGTTTTTGTTGTAGAGAATGTTAGAAGTGCACGTCGATTTCTATCCTCGCTAAAAATGCCCAAGCCCATATCGGAGCTCCAGTTTACCGAGCTAAATGAGCATACCCCACAAAGTGATGTTGAGGCGCTACTTGCCCCCGTGCTAGAAGGGCATAACATTGGCATCCTATCGGAAGCAGGAGTACCAGCAGTAGCGGATCCTGGCAGCAACCTTGTTCGATTAGCGCACAAAAAGGGTATTACCGTTGTTCCCCTAGTTGGGCCTAGTAGCATAATAATGGCACTTATGTCCAGCGGACTTAACGGACAAAATTTTGCGTTTGTGGGTTACATCCCCGTAAAGCCAAACGAGCGTAAGGCTAGGCTAAAGCAGCTTGAGCATAGGCTAAAAACCGAAGGCCAAACCCAGCTTTTTATTGAGGCGCCATACAGAAATAATCAGCTTTTTGCCGATATGGTTGAAACGCTTGATTCCACAACCCAAATAACCATTGCGGCAGATATCACCCTAGAATCTGAATTTATAAAAACGGCAACAGTAAGGGAGTGGAAACAAAAAATGCCCGATCTACATAAAAGACCGAGCATTTTTGGTATAGGGATTTAGTATTTACTTTGTTGCGGTATCGCTTGTTTTAACATATTCTACCTCTAATATAATTGGAGTGTAAGGAGTTACCATACTATTCCCATTCTCACCAAAAGCAAAGCTTGAAGGTATTATTGAACGGGCCTTACCTCCTTTTTTCATGGACTTAACGGTGTAAGATAAACCCTTAATAATAAGAGGAGACCCCACAGTAAACTCCAATGGTTCATATTGGGTAGATGAGCTATAAATACCATTTAGTTCAGCCACAGATTTTACTGTTGTGAAGAAACAGTAGCCATTTAGTAAATACGCTGAGTAGTTTACAGAAACAGACTCATTATCTACAGCAACTTCTCCCTCTCCCGCCTCTAACTCTACATAATAGATGCCATCAGAGGTAGGGTTAAGGTCAGGATAATTACTGGCAAGATAGTTCGTAATTACTTCTGTTTCATATGCTGCTGGATCAGGGATTACTCGTTCCATCTTAATATCAAAAAGTAAAGGAGAATAAGCAGGAATACCAGAGGTTGAAACGCCTCCATAAGCCAATGAATATGGGATAATAAATGAAGCCCGTTCTCCCTCTTTCATTAGCATTAGCCCTTCTTCCATTCCTGGAATCAACCTTCTAGTAGGATAATTGGGACTCAAAAGAGGCGTATAAAGCGGCGCATAGTTGCGTCCTTTATAATACATCTCATATAACACTGCAGTATCCTTATAATTTGTGTCAAATATTTTGCCATTTAGCAACCGCCCAACGTAGGAGAATAACACAAAATTACCATTAATAGGCTTACCTCCAATCCCACTCTCTAACTTAGAATAATATATACCACTAGGCTGTTTTTCATACTGTAAAGGAGAAATCTTTAAGTACGCTTCAATACGAATACGCTCATCCTCTGCATGATTATCATCAAGATCAAGGCATGAGCTAAAAAAAACGCCAAAAGTAAATAGAACAGGCAACAACAACCATCTTTTCATACGTTACATATTTAATTAGATTAAACACTAAGCTAACATTTCACTAGTAGCGCAACAATCTCACTGCAAACTACTTTTTTATCTTCTTCTGAAATTTAATTCCACATAAAATAGGCTCGTAAGGTGCAACAATATTTGTGCCAGTAACGCCATAAGCTAAAGGTGATGGAGCTAAAACTGAAACCTCAGCTCCTTCTTTAATTAAGGGGACAGCAAGCCTTACAGCTAATGGTAAACGTTTGTCAGAAAGAATTAGAGTATCAGAGTAAGAACGAGCCACCTCGGCTCCATCTAGCGTTGTAACAAGGTAGGATCCAATAATTGTATCCGTTTTGGCAGGGCTTACACCTGCACCTTGAATAATGTGTTTCATATAGAAACCATCTGTTTGTAGGGTAAACCCCTCATTAGCTGCAACAAAATTGGCTACAACAGCCCTTTCCTTTGCTATAGATGGGTTCTTGGTATAAATCACATGAATATCGTAAATAAGAGAAGTCCAAGGCTGCAACGGCCCTGTAGCGTTATCGCCAAAACCATAGGCCGATGGGAATAAAATGCTACCATCCTGCCCCTCTCTAGCCATAAACAGGCCACGCTCCAATCCTTCAATTAGCGTCTTGCTTCCAGCAACCCATACAGTAGAATCAAAAGTAAAATTAACTGTATCAAGATTAGCTCTATAAGCTTCCTTTCTTATGTTTGTGGCAAACACTAAACCACTAAGGTTATAGGCCTTATACCAAAAGGCTACGGTATCTCCAGCAGCAACTTGGTAACCATACTTTTTTGTGCGAATGGCATGAAAAATGCCCTGCTCCTCGCTATACTCCCATTTTTTGGTCTCAATATACTTCTGTATTGCAGCCTCCTCTTTAAACTGCTTCTCGTCTTCCAAAGACTTCTGGCACGATGTAAATACCAACAACGATATAATTATCAACGCAGTACCTGTTCTCAAGCCTTTTAGACCTAAGCTATAAATAGTTGTATCCCCAAAAATCATTTTTTCCCTGATTTAACTTCAACAAGCTCAACTTCAAAAATAACGGACGTAAATGGGGGTACTATACCTGTAGAACTCCCTCCTTGTCCAAAAGCGATATCGGAAGGTAGAATAAACAAAGCCCTTTCACCCTCACTCATTAACCCAATGGCCTCTTCCAGTCCGTCAATAACCTGCCATTTCTGTCCGTAAACAAACTGGAAGGCTTCGCTTCGCTTTTTGGTTGAGTCAAAGTATTTACCATTAAGAAAACGCCCCTCGTAGTGAACTGTAACGGTATCGCCAACGTGAACGGCTTGGCCATTACCCTTATTCAATGAGATGTAAAACAACCCAGAACCTGTTGCTGGTGAAATTTCCAAGTGTTCGTCTTGCAGGTACTGACGAAGGATTACCTTTTCGTACTCACCAAAGTCTTCAATCCAGGTTAAAAATGCCTCCTTCTCTTGTTGATACTGCTTCTCCGTTTGCACTTCGAGCATTCTAATATCAACACGTAAAAAAGCATTAGGCTCTATAAACGTGGGGATAGAGGCTTCTAGCGTTTTTAAGAAGAAGCTATTAGCATTAATGTAGAACGATGCGCTATCGCCCTGTGCAAGCATGGCAAAGCACTCATCTATTGAGCCCTCAAAGTGGGGCTCTGTTAGCTGAAATTTTCTAACGCCAGAAAAGAATAATGAGTCGGCTTCTGTTCTATAGGATATTTGAACAGTAATGTAATCGGTAGGAGTTGCCCGTGTTGTTCCATCTCCAAGGGCTATTAACTTGTAGTGTACGCCCGTAGGGGTTACCGAAAATTCTGGAAACCTTGAGGACTTTGTTCCGCAACTAACTAAAAATAAAAGCCCAACGGATAACAGGCCTAAGGCCTTATTCATAAGCAATGTGTTTTTCCAAGTTTGGTAAATATAGCAAAAATCTAATTGTGCATATTGTAATAGGCATTTTAGTTTAACATAAACCTAATACTGGAGCTCAATTGTCTAATGTAAACTTAGCAGCTCAACATCGTACACAAGTATTGCTCTAGGGGGGATTTTGCTGCCATCGCCAACTAAACCGTGTGCCAAATGGGGTGGTAGAATGAACTTTGCCTTTTGTCCAACCCTCATTAGCAGGACTCCCTGCTCCAAGCCAGATACAACTCCGCCCTGCCCAACAAGAAATTGCTCCTGCACGGGAGTGGTTTCGCCATAACAAATGGATCCATCAAGTAAGCTTACTTTATACGATATGGTTGCAAGCTGCCCCTTCTCTGCAATTGCCCCTAGTGCATCACCATAAATAATATAGTACAAACCCGCTCCATTTTGAGCCACAAGGGAGTCTAAAGCGTACCGCTTAAGGTAAGCCTCTATTTGCTCCTTGTCGTTTTTTACTAGCTCCTTGTTTATTCCCTCTAGCTGCTCCTTTGCTTGGGAAAGGCTAACCGGAGGCTGCTTTTTGCCAGAACCATTGCAGCACCAAAAGCCAATAGCTACAATAAGTAGTAGCAGTGAGAAGTTACTTAGCTTTCTCATTCCGATAAAAGTTCGTTCTTATACTTTTCAATAATGTTGGTAAAAAGGGCCTCGGTTTCGGCAAGCGTGGCAAACGATTTTCCGCCTGCTGCATTTGTATGCCCACCCCCATTAAAAAACTCCTTCGATACCTTATTAACAGGGAAGCTACCCCTTGAGCGTAGCGAAACCTTTATTAGCCCTTCGTTCTCAATAAAAAGGGCAGAAAAAACTACGCCTTTTACTGATAATGGTAGATTAACAAACCCTTCGGTATCGCCCATTTTATGGGAGAATCGGGTTAGCTCATCCTTTGTTAAGGCGATATAAGCAGCGTTGTACTCGGGAAAAACCTTCATCTTTTCAGCCAAAGAGAAACCGTACAGCCTCATACGCTCAACCGAGAAGTTATTGTAAACGGCGCTTTGCACATTATCAACCTTTACCCCTTTGCCCACAAGTTTACCAGCAACCTCAAAGGTTCTCCCCCTGTTGCACGCATAGCTAAAGGAGCCAGTATCGGTCATAATACCGGTATATAAGCAAATAGCGGCACTAGTATCAACAGCACCCTCATCCCACAGTGAGGTGAATACCTCAAAAACCAGCTCGGCGGTAGAGCTAACCTCTGTTTCCGAAAATTGAATGCCAAACGCACTTTCGGGGAATGGATGATGGTCTATAAGCACCTTGGTGCCAGTAGAGCTAGCCAGCACATCGGCCATTTTCTCGGTTCGGTTGTAGGCATTAAAATCGAGGCAAAAAACAATATCCGCCTTTAGCACTAACTCATTAACCAGCTCTGCTTGATGGGAAAACTTTACGATACTATCGGTTCCGGGAATCCATCCTAAAGAATCGGGGAAGGAGTTGGTTGTAACAACCACCGGACTATACCCCTTATTTTTAAGTATATGGTACAAGCCTAAAGCAGACCCTAAGGCATCGCCATCGGGATTATGGTGGGTTGTAATTACCACTTGTTCTGCTGTTTGCAATAAATTCCTTAGTTTCTCAATATTCTCTGCTGATAACGTCTTAAGCATGCTTATTCATTTAAAAAATCAAAGATAGAACAAAAAGATTTGGGCATCTAACCCTTTTGTGCCAATTTTGGGTAAAATACCCAACCATGGAAACACAAAGAACATTCACAATTCTAAAACCCGATGCGGTTAAAAACCAATCGATAGGCGCAATTATTGGAAAAATTCACGAAGCGGGCTTTTCCATTAGAGCCATGAAGATGACACGGATATCCATTGAAGAAGCCGAGAACTTTTACTCTATGCATACTGGGAAGGAGTTTTTTGAACGCCTAACCCAATTTATGGCCTCTGGCCCAATTGTGGTTATGGTTTTGGAGAAGTCTAATGCCATTGAGGATTACCGCAAGCTGCTTGGCCCAACCGATTCTACAAAAGCGCCAAAAGGAACAATTCGTGGTGATTTTGGTACTACAACTACCCAAAATGCTGCGCATGGAGCCGACTCTGTAGAGAACGCCAAGCACGAATGGGCTTTCTTTTTTAGTGAGCGGGAGCTATTCTAGCAACTAGCCTTACATAAAAACCAGCTAGGTAAGTACCAATTTAACAATTACATCGGCGCCAAGGTGGGTGTTTAAGGCCTTCATAACCTTATCGGCCGACAGGGATAGCTCTTTGCGCAAAACCGAAGAGGTTAGGCTAATTGTTAGCACGCCCTCGGCAAACCTAATTTCCCGAGTAAGCTCACCTATCTGAGGGCCAAACATACTATGCCAAGCTTCAGCTATTCGGCGCTCCAGAAACTTGTCGTCGAGCTTGTGCTCCTTAATAAACTCCTTAATGGCATCGCCAATGGAAACCACGCTATTCTTCCTTACTGCCATCTTGTTGTGCTATTTCGGTTACATTTCCATGTTTAACCTCGAAAAGGGTATAGCCAGCATCAAGCTTTTCGAGGATTGAATCGAGCCGGTGCTTATTTGTATCGGTAATAAAGACTTGACCAAAGCCATTGCCGCCATCGGAAAGCATACGAATAAATTGCTCAACCCGATCCATATCAAGTTTATCAAAAATATCGTCGAGTAGAAGCACTGGCTTATAGCCAGAAATCTCCTCTAAAAAATCGAACTGCGCAACCTTAAGCGCAATTAAATATGTTTTTTGCTGCCCCTGCGAGCCCTCTTTTTTAATAGGGTTACCATTTAATAGTAGCACAAGGTCGTCCTTATGTATGCCCACAGAGGTAAACTCAATGGCTCTATCCTTAGGAAATGCGGCTTGTAGCTGCTCCAGAAAGCGGCCGTCGGCAAGTTGCGATTTGTACTCAAGGCTAACATTCTCATCGCTTCCGGCAATTTGCGAGTACACCTTTTGGAAAACGGGAATGAGCTTACTAATAAACTCCAGCCGCGTTTTGTAGATAGCGGTACCTAAAGCATCCAGCTGCTGGTTAAATACATCAATAATATCAACCCCTGAAGAGTTAAAGCGCAAGTCCTTAAGCAGCTTGTTGCGCTGCGCAAGTACACGGTTGTACTTTATTACCTGATCGAGGTACGATTTGTCGAACTGAGAGATTACCCCATTTAGGAACTTCCGGCGCTCCTCGCTTCCATCAAGAATTAGCGACGAATCGGCAGGGGAAACCATTACCGTAGGCACAAGCCCAACATGATCGGCCAACCGCGGGTACTCCTTCCCATTGCGCTTAACTACCTTACCCTCATTCCGTTTAACAGCGAGGTAAATATTCTCCTCGGCATTACTCCTGTAGAATATTCCCTGAACAACAAAAAACTCCTCGCCATGCCTCACATTCTGGCTATCGATTGCATTAAATGCACTTTTGCATAGCGATAAGTAATGAATGGCATCAAGCAAATTAGTTTTACCCTGCCCATTGTTGCCCACAAAGCAATTAATGCGATGAGTAAAGTTGATATCGGCCTGAGTATAAGACTTAAAGTTTATAAGAGATAACCGTTTAAGAAACATCTATTTGGGATTGATATGCACAAGAGGCAAAAGTACTCAACAAAACGGAGCATAACAACACGGGAAAATAATAGTGTAAAAATTTCCATATAATTGAAAAACCATTACTTTTGCGTCAGCTTAAAAGAAAACGTAACAAGTACTAGTATGGCAAAAGAAAACAAGGTTGCTTCAGAGAACAGCGTTGAAGCTCTGGAGAATGCACTAACCAGAACAGAACAGTATATTGAAAGTAATCAGAAAAGCCTTACCATTATTGTAATTGCAATTATTGTAATAATTGGTGCTTACTTAGGTTACAAAAAACTTTACCTTGCTCCCATGGAAAGTAAGGCTCAAGAGCAGGTATTTTCTGCTGAGCGCTACTTTGAGCAGGATTCATTTAAACTAGCCCTTAACGGTGATGGTAATAACCTTGGCTTTTTGAGCATCATAGATAACTATGGGCCAACCAAAGTTGCAAACCTTTCACACTACTACGCTGGTATTTCTTACAGAGAGCTAGGCCAGTTTGAGGAGGCAATTAAGCATCTTAAAAAGTTTGACGCAAGCGACAAGGTGATTCGTCCTATAGCCCTTGGTGCCATTGGCGATTGCTACGTAGAGCTTGAGAAGTACGCCGATGGCGCTAGCTTCTACAAAAAGGCGGCAGCATACGATGACAACAGCTTTACTGCACCAATCTACCTACTTAAAGCAGGTGTGGTTTACGAAAAGCAAGGCAAGTACAGCGATGCCATTAAAATGTACGAAACAATTAAGAAAGAGTACCCACAAAGCACAGAGGCTAGGGATATTGAGAAGTACATTGAACGCGCTAAGCAAGTAAAGTAACACTACTATAGTAATATGTAAAAAAGTCAGCCCAAGGGTTGACTTTTTTGCGTTATACCCAATTGCCAGCAACAAGGGACTTGATTATTGCCGTTCATATTACGTTTTTTTATTCCAGCTAGGGCACATACCCTTTTTAGCCTTATCTTTACCCCAAAATACGATTACTATGGCTACAACTTTAAAAAACCTATCAAGCTATAATCCAAACGAGATTACATCGGCCAAGAAGATGAAGTTTGGAATAGTAGTTTCGGACTGGAATGCAGAGGTAACCCACGCCCTACTAAAAGGAGCCCTTGAAACCTTGATTAGCCACGGGGCTAAGGAGGAAAATATTTTGGTAAAACACGTGCCAGGGAGCTTTGAGCTAACACTTGGTGCGCAATTCATGGCAGAGTATGGCGATTTGGATGGTGTAATATGCCTTGGCTGCGTGATACAAGGAGAAACCCGCCATTTCGATTTTATATGCCAAGGCGTAACTCATGGCATTACAGAGCTGAATATGAATTATAATATTCCTTTTGTTTTTGGATTATTAACAACTAATAATCAGGAACAAGCGCTAGATAGAGCAGGCGGAAAGCACGGAAACAAAGGAGTTGAGGCCGCAGTTACGGCAATTAAAATGGCCGCTTTACAAAAAGAAATGGAAGAGCTAGAAGATTAGCATTTGACTTCCAACATCTTACCAAAACCCCAATAAAAAATGGCCTTTTAGGCCATTTTTTATTGCCCAAAAACTTGTGTAGTTTCATTAAATAGTTACTTTTGCATCGCCTTTGAAAAACAAGCGCTCTTTAAAAAACGGGGAGATACCAAAGTGGCCAACTGGGGCAGACTGTAAATCTGCTGGCGTACGCCTTCGTAGGTTCGAATCCTGCTCTCCCCACTTTAAAAAACCGACAATTGCGGGAGTAGCTCAGTCGGTAGAGCATCAGCCTTCCAAGCTGAGGGTCGCGGGTTCGAGTCTCGTCTCCCGCTCGCAATGTTGCCGATGTAGCTCAGGGGTAGAGCACTTCCTTGGTAAGGAAGAGGTCATGAGTTCAAATCTCATCATCGGCTCAAAAAATAAAGCCACCTTTTAGGTGGCTTTTCTGTTTTAATAAAACTGAAATTCCTTACTCCAGCTTAAATCGTAAGCGCAGAACTCCCTCGCTATAATCATGTGATATGATTTTAAAACCCCCAATCTCCCCTGAGTTGCTAACATGTGGGCCAATACATGCACAAGCATCATAGCTGCCCACATGAACAATTCTAATTTGCTCTGGCGCATCGGCTGGTAGCTTTGATAGATCTACAAAAGCACTTGCCTCCTGCTTGGCAACAAACGATTCTGTAATACCAACTCCACTTTTTATAACTTCGTTCACCGCATCCTCAACCGCTTTAATATCGGCCGCGGTAGGCTGTACTGGGATTCGGTAATCGCACTTAGACTTTTTGCGCTCTATATGGGCGCTAAACGACCGCGAACATCCAAATTTCCTAACCATGGTTTGGTTTAGAATATGCTCAGCGGTATGCATCCGGGGGTCGTAATTCTTCTCGCTCATTCCTGTTTTTGCCCCAAAGATAACCTTTAGGGCAAAAACTAAAAACGAAATGGCTACTCGTATCTAACTGCCTCAGCCGGATTAATGCGCAATCCCTTTTTTGATTGAACGAGTACGGTTACAATGGCTATAATTAGAACTAAAACGGAAGAAATAATATACATCCAAACGGAAACTTCTGTTTTAACGGCAAAGCCAGCCAGCCAAAGTGATATTAACTTACTAACAACAGGTAGCGCAAGTAGCACGGCCAATGCCCACAAAAGCACATACTCTTTCACAAAAAGGAGCAATACATTCATTGACTTTGCGCCCAGAACTTTTCTAACTGCAATTTCCTTTCTCCTATGCACAACGCTGTATGCCGATAAGCCCAAGATTCCCATTGCCGTTATGAATAGCGCAAGAACGGAGAAAAGGGTGAAAACCATCCCAAATCGACGCTCGTCATCGTGCTGCTTTCCGTAGAACTCATCAAGGAAAAAGTAATCGAATGGATTATTTGGAAACACCGAAAGGTAAATCTCATTAATTCGGTTCAACTGGATTGCATCGTGATCCTTATCAAGGCTTAACGTAAAGTAACCATTTAGCCTACGTGCCACTCTAAATATTTGCGGCTCTATTTGCTCCTTAGGCGATAGCTGATAGAAGTTATAGCAAACACCCCCTACTATCCACTCCTGCCCATCTAAGCCTATCTTAGCCCCTACTGCTTGCTCCATAGATTCAAAGCCAATATGGGAACAAGCAAATTCATTAAGAACTACAATGTTCTGGTCAAGCAATGGGTTACCAGTAAAGCCATTGCCATTAAGAACCCTAATACTATATACTTGAAAGAAAGACGTATCAATTTCGGTAAGCCTAAAGTTCTTTGAGTTATCAGCATCCTGGCCAATTATGGCTATTCCTCCCCTATTCATCATATTAGGTTTGCCAGGAACTACACTAGAAAAGGTAACACCATTAACACCATTTATGGTTGCCACCTCACGTTTAAACAGGTCGAACCTTCTACCTAGCGATGTATCGCCCACCATTGGGGCATTCACAATAAGCATCGACTCCTTTTTAAAGCCTAAACATTGCTTGCTAAGCGTTTTGTACTGACTGTAAACTACCACCGTTCCTACTACCAATAGCAGCGCAATAAAGAATTGGAATAGCACCAGTAACCGCTTTCCGAATACTTTGCGACGAAATTTATAACCCGTTCCCTTTATTACATCAACTAATGATGACGTTGATATTTTGGTGGCAGAATACCCCCCTGCCGATAGGGTTCCAACTAAGAACGCAATGGCGATTAAGGCGTAAAACCAGGGTTTTAACCAAGGTGCGGTGTAAAAAGGAACACCAGAGATATCGGCAAATATTGGATATAAATTGAAAAATATTAGCAAAGCAATTGCAACCGCTACCAAATTAGTAAAAGCAGACTCAGTAAGCAGCTGAAGAACAATATCCTTTCGTCCAGCGCCAAGAACTTTACGAACGCCAAGCTCTCTAACCCTTCGGTAAGAAGCTATTGTTGATAGGTTAAAAAAGTTAACCCAGGCAATAATTAGAACAAACCAGCATACAATTTTAAGGATATCAATAGCCGTTTTATTCCCGTTGGGTTGAACCTCGTGCATGTAATGGGACGTTAGGTGAATATCCCTAACAGGCTGGAACCTAAAATCAAACGTAATTTTGTACGCAGCCATTAGCTCCCCTATTGTGGACTCCAAAAAGCTAGGCATTCGCTTCTGCAGCTCGTGGTAATTGGTACCGCTACGTAGCTTTACATAAGTGTAGAATCCACTGTACACCCATCCTGTCATCACATAATCGGGCATTAGTGCCGCATAGGTAGGAAACGAAGCAAGCACCTCCGCATGCAAATGGGTATTAGGTTGCTGATCCCTATATACACCTGTAATCTCTAGCTTTAGCCTCTTGTTATAATCAAGAATCTTACCCATAGGGTTTTCGGTTCCAAAGTACCTTTTGGCTGCCGATTCCGATATTACTATGGTATTGGGCTTATTCAGGGCAGTGCTCCTATCGCCCTGAATAAGGTCAAAGCCTAAAAGGTTCATAAAATTTGTCTCGGCCCAGTAAGCATCAATTTCCCTAAAAGCAATATCTCCGTTGGAGAATACACCATCAAAACGAAAAGCTCTGCCATAGGCCTCAACCTCAGGGAATGCCTCTAAAAGCGCAGGGCCAATCATTGGACAAACTGACGCAAACTCAACCTTATCGCCCTGTTCTGAGCTTCGCTGGTAGTTTATTCGGTATATATCGTTAGCACTGGGAATGTGAGCATCAAACGATGCGTGGTAAACAACGTAATGCGTTAGAAATAGGCAAGCCGCAATACCCAACGATAAGCCCAAGATATTAATGGCATTGAACCACCCTCTAAATCGCGTTGAACGGACAAACGAACTCAAGTATCGAACAATCATAAAGAATTGATTAAGTATTAATAGTCCCAACTAACAGCCCCATTGCTGCATAAACATCCTGTACGAATACCATTCCACTTACAATATAATACTGCACAACAACACATTAAGCAGCTACAAACAAATATCACAACCAAAATCAGACTAAAATCTGTTTCATACTGAAACACCATAACTAAAAAATCGGACACCCAATTATTACGAAGACACGGGTAACAGCACTTAGGGTAGAACCAATGTAAATTTATCGATAACCATTTTATTTGGTTGCGATAATACTTATAGCCGCAAATATTTCGTTATTCAAAATAAATGGTCAAAAAAGATGTGCATAAGAAGTGATTATCGCACATTTTAAAACAAAATAGCTAAATTTGATAACAGTTAATCATTCGTAATTGACCCCATGGAGCTTGAACACCATAATTCAGTAGATACAGGCAATGAATTTTTAGATTACAGAGAGAGGTGCAGATTTGAGCCTAGCCAACTTGTTGAGGTTAGGACAGGCAAAGACTTAGAGGCTGCACGTTTTATGGTGCGTCATTTATTCCCATCGGTTGTAAAGGAGTACTGGTGGGTTAAGCCTTCGGATGTGGCATCGTTTAGAAATACCCCACTAAAAGTTAGCAGCATTTACTATTACAAGGACGGAATTCCTGTTATACTCCTTAACACAGCCGATGGAAGCATTACAAGAAAGACACAAATATTCCTTAAGTATCCAGAAGAGAGCGTAGGCCTTGAACCAGATAGAAAATTAGCTATTCATAACCTTGATTTTGCATCACAATGCAAGCTGCTGCTTAGTAACAACCTGTATGAGAGGGTTGAAGTGGCCAAAATATTTTCTGAGCAGGAGCCACCACTACTCCCTACAGATAAGCTTCAGCAAATAAATCTATTCGTGCTTTTGCAGAACTACAACGCGCTTGTTGAACTTGGCGAGGATAGCATTCCGCCTCTACTAGAGAGGTTCTTCGTATCATCGGGTCAAAAGGAAACCGAAAGCATAGCAGAAACGTTTATGAGGATAGGTGCACCATGCATTCCCTTTATTGATGAGGCTCAAAAATCCCTTTCGGAAATGGCTAGTCCATACTACGCTAAGCGTCTGCGCTGGGTGCTATCAAAGTTTCAAAAAAAGTAGCTCCACAAAACCTTTATTCAGTTTCTTATTCCTAGTATTGCAGTAGCATTTATTGCAATAACAATCAACCTATGTTCGATTTATCTAAAAAACGCTGGCAATGGCTTGCCATGCTTTTACTTGCTCTAATTTGGGGTAGCTCATTTATACTAATGAAGAAGGGGCTTAAAGCATTTACCCATACGCAAGTTGCTGCAATAAGGGTATTCTTTGCATTTGTTGTTTTGGCACCTGTTTACATTAAGCATTTTAAAGTACTAACCAAACAAAGAGCGTTAAGCCTTGGTATTGTTGGCTATGCAGGAATTTTTTTCCCAGCCTTCCTGTTCACTTTAGCACAAACCAATATTTCTAGTTCGCTGGCAGGAATGCTCAACAGCCTATCTCCGCTTTTTGCGCTAATTATTGGGGTAGTTTTTTATAAGAATAGACCTCTGCCAAATCACTACATAGGAATAGTACTGGGCTTGACAGGTGCTCTAGCTTTAATAACTAACGGACATTTTGGCTCCCTTAGTGAAATAAATGGATATGCATTTTTTGTAATGATAGCCACTCTTGGCTATGGTATAAACGCTAACGAAGTTAGGTTTAATCTTCCTGACTTAAACGGGATTCAGGTTACCGCTTTGGCCTTTTTGCTTGTTGGGCCACCTGCAGGTATCATTCTTTTCTCTACCGATTTAGGTGCTGCATGGCAATCGCCATGGTTCTGGCAAAGCTTGCTGGCCACGCTAACGCTATCGGCTTTTGGCTCAGTTATATCGCTATTTATATACAATAACCTAATTAGGCATACCAGTGCGCTGTTTGCCACATCGGTAACGTATATAATCCCTGTGTTTGCTATACTCTGGGGCATTCTCGATGGCGAAACCATAAGCCCAATTCAGGTTAGCGGAATTGCCATTGTGCTACTGGGCGTTTACCTTGTAAATAGGAAAAAACCAGCACGAGCCACAAGCTAACGGCAAATAAGCTTAACGGTACGCTTCTGCTTATCGGTTGAGATAACCAAAAGGTATAACCCTGCTTTTAGCGTAGGTAGCGAAAGGGAGTGGCCAACCTCTAGCTTACTGCTAGTAACAACCTCATCGTGTACCCTATTCCCAATACTGCTATAAACAGCAATGGTTACACTTTGCGCTGCAGAAAAGCCTGTTGTAACAATGCTTATGGGTTGATTTGCTGTGAATGGATTTGGTGAAACGCTAACCTTTGGATTTAGTACGATACTACCATTGGTACTACTTGGAGTACTTAGCGATATGGTAGCATACCCCCCTCCGCTTCCTCCGGTGTAAATAGCTTGTCCAAATGTACCTATAGTGCCAACTAGCACCATAACAAAGAGTATGGTAAGTTTTTTCATGAGCATAGTTGTTAAAGGTGATACTAACGTCCGCCTCTTCCGCCAGAGGTATTCCGCCGTGTAGATGGGTTAAGGTGTGAATAGAACCTATCCGATATGGCCATATCCCTGTATGAGCCAACCTCGCCAAGGGTACTTCCCCAGCCGCCCCCGCGGTATATAATTCCCTTTCCATCGGAACTGGGCCACGTTGATTGGTTAGCATCACCACTAGCTGACAGCTCACCATCGCCAAGCGTAGCACTAAACTGCTCACCACCAGAACCAGCCTTTACCGTAAGCTCCCAAACATTTCCGCTTAGCTCCATTACGCCATAGTACGCAGCTCCAGCTTCAAGTCGTGTTGTTTGAGAACCGGCTGCAAATCCTGTACGCAGCGGGCCACGCAACCCCCAGTTTCCTGTTGCCACAACATTTCCAATATTGGCCAGACCTGCGGTTTCTGTGGCGGAGTTGGTAACCGTTTCAAGTGGTGTTCCGCTGCTTTGCACGTTATCGGCATCAACAACAAATGGTGTTCCCCATGCCATTTCGCCCGCAACAGGAGTAATATTGCTTCCCCTACAAACCTTTTCAAACTCAAACTCCGTTATAGGACGTAATGCAGCCCAGTCTAGAAAAGCAGCCAAATCTACCCACGATAAAAAGTTAACTGCCCTATCCATCGCATCATCGGTTTCATTATAAGCGGCATTACCATTGCCATTGCATGCAAACAGAGCGGGAACACCATTGGTAGAAGGCACATCAATAACCACGCCATTTCGGTACGTGCTATCGGGTACATACTGGTTAATTAAAGCCCTTGTTCCCCGCTGAGCAGTTATGCTTGATGATATTCTATTTTGCTGCTGCGTAGCAGTGAGAGTATTCAAAAAATCGACATACTGCTTTTGCGAAACCTCATACTTCATTACCCAAAAGGGGTTGTAGCCCTTGGGATAAGAGGAAGAAACAACGCTTGGCACAAGGGAGGGAGCAAACTCTCCGTTGGGATTGGTAATGGTTAAACCATCTATTTGCTCCTCTGATGTTATAAGCAAAGGTTGCCCGTTAGAGCTAGTGTATGATGATACCGATGAGCCATCGCCAAGATAAAAAGCCCCTTGGGGAACCTTAACCATTTCGATGGCAAACGCTCTAATCTCTGTAAAACTTTCCAGCGAAGCATCTATTTCAAACGAAATTCGAGAGGTGGACACAACACCACTCCCCTGCTGTCGCATAACAAAAAAGCCCAAATAATCCTGTGGCAGTTCAAATTCTAATGGCTCGTTACCCGACTGTTGAGTAGGCACACCCAGAATACTTATATGTTGCCACACACCATTTTGATTTTTCGCCTTTACAAAAACCCAAATGCCATCGGCACTAGCACCCTGCGAAAGGAAGTTCCAGCTGTTATCCCACGAAATATCGAACGAAACGGTGTGCTCGTTTACAGCACCATTCTTTAGCTCAACGCCATTTCCCAACGCCTTTGCACCTAATAAAGCGCACATAAGCACTAGGGATATAATTTTTTGCATACTAGTATTTATTAGGCAGATTATCCGCTTTACAAAATACGATAAGGAAGAAAAAAGTAGAGTATAAGCGAGCGCCAACTTAACAGCAACTCGCTTATATATAACACGCTACTCGTAACGATAGGTAATATCGTCGATACAGAAGTATGAAGGAGTATTCATGCCCCAATCGCCATTGTCTGATGACGAAAGGTAGAAACGTAGCTCAGTTACACCTTTAAGCGATGACAAATCGCAGCTAGTCCAGCTATCAACCAAATAATCCATAGTATTATCCTCTGCAGTGAAATCGGCTAAATAAAAGTCAACAGTGCCAACCTCTGTGCCATTAGCGTCATATCCCTTAATTGTTACCATGAAAAAGTCGGGATCGGTTCCTGTTACCCCACCAAATTTCTTGCTAAACTGGTTACCATTTACCATTGTAAGGTAGGTAACAGTTGAGTTGGTAAACTTGGCATAGCGCATATCAACAGGTCGGCTAAAGGTTACTTTTGCATCGTCGGCAACCACATAGGCAACGCCAAAAATATTTTTACCATCGGTACCATCGGCAATGTATGCGCTATACTGATTTGCATAGTCGCCTAGCACCATATTATCCACATTGGAATAAGCAAAACCGCTCCACGACTCATAGGTAGTGTTATTGCTATAAGTATTGTTAAAAGTTCCCGTCCCTGCAACAAACTTACCAGAGCCATCGGAGCCATTCCAGAAGGTACTATCGGCAAGGGTTAGCTTCTGAAAATCAATTTTTTCCAGGACAAAGGTTTCATCGCTCTCACATGATACAATAAGCATGGCAGCAAAGGCCATTGCCACAAACTGAAGTGTACGTTTTAACATGAGTTAAAGGTTTTATAGTTAAACTGTTAAAACCTCAACTCGCAAAACCTTGGAAAGGAAGTGAAATAGAGTAGCAAGGCATCTATTCCGCGCTTTTTCTCCCGAAAGCTTACGAATGAGGGTACTACACGGCAGGTCTTCTGGCTTATCCTCTCTTTTTGAACCTTCCCATCCGTGTTTACCGAACAGTGGCGTTGAAGCAAAAAGAGTATTTCCCCCAAGGGGAAAGGACTTACAGCAGCGGGTACTGCCCCTGATTTACACAGGGTTCCCTTAACCGATAGCAAGGCAAAGGTAGAAAAAGATTTTGGTAATAGGGAAATACGTTAAGGGTAAAAACACAATTAGCTCACAATGGGTGCTAGGAATAGCTCAGGTGCCAAAAATTAGTAGCAATATAGGCTAGCTATACTACCATTTTCTATTAATTACCAGCAGCAAATCGACCATTAGAAGGAAAAGAAGAAAGAAATCGGCCTCTTGCCACCCCAAAATATTAAGCACAATGGTTATAATTAAGCCTATAAGCACATAGAGCCTATACCTATCTATCTTTTCTTTTGGCTTATTTTTGTGCTTTAGGTAGTGGTTTATCCTATATAGAAGGAAGGGCACAAAGCCTAAATAGAAAAGGACAATTCCCACCCCATAGTTAGTTAGCCTAACCAATCCAGCAAAAACCAAAAACAAAATAGTGTAAAGCAATACCTTACGCTCTGAAATCTTTTGCAAAGCCATACATCGAAATTTTAAACAAAATTACCCATTTTTGTTTAGCAGATACGAGATTAGCCTTTTGTTGAAAAGTATATTTACATAACTTCGAGCCACGTATAGAATTCTTAAAAGGAGCAACGTAGTACAAATTACAATAACCAGAGAGCATAACACTATGAATAAAATAGTTGCATATTGCGCAATGGCATTTGTTGCAGTTCTTGCATCGTGTCAGGGATTACTCCCAAGCCAAACGGAAATAACAGAACCTGAACTCAGGGAACACATAGCGTTTCTGGCATCGGACTCACTAAAAGGGCGAAAACCTGGAACAACATATGATCGTATTGCCGCAAAATACGTTAAGGACGAGCTAGCCAAATCGGGTTTAAAGCTACTAGGGCAAAATGGTTACCAGTTCTTCGACCTGATTGTAAAGCAGCACCCAGGCGAGAACACCCTTGCCATTAATGGCAAAGAGCTGGTTTACGGAACCGATTTTAGCGTACTCCCGCTATCGTCCAATAGCGAAGCGGAATCGGTGGTTTGCTTTGCCGGATATGGCTTTCACTACACTGCCGATGATATTCTATGGAACGATTACTACCCAATAAACGCAAGGGGGAAATGGGTTCTCATTCTAAGAGGAGACCCAGAAATTGATAACCCCAACAGCCCCTACTCAAATCAATCGGGCGATAAGGATAAAGCCCTAATTGCCGCCGACCAAGGCGCAATTGGAGTGCTACTTGTTTCTGGCACGTCGTATGATAGCGACGATAAGCTCTACAAAATGGAGGAAAAAGCATTTAGTGTGGGTATTCCTGTATTCCATGTAACCAGAGCAACAGCAAATATGATTCTAAAAAACAATGGACTTACTATTGAACAGGCAGAGGCTACGCTAAACAAAACTAAAAGTCCCATATCGGTGGAGACCAATACTCTTGTTTCTGGCACAAGCGAACTCACCAACGAAATAAAAAGTACTCAAAATGTGGTAGCCCTAATTGAGGGAACCAACGAAGCACTAAAAGATGAGTACATTGTAATTGGCGCTCATTACGACCATCTGGGCATGGGTGGGCACGAAAGCTCGTCGCGAATGCCCGATACCACTGCCGTTCACAATGGTGCCGATGATAATGCATCGGGTGTTGCTGCTCTTTTAGAAGTTGCCCAAAAGTTAGCCAAAGATAAGCCTAAACGTAGCATTCTCTTCGTGGCGTTTAGCTCTGAGGAGCTAGGCCTAATTGGCTCACAAAAGTTTGTAAACGAAGGGCCAATCTCCACTTCAAATATGGTAGCTATGCTTAACATGGATATGGTTGGGCGACTAATGGATAGCACGCTACAAGTAGGTGGAACACAAACCGCACTTGAAACAGAGCGGTATATTGATAGCCTAGTACACCCCTACCCTCTTAAACTAGCCAAATCGCCCGAGGGCTATGGTCCATCGGATCACGCATCGTTCTACAGCATGAACGTACCCGTACTTTTCTTCTCAACTGGCGCACATACCGATTACCATACTCCCTTTGATGATGCTGATAAAATCAACCTAAAGGGGCTTAGCATAGTATCAAACTACGTTTACGATATAGCCTACGCATTGGCAAACTCAAACACAAAGCTAACCTTTAACGAGGCTGGGCCAAAATCAAAACCAACAAGGCATGGGCGTGGGCTAAAGGTAAAGCTGGGCATAATGCCCGATGTTAACCAAGGCGAAAATAATGGGCTACGTGTAATTGCTGTAACACCAGGGAACCCTGCAGCACTTGGCGGAATAAAGAATAACGATATAATAACAGCTATAAACGGAAAACCAGTTAATAACATTCAGGACTACATGTACCGTTTATCGGAGCTTAAGGCAGGTATCACCATTTCTGTGGAGATTAAAAGAGGCAACGAGGCTCACATTAAGCTTATACAGCTGTAGCAGCTAACTTTAGCAACAAGAAAAGAATCTTAACCATCAACACTAAACTATTTATCATGAGAAAAGTGCTATTCTGGATTGCCGCAATTGTTATAACACTGGCAACGGTTATATATCAACAAAAAACGGGGCCAACGTATCCCGAAAAGGTTACCTATTCCATTGATAACCAAACAAAATTATTAACCCTAACCAGAAGCGGCGAAACCAATATTGATATTGAGGTAACAATAGACAGCCTGCCGCTTGAATGGGAAGCAACCCTTTTCTACCGAAAATACCCAACAAATAGCGACTGGGCTGCAGAACCCTTTATGATGAACGCCAACGGTGGCGTAACCACCTATCTGCCTAGCCAACCAGCGGCAGGAAAGCTAGAGTACTATATTGAGATGGAAAACCTTGTAACGCAGGAGGCTTTTAGCATAAAAAAAGATGAGCCTGTTGTAATTAGGTTTAAGGGAGCCGTACCCGCTTTTGCCCTTATTCCACACGTACTGCTGATGTTTATAGCCATGTTACTCTCTAATCTTACCGGAATAATGGCTGCATTTATGCATAAAAGGTTTAAGTTCTATATGCTTTTAACCATTATCGCACTCTTTGTTGGAGGACTTGTTTTTGGACCAATAGTACAGCACTATGCCTTTGGTCAGGCGTGGACCGGATGGCCTTTGGGTAGCGACCTAACCGATAATAAAACCCTAATTGCATTTGTTGCCTGGCTTGTTGCATTGCTGGTTAACAGAAAAGAGGATAGGCCGCTTGTTGTAATATTTGCAGCACTGGTAACAATGGCTATTTACCTTATCCCGCATAGCTTACGTGGCTCTGAGCTAAACCACGAAACGGGAGAAATAGTAACGGGAATAGTTACAACATTTATTAGATAGCAACTAACAAAAACGGCTGCCAAAAGGCAGCCGTTTGATTTTTATCCTAAAGGATTAATTACTCAGCAACTTGAGTTGAATCGGTTTTTGCATGATCGCAACCTTCGTGTGCGTGCTCATCAGCGCAACCAGCGCTATCAGCTTTAGTAGCACACTCGGTAGTCTCTTTTGCACAGCAACCTTCTTCTGTGTTTTTAGACTCAGCGCTATTGCAAGCAGCAAATGATAAAGCACCTACAAATACTAGGCCTAGGAATAATTTTGATCTCTTCATAATTTCAAGTCTTTTTTTTGGTTATGCCCCACAAAAATATATTAGAAATAGGTAATAAACAATTGATAGACGCAAATTTACCTCTTTTTTTACCTAAACCGAATGTTATAAGCACAAGAGAAAGACACCCAACGCCCAGGTTGCTCTATGTTGGCTAAATCTACATAAGACTTATCCAAAACATTATGCACGTTAAGCCCTATGCTTAGCTTATCGCCTTGCCAGTTTAAACCAGCATCAAGAAGGGCGAATGCATCGTAAGACTTTTGGGTTCCCGATACAAAATGCGTATAGCTCCCGGCTCTATCCTGCACCATCAAGTTCCAATTTGCCGAAAGGCCACGGTATATTTTATGATCCAAAGAGAGATTAACCTTTGCTCGTAAAAAATCAAGAGCATAGTATGAGTCCAGCGCCTCGCTATCCTTGTCACTGTGCTGCAAGAGGAACGACATCCCAATACGCCTAATAAATTGCCCCGTACTCTGCGGAACGTAACTATAAGCCGCCTCAACGCCATAGGTTGTTAGCTGAGTATGATTAGCACTTTGCCACTTCTCATCAGAAGGAAGCTTAACCCAGTCGATAACATCCTTTGCATCGCGCAAAAATCCAGAAAGATGAGAGCTAAAGCCACCAAGGGTATGCTTAATACCCAATTCGTAGGTTGTAGCGCTTTCGGGTTTAAGATTAGGATTTCCCAAATTAGTGGGGCCTTGGTAGTACAGGTCTGTAAAGGTTGGATACCTAAAGGTGTGATTTGCAGAGGCAAACACCCTGTAATCGGTAAAAATTCGCTGGCTAACATCAACACCATAGCTCCAATCAATATTATTGCCGTTAACAGTTGAGGCCAATGCCCCACCCGAAATGGTTAAACCATTGATGTAAATGGTATGATCAACAAAAAAGGAGGATATCCACCTAGAATCGGATTTTGAGTAAAACACATTATCGGTACCCGAAACCTTAACGGGTTTGCTTAGTGGCGTTCCAAGTACATTGCTAAGAATCTCCTCATTACGCGCCTCAACGCCCAAGCGGGTTTTGCCCAGAGGTGAGAGGTATGCGCCATCCACTCTTGACCCAAAAACCGATGAGCGGTGGTAGTTATGCGTAGCGTACCAGCTAGGCGCATCGCTACGGAAAAGCTCAAACCTATCGAAATGCCGACGAAAATATACCGATGTATTATAGGAAAAGCTACTCTTTGTGCCCCCGTAGCTCACCTCGGAAAATAGCGCTTTTACCTGTTCAAACTGGTTAGGGTACTTAGGCGTGTAAAAGCTATTAGCCCCAAACCCCTTATCCTGATACCCTAGCTGTAGCCCCAGTTGGCCGCTACCAAGGTTAAGGTGCGAGTTTAGGTAGATGTTGCTAGCGGAAAAATCGGTATTGGGAGTGTACCCCTCTGATGCTTTTTTTGAGGCAGTTAAAAAGAGCCCTGCTTTTTGCGCTCCAACAGATGCCGATGCCGTTAACCCCAGCAATCCGTGTTCGCCAGCATTGGCTAGTATACGCGCATTCGATTCAGAACCGTTTGAGGTAATAATGTTAATAGCCCCACTAAATGCTCCTGCACCATAAATGCGCGAGCCAGGCCCCTGCAGAATCTCAATACGCTCAATAACATCAAGATCAACAGGAATGTTTAGGTTGTGATGCCCTGTTTGCGGGTCGGAGATGTTAACTCCATTCAAGAGAACCAGCGTTTGATCGAACGAACCGCCCCTAAGGCTGATATCGGCCTGCACCCCATGGCCACCCCGCTGCCGAATATCGATACTAGCAACCTGCTCTAGTACCTGCTGTAACGAGGCGGCGGGAACGCGCCCCAACTCGTCGCGCGAGATTACAGTAACTACCCTAGTAAACTCCGAATAGGTTGATGTTGCCCTTTTGGAGTTTACAATAACCTCATCAATATCAACATTTTTACTAACCGTAACGGTGTCGGGCTGCGCAAATGTTGCCACAGGCATTGCAAGAATTGAGTAGGTTGCCGATAGTACGCACACCTTTACCACTGCTCCTAGGCTGTTGTAAACCCCAAAGCCCTTGTTGCTCCAGTTCCTAAAGAAACGCTGCTTTAGGCCAAACGGATTAAAATTGAACTTCATATAAAACATTTTATGCCTGAACCTGCGCCCAATTCAGGCGTTAATAATTTGTTGGCGCAGGCGGCAAAGGTAGGCAAATGCCCTTATTGTACAGACGCCAACATTGGGTTATGCACCCTAAAAAGAGGAACAAAACCACTATACACCTAAATATCAACATAAATAAAGAGC
This sequence comes from Bacteroidales bacterium, assembly GCA_016931855.1. Lineage (GTDB taxonomy): Bacteria > Bacteroidota > Bacteroidia > Bacteroidales > Tenuifilaceae > UBA5206. Next base: position 63,817 of record JAFGDZ010000052.1, read on the forward strand.
AGGTGAAATACGAATATTTAACAACATCAACAATTAGGAACTAACAAAAAATGCCCTATTTTGTAGCGCTGAAATAATAGTTCCAAAAACTTTTTGTTCCCCATGCAGCATTTCAAACCAATTCGTAGTCATTTAGTCAGATTTTGAGTATGAAGATTAAAGGATCCTACTATCAGAACATACATCAATCGCTAATAGACGACTGCAAAAGAGGCAGCAGCGAGGCACAATTCGAAATTTATGCGTTGTACTACAAAGCAATGTACAACACCAGCTTACGAATTGTGGGGAACGAAGCCGAAGCAGAGGATATTATGCAGGAAGCGTTCTTTAAAGCATTTGATAAAATTGGCAGCTACCGCAACGAGGTTAGCTTTGGTGCCTGGCTAAAACGAATTGTGGTAAACGCCTCTATTGACAACCTAAAGAAAAAACGAGCAAAGCTGGTTTCCCTTGACGAAGCACATGGAATTAGCCACGCCGATGAAACAGCTGATATTGAACCCGAATCGGTAGAACAGCTAAAAGCAGCACTAGAGATGCTCCCCGAAGGCTATAAACTAGTGCTTAACCTGAACTACCTTGAAGGGTATAGCCACGAGGAAATAGCAAGTATGCTTGGAATTACTGCATCGACCTCGCGATCGCAGCTCACAAGAGCCAAGCATAAACTAATTGACATAATAAACACACTTAAAAGCAAACGGTAAAATGGATACGCTAGGAGACTACATAAGAGAAAACCGCCACTCTTTTGATAGCAAAGACCCAAGCCCACAGCATTTTGATCGTTTTCGCCAAATGCAAAGAGCTAAGAGGCAGAAGCATAGAACAAACCTTTACCTAATTGCTGCAGCGGCAGCTATTGCTGGGTTTATTCTTTCAGGAACACTTGGCATACTGATTAACAGAGACGTTAGCTTCCCTGGCGTTTGGGATAATAACAAGGTGGCAGAGTCAACAGAACTACAAGAAATTGAAAGCTACTACCAAGCGCTTATTAAGAAAAAATCGTGGATAATACGCGAAATGGTACAAAGCAACAACCCTGAAATGGAAGGCGACATACACCAAACCCTAAAGGAATTTGACTCCAATAGCTACAAGCAAGGAGCTAATGCCAAGTGGGAGCCAAACAACGAAAGGGTAAAAAACGCAGTTGTTAAGGAGTACCAAACAAAAATTGAGGTACTAGACCAAATAATTAGGCACCTTAACGGAGAATAATCTTAACCGAAACCTTTAAATCTACTAAATATGAAGCTGTTTAAAGTAGTACTCACGTTTGCCCTTGTTGCTATAGCAGCAACCTTTGCAATGGGCATGGAAGAGGTTACCAAAACTTACAACAAGGAGTATCAGGTAAACGACAATAGTAGCATCTATATCCAGAATCGCTTTGGACAAGTGAACATCGAGAACTGGGATAAGGACATGATATCGTTCTTTGTTGAGGTAAAAGTTGATCATCCCGACAAGGACAAGGCGCAGCGCATGCTTGCCGCCATTAACGTAGCCTTTTCGCAGGAAGGCGATAAGATTAGCGCCATTACCAGTATTGAGGAGAAGATGATGGACTCATGGAACAGCTTTGGCCTATCGAGCAAGGAGCTTAGCATAAACTATAAGGTAAAAATGCCAAAGCATCTTAGCATTGAGCTGGTAAATAAGTACGGCGATATTTTTATAAACGAGCTAACAGGGGTCACAACAATTGACCTTAAGTACGGAAATCTTAAAGCGAATAGGATTGTACGCGGAAGCGCTGAAAATATTAACTCACTAACTATTGGCTACGGTAATGCATCTATTGACGAAACCGAATGGTTTAAAATTGACATTAAGTATGGCAGCCTTAGCATTGTTAAAAGTAAAGCTCTTGTTGTTGTAAGCAAGTACTCTAAAATTACGATTGATGAGGCTAGCTCAATTGTTAGCGAATCTAAGTACGATACCTTTAGAATTGGAACCGTTGCAAACTTTGTTAGCGAGAGTGGCTATACAAACTACAACTTTACCGAGGTAAGGAAAAAACTGGATATAACAACCAAGTATGGAGATGTGAGGATTGATAGAGTTTCTGCAGACTTTGAATCCATAAATTTTAGGGGTAACTACGCAAGTATATATGCAGGGATTAGCGCATCGGCATCGTACAACCTTACAGGGTACGTAGCTTATGGTGGTATAAAGTATAACGAGAATAACCGAGTTAGCCGCATTGAGGGGAATACCAAAATTGAGGTATCGGGATTAGTTGGTAGCAATGCCAACACCAAATCAACGGTTAACGTAACTGTTAAGTATGGCAGCGCTAAGCTGTAGCAAAACAAACACTATATAAAACGGAGGGCTGCAAATTTGCAGCCCTCCGTTTTATTATTAGCATAAGTTACAATCCTAAAAAGTACTCTTGATAAACAGAGAAGAAAGAGAATGCATCGTTGGTAACCATATCTGGATTATTACCCTCCTGCACAATAACTCGCTTCCCAGTATGGTCGTAAATAAACTTTGAGCTATCGGTCATAAAGCCAAATCCATCGTTAAATACATAGTAAGCAAAGGGAACCGATGGTTGCCCAAATAAATCTTTAGAGAACCTATACTCACTGGTCTCCATACCCATTTGGGTTAGCAACGTTGCAGCCAAATCTATTTGCGAACTGGTATGCTCTACCACTTTAGGCTCAACAGCCAATGCTCCACCCAGCCAAAGCATGGGTATTTTGAAACGCTCTGGAGCATAGTTTGGATGCTTGCTAAGGTAACGAACCCCATGATCGGCTATTAGCACAAAAAGGGTGTTCTTATACCACTCACGAGTTTTAGCCTCGCTAAAGAATTGACCCAAGCAGCTATCGGTATAGTAAGCAGCGCTCTTAAACTGGCTATCCTCATCGGAACCAGAGAACTTTGGCGTAGTTGGTATCTCAAAGGGCTCATGGCTACTAAGGGTAAAAAAGAACTTAAAGAAAGGCCCCTGAGCCGAATCTATATCGGTAAGTAATCGCTTAAAAACGTGCTCATCGTGAACGCCCCACTTGGAATTACGGTACGCACGGGGAAAATTGTCCTGCGTAACCATGCGTTGGAACTTAGCGCCAAATAGGAACGAGCGCATGTTGGCAAAATCGGGATCGCCACCATAGTAGAAGGTGGTGCTGTAACCCTGCGAAAACAGATCGGCACTAATGGATGGAAGCTTCGACGATTTTAGCTGGTACTTTATTATAGACTGCGTAGATTGCGCAGGAAAACCGCTAAGAGTAGCAACAATCCCCTTATCGCTCCTATCGCCACTGGCAAACATCTTGCTAAACAAAATTCCTTCGCGAGTAAGCGCATTAAACTGGGGCGTAACATCGCTAAGGCCACCAAGCGGCTCAATCATCTTGGACGTAAATCCCTCCAAAAGGATAACCACAACATTGGGGCGCTGCATTTTTAGCACGGCTACGCTATCGGCAGACTGCGCCATTAGGCTTTGGAAACGGGCATTAGCGGTGTTCTTATCAACATAATCGGGGTACTTTTTGTACATGGAGCCCGATTTGTAGTAGGAATAAATCATGTTCCATACCGCATTCAGGGCTGCATGGTTACTGTAAACGTTATGGCTAAAGAACACCTTACCCGGATTCATTGGTGCAATGCCAAACCCACCACGTATAGGGATTATCATTGTTGCAGCAACAAAAGTAAAAACGGGAAGTAACCACCACTTTCCACTGGTAAATTCTTTACGCCAAACCAGCCTACGGTAAACCCAAAAAGAGGCTGCAACAAATGCGCTACACGCAGCAACAAGCACCACTATCATCCATACTTTTACGGAGGCAAAAGCCTCTCCTGGTGTTTTTAGGTACAGCAGCGGCGATGCATCTATCCTATACCCCCAGTTACGGTACAGCTCCAAATCCGATATAATAACAACCGACGATATGGTTAAAACAACAAGTGTTATTGTTGATATGGTTATGCGCACAACCCTTTCGCTAGCAAAGTATAGCGCGCCAATGGTTAGTGCAACCAAAAGGGTTACGTAACCCGTTTGCGATGCATCCATCCACACACCATGGGAAAAAATGCCTAACCACTCGCTAATGGGAATGGAAAACGATTGCTGATAACTGTAAAACATGAAGAGTAGCCTGGCAACAAAGAAAAAGGCAAGCCAAAAAATAAAATATCTAACTAAAAACAGAAAACGTTCCCTCATTGGAGTAAATTTATGCTGTAAGTAAAACCATTATCTACAAACTGAGTCAAACAAAAACGGCAAAACTAATTTGCAAAAGTAGAAAAGAAAGCGAACCAACTAGTAAAATAGGCCTAAATATCAACCCATAAAAAGTATCCCCATGAGAAAAGTGCTTTTGCTACTTACCGTAATTGCAGCACTATCGTGCAGCACAAGTAAAACCAACCCCGATGCACCCAAAACAGCAGAATGGGCTTTAGCCCTACATGGCGGTGCAGGAGACATGAATAGAGCAGATTTTAGCGATGAGGATATTGCACGCTACGAGCAAGAGCTAATTAACGCCCGCACCATTGGTGAGAACATTCTTGCAAACGGCGGCAGTAGCCTTGATGCCGTTGAGCAAGTTGTACGATACCTAGAGGATTGTCCGCTATTTAACGCAGGTAAGGGTGCTGTTTTTACCAGCGCAGGTAAAAACGAACTGGATGCAGCCATTATGAGTGGTTCCAACCTTAGTGCAGGTGCAATTGCGGGCGTGAGCGATATTAAAAACCCCATATCTACAGCCCGTTTGGTGATGGAAAAATCGGCTCATGTAATGATGATTGGCAAAGGTGCATCGGAGTTTGCCAAAAGCATGGGTGCCGAAATGGTTGATAGCAGCTACTTTTTTACCGATAAGAGCTGGCAATCGCTTCAGCGCGCACTTCAAAAAGCAGAGAAAATGGGCACTGTTGGCTGCGTTGCCCTAGATAAGAGCGGTAACCTTGCTGCTGCCACATCAACAGGAGGAATGACCAACAAACGCTATGGCAGGGTTGGCGATGTACCCATTATTGGTGCTGGCACATATGCAAACAATGCTACCTGTGCGGTATCGGCTACAGGCCATGGCGAGTACTTTATACGCTACACAGTAGCCCACGATATATCGGCACTTATGGAGTACAAAGGGCTATCGCTACAAGATGCAGCAGATGTTGTTGTTAACAACAAGCTGGTTAAGGCTCATGGTGCTGGAGGCGTTGTTGCCGTTGACAAAAACGGGAATGTTTACCTTACAATGAATACCACAGGCATGTTTAGAGCATACGCCACATCGAATGGAGATAAAGGGGTAGGAATTTTTACTGAGTAATATTCCAACTGATGGAAAAGGTGTAGAAGCGCTCTTCTACACCTTTTTTGTATTGAGCAAAACATCAATTGTCTTAACTAGCCCAAATTATTTATCTTTATAGAATCAAACTAATGGGGTTTTTTATGGAGATTGAGTTTAAAACCAAAACGTTTAAGAACATCTTTGTGCCTTGGGCTGGTGTTTTTCTAGGTGTATTCTCGCTGTACTTTATTGGCTACATGCTAATTGTATTTCTATTCAACACCAAAACATTCTCCATTCTATCGTTTCTAGAGGATGGTTGGATACACCTAACCTTTAACGCGCTGGTTTTATCGGGAGTTATTGCGTTCCAGTTTAGCATATCGAAAATAACGGTAAAACATAACGGAGAAATAGACCACGAACTGGTGAAGCAGTACTTTATTAGTCACCGCTACGTAATGTATAAGGTTAAGGAGAACAAAACCTACTTTAAGCCACAAAAATTGTGGGAGCGCTTTCTTTCCAATAGGTACTACGTTACCATTATCGAAAACGAAAATGAGATAACCACTTACCTACCATCGCGCCTACTCTACGACTTTCACCACGCATTTAAGTTTGGGAATCTGTTTCTTAAGAAGGGGTAATCCCTATCAAAGCTGTGCTTATACAAACAAGTTGCTTCCACCTGTTGGCAAACTACCTAATAGAAAACGCCACATACTCCACCACGCGTTTATCGGGAGAGATACGGTAAACCCAAGCCATTAAATCGTCGAACGAGGTTACCTGATCCTGCTCAACCGTTAGCTTAAAGTTCCTGTATGGAATGGGCTCTTTGGTAAACACAAACACAAACTTGTTAAGCTCTGGCTCCTTTGTGGTTTTTACCATCTCGTAACTTGTTGTTTCCGAAGGAAAAGAAACCGATTTTCCAGCAGGTATTAGCTGGTGCGTTTCCCAAGGATTTGGGTATATAAGCGTTGCATGATCGTTATAAAGGTTAAACACCGTAATGTAGCACGATTGCGTAGCCTTAACGTTATACTGCATGGATTCGCCATTAGCATAAACGGGAAGAATACCCTGTACCTCAACTTGGAATGTAGGATCGGCACCCACGTGGTAGGTTACAACCTCGGCATCGATGGTAACCTCAACAAAGAGCAGGGAGGTTTGAGGATCGAGACCCTTTTTAACCCTTTGGTTGGCGTAGCTTTGTACTACACCACGTATTTCCTGCTGCACATCGGAGGCAAAGAACTCGGCATAATCGTCGCCCTGCTCCCCTTTGTACATCGCCTCATACGCAGTAATATGCTCCTTTACCCCTGCACGCCTAAGAGCTTCAATTTTAGCCTGAGCCAAAGCACCTCGTATTGCGGCATCCTCAGACACTTGGCCAGTTATGTAAGCCCTGCCCTGAACATTGGTTATAATTTTTGCCTCCTGAGAAAAAACAACGCTGCACATGGTTAACGCAACAAGAAGCGTGAGTATCTTTTTCATCCGTACTACTATAAGTTTTGGCAACAAAACACTAGAATCAAAATAAAATACCTTAGGTAATTAAACTCATTTAGCAATAAAAAGCATGCCAATAGCGTGCTAATCAATTTCGGTAATGCCTAGGCAGCTGTACAGCGCTGCAATTTCCGTTTTGCTATCGGTTAGCACTAGCATTTTATCGCCAGGTTCAAGTACTGTTAATCCATTTGGGGTAAAGAATTTACCATTCCTATTCACCATAACAATAAGGGCATTCATAGGGAGATTAAGGTCGATAAGCGATTTCCCCGCCGCAAAACACCCCGCGTTAACCTCCAGCTCCAGGAGCTCATTTTTAAAAGCATCGCTACGCTCAATCTCCAATGGGTAGCGCGTTTTAGCCCGTATTGGCTTTGACAAGCGCAACCATTTTGCCACATGAGTAAATGTAGTTCCCTGTATAAGAACGCTCATGGCCACAACAAAGAACACCACATTAAAAATTAGCTCCCCCTTTTCAACGCCTGCAATAATTGGAAATGTAGCAAGTACAATGGGAACGGCACCCCTAAGTCCTACCCACGAAATAAAAACCCTATCGCGGAAAGTGAGCTTAAATGGAATAAGGCTTAGGAACACGCCAACTGGTCGCGAAACAAACATTAGTACTACCGAGGTAAGTACACCAATGCCAACAACAGGCACAATTTGCGAAGGGAAAACCAAAAGTCCTAGTGCCACGAACATAACAATTTGCATTAGCCATGCCAATCCATCGAAAAAACGAGAAATTGAGCGCTTATGCATAAATGCAGAGTTACCAAGCATAACCCCTGCAATGTAAACGGAAAGGAAACCGTTACCCTTAATAAAATCGGAAAAGGCGTATGTAAAAAGGGCTAGGGCAAATATCATTACAGAATAAAGCCCATCGTTGGTAAGCTGAATTCGGTTGGTAATCCAAACCATAGCCTTTCCCATAAAAATCCCCACAAGCGACCCAACCGTAAGCTGGGCAGCAAGGAAGAGGGTAAGGTCAAAACCCGATAGCTCTCCACCCGAAATCATCATAGTAAAAACAAGGGTAAGCATATAGGCCATGGGGTCGTTGCTTCCGCTCTCGAACTCCAGTACCGGGCGTAGGTTGTGCTTTAGCTCAATATTCTTCGATCGCAAAACGGAGAACACAGCAGCGGCATCGGTTGATGCCACAATGGAACCAAGTAGTAATCCCTCTAAAAAAGAAAAGCTGGTAAACGCATAAACCAGTAAACCCGTTGTAAACGCAGTGCCAACAACACCAAGTGTTGCCAGCGAAATTCCTTTCCACATTACAGGCTTTACGCTAGCCCAGCGGGTGTCCAAGCCTCCAGAGAAAAGAATAATAGAGAGGGCAACAACACCTATTGTTTGGGTCATCTTAAAGTTATTAAAGTGGATAAGCCCCAAACCTTCTGACCCAACAATAACCCCTATGCCCATAAAAAGGATAAGGGCTGGCACCCCTAGCCTACCGCTAGTTTTACTTGCAATTATAGCTGCAAAAAGCAGTGTAGAGAAAAGTAAAAGGGCATGGCCGTAAACTACTTCCATCGCTTATCCTACATTTAGCATACGTTGAACAAGAGGCCCTAATCCGGCAAAGAAGAACTCAACGGCAATAACCATAACAATTAACCCCATAAGGCGCATCATTACCTTATTGCCTGTTTCGCCAAGCAAGGGTACTATTTTACCAGAGCCTATTAGAGAAACTAGCGTTATTAGCAGCACAATGGCAATAACCACAATTAGGGTGATTTTTAGCGATACGGTACTGGCATCTTCCCAAAGCACAATGGCGTTGGTTATTGCTCCTGGGCCGCAAATCATAGGAATGGCTAAGGGAGTAATGGCAATATCGCTAGCGTAGCTTGTGGCTTCCTCTGCGCTTTCCATTTTTACACGCACTAATTTAGCCTGAAGCATATCGTAACCCATCATAAAGAAGATTACGCCGCCAACAATCCTGAGGCTATCAACCGTAATGGAGAAAAAGTTAAAGATAAGCTGGCCCGCAAAGGCAAATAGGATTAGCGCAATAAGCGACACAAGAATTGCCTTAACAGCCACAGCGGTTCGGCGTTTGGGAGTTAAATCGGCCGTCATGGTCATAAAAACGGGCATAACCCCCAAGGGGTTAATTAACGAAAAGAACGAAGCAAAGACAATAAAAGCAAACTCAATAGTACTCATCCTAATAATTTTGTCACAAGTTACAAAATAATGAAACAGAATCAGCTGGCTCGTTTAAATCGAAATACAGGATGGGTAACCTTGCCATCAAGTAAAACGCACTTATTTGCCTCAACCTCTGTTTCGAGCGCATTGGGAAGACCCGAAAAAAAATCGACTAGGGTTAGCTCCTCTATGCTATCAATAGAAACTACAAACGAAGCCAGCTCCTGCTCTAGCTTTTTGTTAGGCATTAAAAAGGCTGCGGGAACAATATCATTCCCCCTAAACATCAGCAGTATTTTATAGAATGCAGAGGGAACAGTAACCTCATTGCCCCCTATCACGCCCAACGAATCGGTAAAAACCGGTCCTGTTACAACAATAACAGAGTCGCATTGTTTAGCCCAGCGCCTAGCCGTTTCCTCAAGTTTTTTCCAAACACCTCTGTTAAAAGCAGGTACCTGTGGCGAAATGTTACTGAAGAAGAACGACTCCTTCATGGTTACTGCCGACCAGCTCATATCGGCTGCTGGAGCCAGATGCCCACGGTCGTAGCCCGACTTTTTATAGTCGGAATCAGCAGCAGAGCCTGTTAGCACCGCTTGGTCGGCGGCGAACCTATCGCTTCGCTCCTCCTTGCCACCCAACCGCAATGGGTTAAGTGAATACGTTACCCAACGAGCCTGCTCGTGCAGCTCCGAGTACGACAAGGCAATTGCTGCATGCCGTATAATTTGCTCATCAACAGGCGATGTAGGAAGTCCAACATCAACTAAAAATGCATCGGTATGCGTAATGTTAGTATGCTGAATAGCCAACCAAATAATTGCAACTCCAAAAAGGAGCACTAAAAACCAAAACAGCTTTTGCTTTTTCATTGTGCGTAAGAATTATAGCTACGCTGTAGTCCAATAATCGATACCGACACAGGGCTTACAACGCGATGCGAAAATAGAAATAGGATTTTGCAATTGTTATTAATGTGCCCAAAAAAATTGATGCGAACCTGTTCATAATCGAACACAGCTATTCAAAAATGAACAATGCCAACAAATACCAGTAAGCACATACAACTGATTATGAGGTACTTTAAATTCTTGGCACAATAATTATAAATATACGATGCAACACATAAATAATTTAGTCATGTTTATACTAGGATTACTCTGCGGAATGGTGCTTCTCTTAGCAATTGATGCACTACTAAGCCCTTGGATTGTGTCGAGATGGATAAAACGGATGGGCTAAAAAAAGTAACACACCCAATGATGTACACAAAAACTTAACAATCATTTACACTATTTAACCGTTTACTCTAACATTTGTTTTAGATATTTGCGCTAACGCAAAGTAAGGCTAAAACAGTTAGACTAATGGTAACACAAATTAATCCCTCTACTTTTTAAAAAATGAGAAAACCTTTAAGCTGGCGCAAAAGCCCATTGAAATTATTATTAACCCTACTACTATTCCTACCCCAATTTTTTCTGTATGCAGACGATGTTGTACCAAATGCCAAACCCTCGGTAAGTGGGTATATAAAAGATGCCGCAAACGGTGAAACATTAATTGGTGCCACCATATTTATTAAAGGAACTACAATTGGCACATCGGCAAACGTGTATGGATTTTACTCGCTTAGCCTAGCACCAGGTAAGTACACGCTTGTAATTTCCTACATTGGCTTTACCCCTGTAGAAAAGGATGTGAACCTGAACGGAAACGTTGCGCTAAATGTAGAGCTAAGCCAAGAGAGTACCCAGCTTGATGCTGTAGTTATATCCAGCGAAGCCCCCAATGCTAATGTTACTAAAGCCGAAATGAGCATTCAGAAGCTCGAAACCAAAACAATACAAAGGATTCCTGCCTTGATGGGCGAGGTTGATGTTATTAAAGCAATCCAAATGCTACCTGGAGTTATTAATGCAGCCGAAGGTTCTTCTGGTTTTAGCGTAAGGGGTGGTGGCATTGACCAAAACCTTATTCTGCTAGACGAGGCTACAGTTTATAACGCATCGCATATGATGGGCTTTTTCTCCGTATTCAACAACGACGCGGTAAAGGATGTTAAGCTCTATAAGGGCGATGTTCCTGCGTCGGCAGGTGGGCGCCTATCGTCGCTACTTGATGTAAGGATGCGTGAGGGGAACAGTAAAACCTTTGCTGCAACAGGAGGTATTGGAACCATATCGAGCCGGTTAACCGTTGAGGGGCCAATTATAAAGGATAGAACATCATTCCTTGTATCGGGCAGGAGAACTTATGCCGACATATTCTTACCCCTTGCCAGCAACGAGGATGTTAGGGATAACACCCTTTACTTTTACGACCTTAACCTAAAGGTAAACCACAGGTTTAATGATAACAACAGGCTCTTTATTTCGGGATACTTTGGGCGCGACAAGTTTGGAACCGATTTTTCCACATTCCAGTTTGGCAACCAAACCCTAACCATGCGCTGGAACCATGTTTTTGGAAAGAAGCTATTCCTAAACACTACCCTTATCCATAGCCGGTACAACTACGCACTGGGCACAGCACCAGGCGATGCATCGTCGTTAGAGTGGGACTCCGATTTAATAGACAACTCCATTAAGCTGGATTTTGGCTATTACATAAATCATAAAAACACCTTTAAGTTTGGCTTGCAAACCATACATCACAAATTTAATCCAGGCGTTGCACAGGGAACTGGCGACGAAAGCCTAATAAAAAAATTTGAGATTCCACTAGGCTACGCCCTTGAGCATGGATTTTATGCACTTAATGAGCAACAGGTTGGCGACAAGCTCACGCTAAAGTACGGCATACGATTCTCTGTTTTTCAAAACATAGGAGAAGCAACGGTTTACCAGTACAACAATAGCTACGAGAGCACAGGAACTGTAGCGTACGATAAAAACGATGTTTTTAACACGTACTCTACCCTAGAACCCCGGCTGGGTGCTGTTTGGGCGTTTACATCAAAAAATTCCGTTAAGCTAAGCTACTCCCGAACAGCCCAGTACGTGCAACAGGCAACAAACTCACAAGCAGGTACCCCCCTTGACATTTGGTTCCCCGCATCGCCAAACGTAAAACCCCAAATATCCGATCAGGCAGCGGTAGGCTACTTTCATAACTTCCTTAATAACGCAATAGAAACATCGGTTGAAGTTTACTACAAGGATATGCGAAATGTTATTGATTTTAAGGATTTTGCAAGTCCAATTCTGAATAAAGAGCTGGAAGGAGAAATTCGTATTGGCGAAGCAACTGCCTATGGGGCAGAACTCTTGGCCAAGGTAAACCTAAAAAAGGTTAATGGATGGGTAAGCTACACCTTTTCAAAATCGGAGCGAACCATTGCCGATGTAAACAAGGGCAAAACCTATGCAGCGCCATTCGATAAGCCAAACAATATCTCCATTGTGCTAAACTACGATTTAAGCCAAAGGGTTAGCCTGTCGGCCAACTGGCTATTTGCAAGCGGCGTACCCACCACCTACCCTACAGGTAGGGTTGAGGTAATGGGTACCATATTCCCCATTTACTCCGATAGGAATAAGTACCGCTACCCAAACTACCACCGCTTGGATCTTGGGGTAAATATCAAAAGCAAGCAGAAACCAAACAGGCGTTGGCAAGGAGAGTGGAACATATCGGTTTACAATGCTTACGGGCGCAAAAATGCCTGGGCAATTAATTTTATTCAGGATGAGGAGAACCCAACCGTAACCAAGGCCGAGAAAACATACCTTTTCTCCATAATCCCATCGGTAACATACAACTTTAAGTTTTAACCAAAAGAACTCATGAAAGCACTTCAATACATAGCAGCAGCAACGCTTTTAACCATTGCAGCCAGCAGCTGCACCGAGCCTTACGATGTTGAGGTTGAAACAGGAGAAACCCGATGCGTTATTTACGGCGAGCTAACCACCGATACTATGGCACATAGGGTATCGGTAACAAAATCGGCTGAGTATTTTAGCAATGCAGCGGCAGAACCTATTAGTGGGGCTAACGTAAATATTTGGGATGGGGAAACGCTTCATGCCCTATCAGAAGATGCAAACACCCCTGGGATATACCTAACAAGTGAAACCTTTTATGGCGAAGTAGGCAAAACCTACACACTAACGGTTGACAATGTAGATTTACTTGGCAATGGGAATACCCAATCGTATAGTGCCACATCGCAAATTCCGCCTATTTCGGCAATAGACTCAATTGCAGCAGGAAAACACAAGTTTTTTGAGGGATGGGAAATCAAGCTTTACGCCCAGGATCCAGAGGAAACACAGGACTACTACCTGTTTAAGTGCAGCCTAAACAATACGCTCGACACCGACACCATTACAAACTACGAAGTTACTGATGATATCCTATTTAACGGGAATAAAACAAACGGTATTGGGGTTTACTTTTTTGAGGGATACGATGCGCTTAAAACAGGTGATATTATAGAACTTGACGTTTGTAGCATCCCAAAGGATTTTTTTAAGTTTGTAATAGAAGTCCAAACGTCGGCAAGGCCTTCGGTTCCGCTATTTAGCGGGCCACCAGCAAATCCAAGATCAAACATCTCAAATAACGCAATAGGCTACTTTGCTGCTTATTCGAAAATTAGAAAACACACTGTGGTAAAATAGAAAAAAGGGAAGGGTGCATTTTATTAGACACAAAACGATTAGGTATCACATACTACTGTGGAATTTATCTTCCGCCCAATTTGCGGGGTTTTGGATAATATAGGATTGAATTCTTTTGAATGATTCTTCATTGCGGATAATATGATCATGAAATAGGGATTGCCATTTAAAATCAAATCCCAATCGGTTTGCATGTTTCGCTACGGCTGATTTATACGAACCTATAATGGATGAAACGGAATTTTTACCAATATTTTGAAACCGTTGTTGCCCAATGCTATTTTTTAATTGATTGTGATGTTGTAAATACAGGGCATGCCCTGTATCTACGGCAATACCATTTTCATTATTATCACCATTCAACACAATAATTCCATGTATATGGTTGGGCATTACAACAAATGCATCTAATTCAATGTTTTTTACATGAAATTTCAATTCATGCCATAAGACGTCAGCAATAGCCCCTACAGGTGACAGAAACATCATTTCGTCCTCAATCCGTCCAAAATAACATTCCCTATCTTGGGTGCAAATTGTAATAAAATATGCTGCAGACCAACGGTAGTCCCAGTTTTGTAAACGGGTCGATTGTATGCGGTATTTATTCTTGAACTTGTCGGTCATTGGTAATATATTTCTTAAAATAATTTAACCAATATTCCGCCACCCCTATTTTGGTATATACTTAGCAATACGCTTAGCCAACCGCTTAAAGCGGAGCTGCTCAAAGTAGCTTACTACCTTACGAGGAAGGCTGGTAAGTAGGGTTAAGTAGAAAGAAAAGGACATAAACCAAATTACAAGCACATTAAAGGCTAGCGTTGGAATATTAAGCTTGCCAATACGCTTCTCGGCCGAGAAGAAATGCGCTCGCCCATTAATAGCGGTGGGACGGGCAAAAATGGGGTCGTACCTACGAATAAGGTTATCGTCGCCCTCAACCACCTTAATTATCTCATTTTTGTTTAGGACCAAATCCTCTAAAGCCTTATTATGGTAACGGCGCTTAAGCTTAAATACGGCATCGCTGCTACCGTACTTTGCCACTAGATTATCGTAGTGGGCATCGCGCAACCTACTGTTCTTCTCGTATTCCCTCAGGTAATGCGAGCGTAGGCTATCAAGAAAAACCTTAACAGCCTTAATGTTTTCTACGTTAACTAAGTCGGACTTTAGTAGCGATGTATCAGGAAAGGCAAGCGTATCAACAGGGAAATCGCGACAGGTAATGGCCAGCTGGTTCTTAACCAAGCGCAAGTCGTTCTGGGTTCTGGCCGATATTTTTTTCAGCGCAACATCCCGGTACACCTCATCGAGCTTAAGCTGTAACCTAGGAATCACAAAGGAGGCGTTATAGGTTTCGTTGCTCATAGCCTGATCGAACTCAAAAAATTCACGTTCAAATCTATTGGCCTTAAACTGATGCACACACAAAGCCTCATAAGCCCAACGGCTAACCATAAGGTCGCCAATTAGGGGAACGTACTCTGGGTGCGTAATGTTCTTGTGCAGCTTTTGAAAGTTTACAATAACCCCGCTAAAGAGCATTAGCGGCACAAGTATAAGCGGGATGGAGATGTATATTGATACCACCGAGCTAAGTGCTGCCGATATGTTTAATCCTATTAGGTTGGCACAAACAGCTGTTGAAAAGAGTATTAGCCAATGGCTCCAAAGCATTCCATGTATTTCCAAAATAAAATGCCCTAGGCCAACAAACAGTAACGTTTGAATTGCCGAGAATATTAGCAGCACCAATACCTTTGAGTTGATATAGCTGAAGTAGCTCAGGTTAAGGAATTTCTCGCGCTGGCGTACCCTTTGATCGCGAATAATCTCCTCGGCGCTCATGGTAAGCCCAAGGAATAGCGCCGCCACAACGCTCATAAATAGGAAGCTGGGAATATTATCGTTATCGCTAAAGATATACGCCCCGGGATTATTAAGCGTACCGCTAACATACTTAGTAAAGTATCCAAGGATAACGGCTAAAAGCGGCGCCTCAAATAGGCTTATTCCCATAAACTGCCTATTGGCCAATTTCCCAAGTAACGTACGTTTAAAGAAGAGCAGCATTTGCCGCTTTTTTGATGGAATGCTAAAGCTACTTAGCGGCAGCGCAATTTTGCGTCCGCACGAGATACGCTTCATGCGCTTCACAATGCTATCAAGGTAAAGTTCGTACCACTCGTCGGCCGATCGCTTACGCTTACGGGTTAGCTTTCCGTACTCATTCACAACGCGAGCCTCTACTATTCTAAGTATTTGCTCCGTGTTAACGTTACCACAGGTTAAGCACTCGCTCTCCTCGGCCTTTAGGTAGTGTGCCATGGTTTTAAAGTAAACCACGGCATCCATTGGGTTCCCCTGAAATATGATTCGCCCCCCCTGATCAAGCACAATAATCTTATCGAACAGCTTAAACAGATCCGACGATGGCTGATGTATATTGGCAAGAACCAGCTTGCCCTTAAGCGTTTGTCGTTTTAGTAAGAGAATAATGCGCTCGGAGTCCATGGATGATAGCCCCGATGTTGGCTCATCGATATACAGCACTGCTGGTTCGCGCATTAGCTCCATAGCAATATTTAAGCGCTTGCGCTGCCCACCGCTAATAAACTTGTTTATGGGATTCCCTACCTTTAAATCGCGCGCCTCAAGCAAGTCAAAGTCGCGAAGAATTTGCTCCACCAGCGCCTTTACCTCCTCCTCGGTGGCCTTGCTAAAGCAAAGGCTAGCACCAAAGTAAAGGTTACGGTAAACGGTTAGCTCCTCAACAAGCAAATCGTCCTGCGGAACGTAACCTATTAACCCTTCCAGAGCATGGCTCTCATTATGCACATCGTAACCATTGATGCAAACCTTTCCCTTGTATGGCTTTAAATTGCCATTAAGCAGATTTAGCAGGGTTGATTTGCCAACACCGCTTCCGCCCATTACGCCTATAAGCTGTCCGGAATGCGCCTCTAGCGACAAAGGGTAAATACCATCCTTGCTTCCCTTGTGCCTATACTCAATATCAACAGCAGAGAGCTGAACAAACGCCTTACGGTAGTTGTGAATAAATAGGCTAGATACCTTGGTGTAGTAAATTGGGTCAATTTTAGGGCTGCGAATAACAGAGCCTACACCAAAGATGTGTGCCCTCCCGGGTTGTATGTTCCTGCTGTTAAGGAAAAGGTTTGTTTCGCCAAAGTACTTAACAAGCAACGTATTGGTACTCTCAATGTGCAGTACCCAAACCTGCCCGCTAAGCTTCTCGTTACGCAAATGCTTAACGTTGGGAAAGTTACACTCTGCATTTGAATCAATAAGCAGAATTTGCTGGTTTAAAGTGACTTTCTCCGACGAATCGCAGAGTATAAAGTCCTTCCCATTGCTAAACTCATACTCGCTAATGTTAAACTCCTGAGCAACACCCTTAACAAATCCAAACTTGCTATCGCTACCAAATTGGCTATCGCTAATAAACTCTAGTAGCTGTAGAATAAGCCACACCTTTTGGTGCTGCTCAAACTCATTGTTTATGGAATGGCAAATATCGTGAACCCGTGTTGAGAAGCTAACGGAGAAGGCTTTTCGCTTCTCATCGTCATCGCCAAAATAGGGGTGGTAGGTTTGGATGTACTCATCAAAGTCCTCAAGGTACGTGCGAACAATCTCGCGGCTAAATTCCTGCTCAAGGTAATTACGAACCACCTCTTTAGCGCTTCCTATCCTATTGTGCTTATCCATATCAACAACAATAGCAAACAGCTGAATAAGAGCTTTAAGAATGGATTCGTTCATGGGTTAATGCAGGAATTAAATGTTAAATGCGAATGACTAATATAGCTTATAGCGTTGATTTGAAAAATCAAAAGTAACAATTTTACCCAACCATTACGGGAAAAAGTTGTTAACAGAAATGTGTTTACTTTGCAGATAAAAAGATGAACGAGATTTGGTGGCTTGTAATGCTCATTGCCAACTTTACAATGGTAACTGCAGCATACCGCTTTTTTGGAAAGACTGGGCTTTTTGTTTGGGTGCCGGTATCGACCATTCTGGCCAACATCCAGGTAGTACAAACCGTTGAGCTGTTTGGCATGGCTGCAACGCTGGGTAACATTGTTTACGCTACATCGTTTTTGGTAACCGATATTCTTTCCGAAATTTACGGGAAAGAGGAGGCCAAAAAAGCTGTATGGATTGGTTTTTTTAGCCTAATAGCCATGACGCTAATAATGAACCTAGCGCTGCTATTTGCACCACTTGCCGATGAGTTTTCGCAAACCACATCGCAAAGCCTTAGCCACATTTTTAGCCTAATGCCCCGCATTGCTGCGGCCAGCTTAATTGCCTACCTGGTTTCGCAGCAGCACGATATTTGGGCTTACCACTTCTGGCGGAAGCGCTTCCCCGCACAAAAGCACATTTGGATTAGGAATAATTTGAGCACGGTTGTTTCGCAGCTTATAGACTCGGTAATATTTACCCTAATTGCTTTTTTAGGCGTGCTGGAGCCAAGCGTGCTTGTAGAGGTAGTACTCTCCACGTATGTTCTAAAGTTTATTGTTGCCGCAGCCGATACGCCTTTTGTGTACCTTGCGGTGAGGCTTTCGAGAAGAATTGATGTGTCAGAAAGGGCGAATTAGTTGTATATTGCAACCTGTTAGAATACGCTAAATAGTCAAACAATGCATAGCATCGCCTTTGAATTTCCTATTACCGATCCCATTCTTCTTTTTGGGCTGGGCTTGCTCATTATCCTGCTAATACCCATTCTTTTTACCCGAATTAAGCTTCCCGGTATTCTTGGGCTAATACTTGCTGGATTAATTATTGGCCCCAATGGCTTGCACATAGTTGAGCGCAGCGGAAGCATTGAGCTGCTGGGCAACATTGGGCTTATGTACCTTATGTTTCTGGCGGGCTTAGAGCTAGACCTTCTCAATTTTCAAAAGGTTAGAAACCGAAGCTTCATTTTTGGAGGTTTAACGTTTATTATTCCGTTAGTTTTAGGATACACTATTTGTAGATATTTGTTGGATTTTCAACCGTTAACATCCTTGCTGGTATCCAGCATGTTCTCTACACACACACTTATTTCTTACCCTATTGTTAGCCGATACCGAATTACAAAGTTGGAACCTGTTGGCATAACTGTAGGAGGCACAATTATTACCGATACGCTAGTGCTTGTGCTGCTAATTGTTATTACTGCCCTTAACACTCAAAACCTATCCTGGACATACTGGGTTACGCTGCTTGGCACGCTATCGCTTTACCTATTTTTTATTATCGGCCTATTCCCAGTAATGGGCAAATGGTTTTTTAGCCGTATCAAAAGCGACTCCATATCGCAATTTGTGTTTGTGCTATTCATGGTTTTTCTTGCGGGCGGTCTAGCCATTATTACTGGTATAGAGCCAATTATAGGCGCATTCCTTGCTGGCATAACTCTTAATAAGCTCATTCCCCACTCATCCATTCTAAAAAACAGACTCGAATTTTTTGGGAATGCCCTTTTTATACCCTTCTTCCTTGTTTTTGTAGGCACCTTTATTGACCTCAAAGTGTTTTTTCAAGGGTTGGAAGCGCTACAAATTGCCATTGTACTAACAGTAATAGCCATTATAAGCAAATGGCTGGCAGCCTTTGCTACGCAAAAAATTTATGGCTACAGCACCAATTACCGCAAGCTAATATTTGGATTGAGCAGCTCACATGCTGCTGCAACCATTGCAGTTATTATGATTGGATACAAAATTGGCATTGTAGATATAAACATACTTAACGCTACAATTCTAATTATACTTATTACGTGCCTTATTAGCTCACTTGCCACCGAAAGCGCAGCCAAAAAGATTGTTGTTAACGAAGCATCCATTGAAAGTCCTACCGAACAGAAAGAGCGCATTCTGGTTCCCATTGCCAACCCCTCAACCGTAGAGGACCTATTTGCCTTTTCGCGCTACATGAAGCAACCCGAAACCAGTGAACCCATATATACACTTGCCGTTGCTAACAACGAAAGTGAGGTTAGCAAAAAGTTCGCGCTGCTAAAGCATGCTACGGAGCTTGCATCGGGGATGGAATACAAAATAGAACCAGTTACTAGGGTTGATATAAACATAGCATCGGGCATTACCCGTGCCTGTAAGGAGCTGCAAATTACCGATTTGGTTTTAGGGTGGAACGGACGAATTAGCCCAAACCAATGGGTTTTTGGAACAATTCTGGAACAGGTACTTTCCGATTTAAGGCAATCCATATTTGTGGTTTCGCTCAAACATCCTATTAACAACATTGATAGGATTAAGGTTATGGTTCCCCTTTTAGCCGAATTTGAACCCGGTTTTAGCCATTGGGTAAAAATGCTTTGCCACTTATCTGAGCAAACCAGCGCAAAGTTGCAATTCTGCATCCCAGAGAAGAGCCAAACCTCCTTCACCAACATTCTTAACTTACACAAGCTAAAAGTCCCATTCGATATAACTCCCATCGATAGCTGGGAAGACTACATCCAAACCAACGGGAAGAATGATAAAAATACCTTCTACGTACTAGTGAGCGCAAGAAAAGGAGCCATATCGTACACTTCAATGCTTAGCCAGCTACCTCAAGTTGCCTCGAAAAAGTTAAAAAGTAGTAGTTTCTCAATAGTATTCCCACTTATAGAGCAAATAACAACCCTTAATACGGGTACTTGGCTATCGGGCGATGCGAGCAAGCATTACACGGATAACGATTCATCAGAAATGGACTCTCACCCCAAAAACCATAGGCTAAAAAGCACCAGAAGCCATCACGTTAAGGGAGGGAAAGGTGAATAGCATAACCCATCCAAATTATTTTTAACATAAAAACGGGTTCCAATAATCATATTTGGCTTGTAGTTTGATAAAAAGAGCATCAAACCCTATTAATCTTACCAGTTATGAAAACCCATTCAAAAATTTTATCGCTCTTTTTACCAATACTAATTGTTAGCTCCTGCGTATCGCCACGTCCTGTTTTTAGGTTAAACCCCACCGAGGGTGTTACCGTTTGGGATCGAGGTAAAGAGTTTGTTAGCATAAAAGCAAACTCATTTGTTGTACACACGGCTTTCCATAAGCACGAAGGTGGGCTAATTAGCTTTGATATTGAGGTAATAAATGAGGACTCCACCGATTTTTTAGTTTCTCCAGAGCAGTTTGTGCTTTCCCCTTTATCGTGGAAAACGGCCAGAAGTAACATTGACTTTACTGCACCCCAAAAAGCGCTTGACCCTGAACGCGAGCTTAGGAACATAGACATCTCCATGTCGCAACAGGATGCCTCGCACACCAACTACCAGCTGTTTGCACTAGGCGTGGCTCTTGCCGATGTAACATACAGCGTGTCCACCATTAACAAAGAAAAGTCTGATGCTGAAATTGTTGCAACAGAAGTGGGAAGAGAAGCTGTTTACGGAGGCCTTGCTGTAAACGACGATATCCACTACCAATCCATTCAACGCCTAACCGATTTACGTTACATATGGGAAGCAACCGCACTCCGTAAAACAACGCTATTCCCAAACAACTCCATAAGGGGATTAATCTATTTTAACGAACCGGCTAAGTATATAAAATCGGTACGACTAACCATCCCCATAAATAACATGGAGGTAAATATGGATTTTGCTGTAAACGTTTACTAGCCCAACAAGCATAAAAAGCAAAGGCGATTATTGGTATAATCGCCTTTGCTTTTTATGTGCACGTAGCTACCCTAAACGCTGTGCTATATTCTGATAGTGCTTTGCTGTAAAAGCAATAAAGAGCAGAAGTGCAGCAACAATAAAGCCCGCGCACACCATAAAGGTATTGGCGTAGCCAAAATGTTGTATTAACAACCCTACTCCTATCATTCCTAGCCCAATGCCAATATCAAAAAAGGAGAAAAAGGTTGAATTTGCTACCCCTCTACGCTCTGCATGTACCACATTGTTTGCTATTGTTTGGAATGTAGGCATTATTATCCCAAACCCAGTTCCCAAAACCAGCGCCGAAAGGTAAAAACCAACAGCATTACTTAGTAACGATATTACAGTAAACCCAATGGTTAGCAATAGTAAGCCAATGGTAACAATGGTTCTAGGGCCAGATTTATCGAATGCACGCCCACTAAAAACCCGAGAAACGCCAATTCCTGTTGATAGGATAAGAAAAAACGGTCCACTATTACCTATTCCAAGTTCCCGCCCATAAAGCGATACAAAGGATATTAATCCCCCATAGGTGAACATCACCAAAAGCATATTTAGCGATACAGGAAGTGCTTTTTGCTCAAACAGCCCACTAACAGATAACCTTTTCTTTACCGGGTTGTAAGGCGGGAACTTTAAGGAAAGTGCAAGCAACAGCCCCATTATACCCAGTGCAAGGGCAGCTATAAACACAAAGTAGTAACTCCCATCGCCATTAATAAAAAGGGCTATCATAGGGCCTATGGCCATGCCTATTGTCATGGATAATCCAAAGTAACCTATCCCCTCGCCCCTTCGCTTAACGGGAATCATATCTACCGCAATGGTTGAGCCCGATGTGGTTAGTACGCCCCAGGTTAAGCCATGGAGAAACCGCAAAAAAATCATGTATAGAATTGATAATACGCTTAGGTATCCAGCAAAAAGTAGCGAGAATAAAAGAAATGCCAGCAGGTAAATACTCTTTCTCCCAATAGAGTCCAGCGCGAAACCCGTAAAGGGGCGAATAATAAGCGCCGCAATAGTGTAAAAGGCCAGAACAATTCCAATATCCCCTTCGCTAGCACTAAGCTTCTCCGATAAAAAAAGTGGTAAAACGGGTAGCAAAAAGTAGAATGCCAACGCCATAAGCAAATTAGCAACTGTAATACGAATAAAGTTGCCAGTCCAAATCGAGTTTTCCTTTTCCATACCTTTTCCCGTAGAGTGATGCACAAATTTATCCTTTTTTGGTAGCCAAAAAACAGAGCGCAACATGACACTCTCCCAAAAGTAAAAATCCCCATCCAGAGGAAGGGGCTTTGAGTTCACCCCTATAAGGGGTAAGAATAC
>JAFGDZ010000053.1 GCA_016931855.1 Bacteroidales bacterium
TAACACCATTTATAATACATTAGCAATTACTGATTGTTTACCCATAAAACAAGGGGACAAAAGCATTAAATAACCTAAATAATATTTTATGAAAAGGATAGGCCTTCTTTTTGTCATTCTGCCTGTGTTGGCGCTTTTTTCTTGTGGAAATAGTGGTTCGTCAACCGAGGTAAATGGCTCTACTACCGCTGATGATGTGGCGGTTTGCATTTGGGACAACATTTCGCTTAGAGACGCCCCAACCGAATCGGGGAAATGGCTTTCAGCGCTTAGCATTGGTGAGACGGTAGAGTACCTAAACGAAACTGAAGTTGACGAGACTCCAAAAACCCCAATTACCTATTACAAAATTCGTCTTAAAGATGATAAAGAGGGTTGGGTACGTAGCGATTTCATTGTTATTGCCAGTGAACCAGCAACTTTTACCAACGACTGCCCAATATACTCACGTCCCGACTTGCTTAACAAAACCGACAAGCAGTTTAGCGCTATGGATATTGTTGCTGTAAAATCGGAAAGTAATGGTTTTCTTGAGGTAACAGGCAAACGCTCCGATGGCAAATGGGTAGAAACTGGCTGGGTAAAAGATCAAGCCCTTACCTATACTGATGTGGATATAGCCGTTGCAAAGTTCATTCGCAAGGCCATGGAACTAACCGATGAGGCAAAAAAGGCCGAAGCCATTAAGGAGATAGTTGAGAATCCCGACTTTAAAGAGTCCGTTTTTGTTTCTCGACTTGCCAGCGCACAAGAAGAGGCCGTTGAGGAGATAACCACCGAAGTTGAAGAGGTTATTGCAGAACCTAACACCGAGGATATTGCTACCGACACCATTGATGTTGAGTAACATCATACTTTCAATAGATACAACAAGGGGAGGCTGCTGCTTCCCCTTTTGTGTATTAGCCCTACTAACAATTCACACATTTTAACCCCCTCCTTTCGTACAAAACACTATTTTTGATATCCCTAAATAATCATCTGTAAACTATGGATTCAAGCAAAGTGAGCATCTCCATTAAGGGGTTGCAGAAGTCGTATGGCACACACCACGTACTAAAGGGCATTGACCTTGAGGTGGAATCGGGTTCTATTATAGGCTACATTGGGCCAAACGGTGCGGGCAAGAGCACCACCATTAAGATTCTATGCGGCATTACCTCCGATTTTGAGGGACAGGTAACCGTAAACGGCATAGACCTTAGGTCTAACCCGCTTGAGGTGAAGCGCCAAATTGGCTATATACCAGAGAAGGCTGCACTTTACGCAACCCTAACCCCCATGGAGTACCTTGAGTTTGTGGGACAGCTATACGGGCTAAACCGCGATACTATTGCCGATAAATCGCTGCGCTTGCTTGAGCTTTTTGATATGAAAGGGGTTGCCTACAACCGCATGGACACCTTCTCCAAAGGAATGCAGCAAAAGGTGCTAATAATATCGGGGCTAATAAACAACCCAAAAATTCTGTTCCTAGATGAGCCGCTATCGGGGCTAGATGCCAACTCTGTAATTATTGTTAAGGAGATGCTGCTACAGCTGGCACGCGAGGGCAAAACCATTTTCTACAGCTCGCACCTTATGGATGTTGTTGAGAAGATATCCAACCGCATTGTGCTAATTGACAAGGGCGTGGTGGTTGCCGATGGTAGTTTTGAGTCGCTAAACCAAGGCCGTGGCGAATCGCTGGAGAAGCTGTTTGCCGAGCTAACCGGCGAGAAAGGGCTAACCGACAGGGCCGAGAAGATTGTTCAAGCATTTGAGTAGCCTAGGAGATGGAAAAAATTGCACTTTTTATACTTAGACCCTTTAAGGGGTTTATAACCGCATCGGGCGTAAACTACGAGCAGCTTACGGCCATACTCCGCGTTAAGCTGATGATGGATAACCGTAGGCCAACCGCCCTATCGGGAATGCAGAAAAAGAAGAACGGCCTATTCCTTCAAATGTTCGTTTTTGGAATTATGGGGCTTATGGGCGGCATGTCCATACTCCAACTAAACGACGAGGTTACTGCATATACCGTTGTGTTCTCTTTTATAATGATAATTATTGCCATGACCATGGTTGGTGAGTTCTCCACCGTGCTGTTTGATACCACCGATAACTACATTCTGCTCCCCCGCCCCATAAACAGCAAAACCATATACCTTGCAAAGGGCATTCATATTGCCTTTTACCTTTTGGGCATTGCCATTCCCCTAGCCATATTCCCACTGGCATTCACCTTTGGCAAATACGGTTTGACGGCAGGATTGCTATTCCTGCTTGGGGTGTTCCTTATTACGCTGTTTACCATTTTCTTTACCAACATACTCTACCTTTTGCTAATGAACTGGCTAAGCGCAGAGAGGCTAAAAGATGTGATATCGTACTTCCAAATTGGTATTGCCATTGTTATGTTTGGCGCCTACCAGCTCCTTCCAAAGATTATAGAGATGGAGGCCGTTGAGAACGCCACGCTAACCATTAACTGGTGGATATACCTTATTCCCCCCGTATGGATTGCTGGCTTTATAAAGGCGTGCCACACTCTTACTTTCGATTTTTTTGGAATAGTAACCACTACGCTTGCCCTTACCGTTCCATTCCTAAGCATTTGGTTTGTAACCAAGTATTTGGCGAGCTACTTTACAAACAAGCTATCGCAGCTTGATGTGGCCGAGTCGGGCGAAAAAAGCTCCGCATCGCGTAAGGTAAAAACCCGCTGGGATGGGCTGCTAACCAGCTCATCGGAGGAGCAGGCTGCATATCGCTTTGCGATAAGGCAAACCTCGCGTAACCGTAAGTTTAAAATATCGGTTTACCCTGCTTTGGGCTACGTGTTGGTTCTTATTATTGTGCTTATTAAGCCCGATTTTAAGGATTTGGCAGGTTCCATAGCAAACCTTGCCGACTCGCGCAGCTACATAACCATGCTTTACGCCCCGCTGCTGCTAGCATTTACTGTGGTGCAAATGGTAAACTACTCCGATACCCCTGAGGCATCGTGGATTTTTAGCGTTGTTCCCGTGGATAAACCTGGAACCATTATATCTGGAATAGTAAAGGCACTATACGTAAACTACATTCTTCCTGCCCTGCTGTTTTGTAGCGCAATTGTGCTTGCCATTTGGGGTGTTACTGCTGCATTCCATATTGTTATTGCACTGGTAATGAGCGTGCTGTTCTGTGGAGTTCTGGTGAAAACCATTGGGGAAAAGCTACCCTTTAGCCAGTCGTACGACATGCAGAACAAGGGCAATAACATGGCTCGGAACTTTTTAGCCATTTTTTCTATTGTTGGATTTGGCCTTGCGCACTACGGAATTACCTTTTTGCCGCTTATTGGGCAAATTGTATGCTTTGCCCTTGTAGTGGGAACTGCATGGCTAGTGCTGGGCTCTATAAAGCAAATAAGCTGGAGCAAGATAAAAAGCTAAACCTGCACAGCAGGCCAATACCGCTTAAAATAAGAAACCCCAAGGATTGCTCCTTGGGGTTTCTTTTGCTGATGCTAGTATCAAAACACTAGTACCTATTAAAATCTTCGGGTTCAACCTTGTGAACGTTCTTAGCCACATCCTGGCCGCGCTCGTTCTTCTCAATGGTGAACTCAACCCAATCGCCCTCCTCAATATCGCTAAAATCGCAATCAACAACATCAAGGTAGTGGAAAAATAGGTTGTTTGGAGGGAACTGAATAAAACCGTAGCCGCTGTTCATGTTCATGGTACGGCCACGCTTAACAGATCCATCTGGCTCGGCAGAAACAGCAGGACTTGCAGCCGGTGCTGGCATAGAGTACTCCTGCGTTTCAAAAAGATTAATAACAACAGGATCGTTTGCTTTAAGCCCATTATTAATAATCTCGTGCATTGGAATTGGGTAGGTAACCTCCTGAATAAGATCCTGCGATGTTCTGGTGACAATATCGCGGCCCATATCATCGGTGTACTCAAAGTCCCAACTAACCACCATTACTTTTGTACCAATGGAGTTAAGCTTACGAATAAGCGGAACATAATCGCCATCGGATGTGATAAGCACTAGTACATCAAAACGTTTGTAAAATGTTTGCTCAAAAGCCTCAAGAGCTAACCAAACATCTATACCTTTCTCCTCTTTCTTTCCGCTCCTAGTTCTTAGGGGTAAGTAATGGGTAATAACGCCTTCGGACATAAGAATGTCGTCGAATACACGGTCATTGTAAAGCTGATTCCCACGTTGGCTAGCTTCTTGTGCGCTAAGCCTTCCACGGAAATAGTGCGCTTCAGTAACCTGACAGTAACGCGTTTCAGTCCCCTCTTCCCTTGCAATTAAGTTCCTAATGAACTTATGCATTCCACCAATGTTTAGGCGCTTTCTGCGAGAATGAACGTAATTGTAATAGTTACTTACATGAAGGAAGTAGTTTCCATCGTAGAATACTCCAATTCTTACGATGTTTTTAGGTGAACTCATAGAATTACGGGTTTGTTGTTTTTGGGATCAATTATTTTTTTGTATTTGCTAGTTTCAAATCCACTCTTTACTCTTCAAGTTACAAAGAAATATGAGAGATTGCAAAGATACTTATTTACAAAACGTTTCAAAATGAACAATTGTTTACTTTACATATAATACGCATGAATAGGGATGCATTCACTTTTCTGTTACAACTATCTATACTACTCTATATGTAGGTGTTTGCGGCTAAATAGCCTGAGTAGAATTATAGATGGACGGCTCATATTTTTTGATAAACCGTTTAATAATTTGTCGAAATATTTTTTTGATGCTATTGATATTTCCCCACTGCCAACACATGGCAGTAAGCAGTGCTACTCTTAGCCTTTTTGAATATACATATGACTGTTAGTCAAAAATATAGTTCCTGCGGAGCACAAAAACGAATAGCCAACACTAAATCGGCTATTCGTTCATCTTTATTTTAGTGCCTATTGCTACTCTAATCCAACGCTTTGATTTTTGGGCGACTCAACTGCATAGCCAAACTTAAGCGTCTTGTTTTCGGCTGGATTCACGGTTAGCGTCCAATCTATTAACCCATTCTCCGCGTTACGCTGAGCACCGTTAACATTAACGTCCTTAATCTTTATCTCCTCGTTTGTTGATACGGGTATTTGGTCGCTAATCTTAATTTTGATTGGCTGCTTCTTACCGTTGCGAATGGCAATCTCAAACTCGCGCCTATCGGTAGCTCTGTTGCCAATAAAGTTCTTCTCGCGGAAGCTCTCCGTCTTTGTTCGCTTAATGCTTATGCTCTCGTCCTTACCAAGTGAAAGGGACAGGGTATCGCCAGCATTCTTTACCTCAAAAAGGGTACGACCAATGTACTTATCCTCAAAGTAGAGGTTAGCCTCTCCATCAATCAGATTGTGCTTTTGCCAATCGGTTATGCTGGCCATAAGGTACGCTGCAGGTGTAACCTTTGGAGCGGCAATGTACTGGTAATCGGCAGTAAGCTCTATTTGGTTAAGGGTAACCTGTACTGACCTACCTGTAGAGGGCACATCGTATGGTATATCAATTTGGAAGTTAACCGATGTTGAGTACTCAACTTGCGTTGTGGCAACGGGCTTAGGCCTTGGTGCGGCCTTTGCTTTGGGAGCAGACTCACGCTTCCTACTGTCGGTACCATATGCCATTACTACTACCTCATCTAGCTGCACATTATCGTACTCCATCCTAAAATCTATACGAGGGGATGCTATTGGCAGGGTTTGGGTTTTCATTCCAATGAATGACGCTTGAAGGTATCCAGAACCTCTGGGAACTGTCACCCTGTACTCTCCATCAATATTCGTTACGCATCCAATGCTTGTTCCGGGAAAGGTTAGCGTAACACCAGGTATAGGTTCACCATCATCGGCACTAACAATACGACCAGAAATACTAGTTATATTGTAGTTTGGCGATGCCGTGCTTGATACTGACGATAATCCTCTAATCCTTATATTATTGTACCCCAAGTACCAAGGCAGCAGCTGGGGGTAAATGTTACCATCCTGCGGATTGCCCGATGATATGGAGAGCTTTATCTTATTCCAATCCTCGCCCGTTGACTGGTACACGTTGGCCTTAAAGGTTAAGTCGATGGGCTGCTCAACGCTCTCCACACGGATATCGTATAGCGGGAACCACCCAGCCTGATTAATGAAGTACGATAGGGTTGCCGGTACGCTGGCTGGCTTTTCGGAATCGAGCACAACGGTTAGCTCACCCGACTCCTTTTTCTCGCCCTTCATAATGTCGCGCATCTGGTTTCCCACCACAGATAGCTCCGTTTGCAGCTTGGCAACCACCTTGTTTTTCTCCAGCTTCTCGGTCTCAAGAGCACGGAGCTTATCGCGGAAGTAGGCCATGGCTATCTTCAAATCCTCTGGTTTAACGCCCTGCTGGCCGCTAATGTCCTTGTTTGCCAAAAGCATCTCCTTCTCAGTATCGATACTACCCAACAGCGTACGCTCAAGGCTTATCCGCTCCTGCAGCTCCTCGCTACGTTTCTTTAGGGCGATATAGCTGGGGCTTAGTTCTGTACCATCGGTGCGGTTTATGGTAAAATCAATGGAAATAATGGTAGCATCGCCGCAGGTAAGCTGTATGGACTGCTGGTCCAACCCAACGGGAAGGTTGGTAAATACCAGCTTATTCTCGCCCTTGGCAAGGGCAAGGGTTGCCTCGCGCTTAACCTGCGCGCCGCTGGTAAACACGGTTACCTCCTTTAGCTTTGTATCCAGCTTTTGCTGATTTTGCCCTACGCTAACGCCTATGGCTATCGCTACGGACAGTAGTGTGATAAACGCTTTTTTCATGGGGGATGGTATTTAATTCTGTTGATGCATAAGTCAATCCTACACCAAATATAGAAATAAGCGTAACGATAATGGCTATGAGATGTCCACTTTGTTCTGCAGCATTAGAAATAGAGGAAAGCAGTGCTGATAGAATAATCCAATGCCTTATCTCTATCAATTCGCTTCAAATTGAAGTTTGCGATTCAATGTCGTTTAGTCCGCAATAATTGCCTTAGCACCCATGCTCCCAATGCCACCCCAACCTTCCTTGCCCTCCATTCTTTCTGCCTTGGAAGGGCAAAATCTGAATAACCGTGGGTGTAAGCTGAGGAACGAAGCTAAGCCCACAGAAAATCGAGAGGTAGGGAGCAAGCCCTGAAGGGGCGAAACTTTAACTAAGAGGTTAGACCCCTTTGGGGCCAAGGCAGTTCTACTTGTTAGCCTTGGGCTGCTTCGCTACGCCCAAGGTTACTAAGATTACGCCACTTTGTGGCTGATGCCGATTCCTGTCTTTTTACGATGGTTTTCATCTTTGCCCATTAAATAAACAGAAGAAGCATACTGTTCAATAAACTTTTTCACCAATCACCTAAATCGATTTAGGAAATTTTTATATTTGCCTTTGTGGATTGTTTAAGAAGACTTTGGGATGAAACAGAAAAATGTATCGCTAAACGATATTGCCAAAAGCCTTGGCGTATCGCGCGCCTTGGTATCGCTGGTGCTTAACGGAAAGGCAGCAGAACATGGGATTGCCGAAAGCACCTGCCAGCGCGTACTTGCAAAAGCCAGTGAGCTTAACTATAAGCCTAACCAGCTGGCACGTAGCTTAAGGCTGGGGCGCTCATTCACCATTGGGCTGGTGGTTTCCGATATATCCAACATATTCTACTCAAAGCTTGCGCGAGCCGTTGAGGACTTAGCCGAGAGAGCAGGCTTTAGCCTAGTAATTTGCAGTACCGATGAGCAGGTTGACAAGGAGCAAAAGCTACTACGGCTACTACAGAACCGTCAGGTGGAGGGTATTATCCTCTCCTCGTCGCAAGCCGATTGCGACGACCTAACCCGCCTAAAAAACGATGGCGTTCCCCTTGTGCTTATAGACCGAAAGCTGGACTGTAAGCAGCTTAGCACTGTGGTATCGAACAACCGCTTGGGCGGAGAAATAGGCACCAAGCACCTTATAGATTCTGGCTACAAGCGTCCGCTGGCACTGGCCATTACGCCTGCTCACATATCAACCATTAGCGAAAGGGTTAAGGGCTACACCAATGCTGTAACCGAAGTTGGAATAGCCCCTTGGGTAGCCGAAGTGCCCTTTGAGGAGGTTCCTTCTTACGTTGAAGCGCTTATTGGTAGGCTAAAGGCTGAGAATAGGCTACCCGATAGCATTTTTGCGCTTAACAACAGCGTTACCTCTGCTGCACTAGTTGCCCTAAAAAAGCATGGGCTTGATGTTCCTGCTAGTGTTGGGCTAATTAGCTTTGACGATATTCCCTACTTTGAGTTTATGAACCCTGCCATTAGCGCCGTTGAGCAGCCTATTGCCAAACTTGCCGAGGTTGCCTTTGGCCGGTTAATGGACCAGATTAACGGCTCCAGCGCAACGGCATACGAATCGCTTACCGTTGAGCTTCCTGTAAACCTTATTGTGCGAGAATCAACCACCAAACAGCAACCAAACTAACCCCTATACCTATGAACCGTAAAACATTCCCTATTCTACTCGCCTTCCTTTGCATGGGATTTGGCGATGCTGTTGGCCCATTTGTTGGCCTTGCTAAGGAGCAGTTTGCCCTATCAAACTTTGAGGCGCAGCTCATTGCCTTTATGGGCTTTATCATGTTCGGGCTACTATCTGTCCCCATGGGGATTGTGCAGGATAGAACCAGTAAAAAGCGCGTGCTGATGATTGGTTTGGCCGTTGCCCTTGTGGGCTTGGTGCTTCCGCTTGTTGGGCTAAACACCTACGCGCTATTCCTGCTAACCATACTAATGCTAGGTGCAGGAGCAGCACTGCTTCAGGTGGCTGGAAACCCCATTATGCGCGATGTTTCTGCCGAAGGGAAGTACTCACGTAACCTTAGCTTTGGCCAGTTTATAAAGGCCATTGGCTCGCTATCGGGCTCGCTAATCCCCTTTGCTGCGGCAAAATGGTTTGGTGCCAGCTGGAGCGTTCTGTTCCCAATATACGCAGCATCGCTACTGCTAACCCTTGTAATTATTGGGCTTACCCGTATCGAGGAGCAAAAAAACGAGAAGGCTCCCGCAAGCCTATCAAGCACCTTCTCCCTGCTAAGCAATAAGTTTGTGCTAAGCATGGTATTGGGTATCTTTATTTATGTGGGTATAGAGATTTGCCTAAGTACAGGTGTTCCCATCCTTTTGAATAGCCGCTTTGGGATTGATATTAAAACATGGGGACTACTGGGCAATGCGTTCTTCTTCATCGCCATTCTAACTGGCCGATTCTTTGGCTCCATAATCCTAAACTGGATAAAGCCCGCAGCCTTTTTCCGTGCAACAGTAGTAGCATCGGCAGTGGGTATTGCGCTAATCTTTGTTAACAACCAAGCAGTTACCCTTGCGGGGATATTCATCACAGGGCTGGGCTTTGCCAATATCTTCCCGCTGATATTCTCCCTTGCCGTTGATACCCTACCCAAGCGCTCCAACGAGATATCGGGGCTAATGGTAACGGCCATTGCTGGTGGTGCGTTTATTCCTCCAATAATGGGTGCTGTTGCCGATAGCACATCGGTGGTAATGGGCTTTGCAGTTCCTTTAGTGGGACTGGTTTACCTAGCGTTCCTATCATTCCGTAACGTATCAAAAGCTTAAGCCGATGTTTGCAAACGATAATAGAGTTGTGCTTACCCTTGATGCAGGCGGAACAAACTTTGTTTTCACCGCAATACAAGGGCTAAAGCCCATTGGCACTCCGGTTACGCTACCCAGCAACGCCGATAATCTGGACAAGTGCCTTAGCAATATAGTAGAGGGCTTCAAAACCCTAAAATCGAGTATCGATGAGGAACCCGTAGCCATTAGCTTTGCCTTTCCCGGGCCTGCCGATTATCCCAATGGCATTATTGGCGATTTGGGCAATCTGCCTGCCTTTAGGGGTGGCGTGGCGCTTGGGCCAATGCTTCAGGAGATTTTTGGCATTCCCGTATTCATTAACAACGATGGCGACCTGTTTGCCTACGGCGAGGCCATTGCCGGCCTCCTTCCTCAGGTAAATGAGGAGTTGATAAAGGCCAACTCTCCGCGCCAGTTCCACAACCTACTTGGCGTTACGCTTGGAACCGGCTTTGGTGCTGGCTTTGTGTGCAACGGGCAGCTATTTATTGGCGACAACTCTGCTGGTGCCGAGATATGGCTAACCCGCAGCCTGCTACACCCACTTTGCTTTGCTGAGGAGGGCGTGAGCATACGTGCCATTCTGCGCGAGTACGCACGTCAAACCAACGAGAACGCCGAGCATCTAACCCCAAAGGATATTTTTGACATTGCCGAGGGCACAAAGGAGGGCGACCCAATGGCTGCCCGCTTTGCCTTTGAACGGCTGGGATTAGAGCTGGGTAACGCATTGGCAAACGCCATTACCCTACTCGATTGCCTTGTGGTTGTGGGCGGAGGCCTATCCAACGCATGGAAATACATAGCCCCAGCGGTTCTGGCGCAGCTAAACGGTACGCTATCGTCGGTATCGGGCGCTACGGTTGATAGGCTAGAGATTAAGGCATTTAATCTGGATGATTCCGAGCAAATGGCTAAATTTACAAAGGGTAATGCGCAAACCGTAAAGGTGCCAATGAGCAGTAAGACCGTTACTTACGACCCGCTTAAGCGCACCGGAATTGGATTATCGCGCTTAGGGACTAGTAACGCTGTTGCCATTGGCGCATACGCTTACGCACTAAGCAAGCTGTAGCCCAAACTCACTTTTACTGATAATACCAAAATCGCCATGATAAAAAAGCTAACCTTCCTACTCACCCTAATGCTTGTGGTTACAGGCATTAGCGCACAGCAATGGAATCTTATGCCCATGCCCAAAAGCATTGAGGCTGCCGATGGTGCCTATCGCATCCAAAGCGAAGGGGTAACGGTAACACTACAGGGCAACTACCACCAACGATTACCCATGAATGCCGCATGGTTCCTAACCCGATTGGGTAAACGCACCACCATACCCATGCTTCCCAAGCAGGGCAAGGAGATTGTGGTTAAGGTGAACAGGGCAGGAACGGTTAAGCTGGGCGAGAACGAGTCGTATCAGCTTAAAGTAACCCCAACCGAGGTAACCATTGAGGCCGAAACCGACCTTGGCGCCATTTACGCCATGGAAACGCTGCTACAGCTAGTAAATAGGGATGCGCAGGGCTTTTACATTCCTGCGGTAACCATTGCCGACTCACCCCGATTCCCTTGGCGTGGGCTAATGATTGATGCTGGGCGCCACTTTATGCCTGTTGATGTTATTAAGCGCAATATTGATGCTATGGCGGCGGTAAAGCTAAACGTGCTTCACTTCCACCTAACCGAGGACCAAGGCTTCCGCATAGAGTGCAAAACCTTCCCTAAATTGCACCAGTTGGGCTCAAATGGCGAGTACTACACTCAGGAGCAGATTAAGGAGATTATTGCCTACGCCAATCTGCGCGGTATTAGGGTTATGCCCGAGTTTGATATGCCAGGCCACACCACCGCTTGGATGCCCGGCGCACCTGAGATAGCATCGGCACCCGGCCCGTACGAGATTGAGAAGCGCTTTGGGGTGTTTGGTGCAACCATGAATCCCACATCGGAAAAAACCTACAAGTTCCTCGATAAGTTCTTTAAGGAGATGGCGGCTCTTTTCCCCGATGAGTACATGCACATTGGTGGCGATGAGAATAACGGCGAGCAGTGGAACGCCAACCCCGCCATTCAGAAGTTTATGAAGGAGAAGGGTATAAAGGATAACCATCAGCTACAGGCGCATTTCAACAAGCGCTTGCTAAAGATTTTGCAAAAGCATAAGAAGAAGATGATGGGATGGGACGAGATATTCCAACCCGATTTGCCACAAAGCATCGTAATTCACAGCTGGCGAGGCAGACAGTACATGGACGAGGCCGCCCAGAAGGGTTACCAAAGCGTACTTTCCAATGGGTACTACATAGACCTATCGTTCAACGCCCGCAAGCACTACATGGTTGACCCGCTACCCGATACAACGCATCTAACCGCCGAGCAGCAAAAGCGCATACTTGGTGGCGAAGCGCCCATGTGGGCCGAGCTGGTTACGCTAGAGAACGTAGAATCGCGCATTTGGCCACGCACCGCAGCTATTGCTGAGAGGTTGTGGAGCCCTAACCCAGCAGCGCCAATAGACGATATGTACCGCCGCCTAATGGTAGTTAGCCAACGGCTAGAGGAGACGGGCTCAAGGCACATGGCCAACCGCGAACCCATGATGCGCCGCCTAGCTGGCACTAGCAACATTCAACCGCTAATGCTGCTTACCAATGCCGCCGAGCCCATTGAGGGGTACAAGCGCCACGGTAGCCAGAAGTACACCACCTACCATCCGCTTAGTCGTTTTGTTGATGTCACCATGCCCGATGCGCCCGATGCCATTGAGTTCAGCCTGCTGCTAAATCGCTTTATCGAGAGCAAAAGCAGCGATACCTACGTTGAGCTAAGTAAAATGCTCACCCGCTGGGAGATGAACCATCAGCAGTTTGCCGTTATTGCCAAGGAGAATCCACTTTTAACCGAGGTTGAACCGCTATCCATTAACCTTGCCATGCTAGCTGCAACAACCAACGTTATGCTAAAGCAGCTGTACTACGGCAAGATGCTTACTAAGGATGATGCCGCAAAAATGGAGCGCGTTATTATTGAGCTAGCTAAGCCTGTTGCAGAGATGAACCTGCCACTTGCCGACGATGCCAAGCGCATTCTAGAACTTGTAACCGATAGCACCAACACCCTACCCTCAACCGAAGAGTAGGGTGCATAAACAGAACCGTTTCTCCCTAATGTTTAACTCTTACGCGTCAAACCTATGCGCAGAATAGCCTCAATCACAGCAACCTTGCTACTACTAGTAGCCATTGCGCAACCAGCATTAGCACAGCGATACCCGCTTACCGAGGGCTGGACCTTTCGCAATGCGGATAGCACCGACCAGTGGATGCAAGCCACCGTTCCCGGAACGGTTCACTCCGACCTTAACGGCAACGGAATGATTGGCGACCCGCTAAGGAGCTGCACCCATAAGGATTTGCAGTGGATTGAGGAGACCGATTGGGAGTACACCCAAACCTTTACGCTGCCCCAAAACATCAGCAACAAAAATCTTGAGCTGGTTTTTGAGGGGCTCGATACCTATGCGCAGGTTCTACTCAATGGCACGCCCATTCTTGAGGCCAATAACATGTTCCGCACCTGGCGCATAGACGTAAGCGGAAAGGTTGCACCGGGAAGCAACACCCTGCTGGTAAAGTTTTTTAGCGCAAAGCGATATGCCAGCGAACAGGCCGCTAAGCTTCCCTTTGCGCTACCCGGCGGCGAGTGGGCGCATATCCGCAAGGCTGCGTACCACTTTGGTTGGGACTGGGCACCACGACTGGTTACAGCGGGTATTTGGAAACCCGTTTACATTGATGTGGTTGAGCCTATCCGCCTAGCATCGGCGTGGGTTAAAACGGTATCGGCCGATAGCAAAGAGGCTACCCTTAGCGCCGATTTCACCATTAGCTCCAGCGCAAGCACCACGGCCACCATCCGCATT
Organism: Bacteroidales bacterium; assembly: GCA_016931855.1. Lineage (GTDB taxonomy): Bacteria > Bacteroidota > Bacteroidia > Bacteroidales > Tenuifilaceae > UBA5206. Next base: position 13,567 of record JAFGDZ010000053.1, read on the forward strand.
TTCGATATGGATGAGCGAGAAACCCTTTATCGCGAAAGCGTTAACGTATCAAAGGGAAACAATATCTACACACCAACATTCAGCATAAAGAAACCCCTTTTGTGGTGGCCCAACGGAATGGGCGAGCAAAACCTTTACAACCTTGCTCTTATTGTTGATACCGATGATGGCAAAGAGCTTATCCAAACCCAGAAGCTGGGCATAAGAACCATTGAGTGGGTTAACCAGCCCGATAGCCTTGGCGAATCGTTCTACGCTAAGGTTAACGGCATGCCCGTTTTTGCTATGGGAGCAAACCTAGTGCCTCCGCACAGCCTTCTGCCCCTTGCCGATAAGGAGTGGACACGCCTTGTTGCAGATGCCAAGGAGAGCAACATGAACATGCTCCGCGTTTGGGGCGGCGGCGTTTACCCTCCCAACAGCTTCTTTAACGCTTGCGATAGCCTGGGCATAATGGTTTGGCAAGATTTTATGTTTGCTTGTAGCATGTACCCTTGGGATAAGGATTTTCTGGCCAACGTGCGGCAGGAGGCCGTTGACCAAATACAGCGCCTAAGACCACACGCAAGCCTTGCCATGTGGTGCGGCAACAACGAGGTTGACGAGGGGTGGCACAACTGGGGCTGGCAAAAGGCCTTTGCCACCGATACTACCATTGCCAAGCAAATTTGGGCGGGCTACAACGCGCTCTTTAATCAGCTCCTTCCCGATGTGGTAGCAAAGGAGGATAACGGCCGCTTTTACTGGCAATCGTCGCCTAAGTACGGCTGGGGAAAGAAGGAGAGCATAACCCACGGCGACTCCCACTACTGGGGCGTTTGGTGGGGAAAGGAGCCCTTTGAGAAGTACAAGCAAAAAGTTCCGCGCTTTATGAGCGAGTACGGGTTCCAATCGTACCCCGTACTATCAACCCTAAAGAACTTTGGAAACGGAGCCGATATTCCCGATACCAGCCTTATAAACTGCCACCAGAAGCACCCCGAAGGGTTCGATATTATTGATAAGTACATAAAGGACGAAGGGTTTAGATTCAAAACCATTGAGCAGAAGCTATACGTAAGCCAAATAGTACAGGCCATTGGCTACCAAACCGCCATTGAGGCGCACCGCTTTGCATCGCCAAGCTGCATGGGCTCACTCTACTGGCAAATGAACGATTGCTGGCCCGCGGTATCGTGGAGCAGCATCGACTTCTTTGGGCGCTGGAAAGCCGTGCAGCACAGGGTTAAGCAGCTGTACCAACCCGTTTACGTGGCACCCGTTTTTGATGGGAAGCGATTAAAAATCAACCTAGTATCATCGTTACCATACGAGTTTGAGGCCGATATAATTATGCACCTCTACGGTGCCGATGGCACCAAAATGGGCGTTTGGAAAGACTTTTTTGAGGTATTACCCAACAAAGCCTTTACTCCTCTTGATATTGAGATTACCGACCCCGGCATTCGCAGCCTTAACCTTGTGGCCATTGTTGAGGTTAAGATGGGACGCAAGCACCTGGTAACCACCATGGGCGTTAACAAGCCTTGGGGCAAGTTTAGAGCGGTTAACCCGCAAATTGAGATGACCACCGTAACCGAAAAGGGCAAGCAGTACATAAAGCTAAAAGCTAAGTACCCAGCCTTTTTTGTTGATGTTTACAACACAACCGACGACCTAGTGCTAAAGGACAACTTCATCCACATGCTCCCCAATGAGGAGTATAAGATTGAGGTTATTAGCGGCGAGGCCAAGGGGTTAAAGGTTAGGTCTATTTGGAATTTCTAGTCAGTAAAAATCATTTACAATGATATCAAAACGCATTCTCACAGTACTACTCATTGCAGCCTCAACCGTTGCAATAGCGCAGGTAAAGGATAATGCCCGCCACGTGAACCCCTTTATTGGTACCGATTTTCACGGGCACACCTTTCCCGGAGCAACGCTCCCCTTTGGGATGGTACAGCTTAGCCCCGATACCCGCCTTACGGGTTGGGATGGCTGCTCGGGTTATCACTACAGCGACTCGGTAGTTTACGGATTCTCGCACACGCACCTTAGCGGAACAGGCGTTTCCGACTATGGCGATATTCTGCTTGCTCCCACCGTTGGCGCAGCAAAGTTTAGTAATAGCGAGTACTCATCGCCATTCCGCAAATCAACAGAAAAAGCCACACCAGGCTACTACGCTGTTAAGCTTGATAAGCCCAACGTGCTGGCCGAGTTAACCGCCACCCAACGCGTGGGAATGCACCGCTACACCTTCCCCGCAACCGACTCGGCCAACATCCTGCTCGATTTGGAGCATCGCGATGAGGTAATTGCATCGGGCGTAACCTTTGTTAGCTCAACCGAGATTCGCGGGTTTAGGCAGTCCAAGGCATGGGCAACCAATCAGCACGTTTACTTTGTAATGCGCTTTAGTAAGCCCTACGCAGGTATCAACATACAAAACGCTGGCCCCGATAGCCTCACCAAAAGCCTAAAGGCATTCCTGCGCGGCGAAGGGCAATCAGTTAAGATTGATGGCAAAAAGGTTAAGGTTAACTTCCGCTTTGTTAGCAACGGCGAACCCATCCTTGTAAAGGTTGGTATATCGGCCGTTAGCGAGGAAGGCGCGCTAAAGAACCTTGAAGCCGAACTTCCCGGTTGGGATTTTGACGCTACGCGCCAACTAGCCTATAACACGTGGAACAAGGAGCTGGGCAAGATTGATGCTGAAGGCGGAACGCCAGAGCAGCTAACCGTTTTTTACAGCGCGCTGTACCACTGCTTTATCCACCCAAACATTTTTAGCGATGTTGATGGGAGCTACCGTGCGGCCAACCAAACCATTCGCCAAACCAATGGGTACAACCACTACACCGTATTCTCGCTCTGGGATACCTACCGCACGCTGCATCCGCTGCTAACCATTATCGATACCAAGCGCACCACCCATTTTGTGCAAACCTTCCTATCCATGTACCAAGCTGGTGGCTTACTGCCCGTTTGGGAGCTGGCAGCCAACGAAACCTTTTGCATGATTGGCTACCACAGCGTATCGGTTATTGCCGATGCCTGGGCCAAGGGAATACGTGGGTTTGATGCAAACCTTGCCCTGGAGGCCATGCAAACCAGCGCCAACAAGAACCACTTTGGGCTAAACCTGTACCGCAAGTACGGCCTGCTTGCTGGCGATATGGAGCACGAGGGCGTTTCTAAAACCCTTGAGTACGCTTACGATGACTGGTGCATTGCAACCTTTGCTAAGGGGCTGGGCAAAACCAACGATTACAACACCTATATCCGCCGCGCGCAGTACTACAAGAACATCTTTGATGCCGAAACGGGCTTTATGCGCCCCCGCATGAACGGTGGATGGAAAATCCCATTTGACCCCACCGAGGTGGACTTCAACTTTACCGAGGCCAACAGCTGGCAGTACAGCTTCTACGCACCCCACGATGTATCGGGGCTAATTGGGCTACACGGCAGTAAGGCCAACTTTGAGCGCAAGCTCGATGAGCTCTTCTCAACCCAAATGCAGCTTAGCGGCCGCCATCAGGTTGATATCACCGGACTTATTGGTCAGTATGCCCACGGCAACGAGCCAAGCCACCACATGGCCTACCTCTACAGCTTTGTGAACCGCCCATGGAAAACGCAGCAGCGCATTCGCCAGATTATGGACGAGCTGTACACCCACAAACCCGATGGCCTATCGGGTAACGAGGATTGCGGACAAATGAGCGCATGGCTTGTAATGAGCGCAATGGGCTTCTACCCCGTAACCCCCGGCGATGCCACCTACACCATTGGCACACCTTGGTTCCCAAAGGTTACCATCAACTTGGAGAATGGGAAATCCTTCCAGATTATTGCGCCTAAGGTGAGCAAGCAGAACTTCTACATCCAATCGGCTAAGCTAAACGGGAAAAAGTACACCAAGGGTTACATTACCCATACTGATATTGCCAATGGAGGAACGATTGAGTTTGATATGGGTGCAAAGCCCAACACCAAGTGGGCTGTAGCCGATAGCGATATCCCCTCAACAGCAATAACGCAGAATCTTATCACCATTGTTCCGCAAATTATTGCCCCATCCAAAACCTTTGCCGATGAGGTTACCGTTGAGCTGCGCACCATACAGGGTGGCGCTAAGGTTTACTACACCACCGACGGTAGCGAGCCAACAGCCAAATCAACCCTATACAAACAGCCCATTAAGCTAACTGCATCAACCACTATAAAGGCTGTGGCCATTAGTCCGCTTAGTGAGGCCAGCCACATGGTGGAAGGGAGCTTCTTCAAAATCAACCTAAGCTGGAATATCGATATTAAGAGCAATTGCAGCCGCCAGTACACAGCCGGTGGCCCCGAAGGGCTTATTGATGGTATTCGTGGGGCAGCCAACTTCCGCTTGGGCGGATGGCAGGGTTACCAGAATCAGGATTTTGAGGCAGTGGTTGATTTGGGCAGCATACAACCCATTAACCGCCTAGCGGCTGGGTTCCATCAGGATGCCCGCTCGTGGATTATGATGCCCAAGTGCGTTGAGTTCTGGGTTTCCCACGATGGCCAGCAGTTTACCCTTGCCGCAACAGTTGGGCATACCGTTGCCGATAATAATATGGAGCCCGTATCGGCCGACCTATCGGCTAACGTTACCAGCAGCGGTCGCTACGTAAAAGTAGTGGCACGCCACTACGGCGCGCTGCCCCAGTGGCACTTGGGTGCAGGTTTCCCTGCGTTTATATTTATTGATGAGATAATGGTAGAGTAAAAAGAGAAAGGCTCAGGATTATTACCTGAGCCTTTTCTTTATTTTAGATGAATGCTTATTTTCTCAAGCAGCGTATCCTTCTTTAGCGGTTTGTGGATAATATCCGTAGCTCCAGCCTTTAAGCAGCGCTGTATGGTATCCCTATCCTCAAGAGCAGTAAAAATTATAATGGGAATTAGCTTTAAGCTATCCCTCTCCCTAAGCATCTCAGTAACCTTAATGCCATCGCTTCCGGGCATCATAATATCAAGAATCACCAAATCGGGATTAATATCAATGGCCTTAGCATAGGCCTCATCGCCATCAACAGCAAAATGAAGATCAATTTCTATGTTAGAAAGAAATGCTTCAATAATTTGGCGGCTAAGAGGTGAGTCTTCTGCTACTAAAACCTTTTTCATGAGCGGGGGCTTCTTAAAAGTGATATATTTTGAATCGTGACAACATAAGGCAATTCAAAGTACAAATATACTCCTTTGTTAGCTATATTGCACATTGCTCCAAAAAGAGTTAAAAGCAACGCTATAACTAGATGGTTTTATTTTGTTGATAACCCTGAAACAAAAATCGGCATGAACCAAAGTACACTAAAATCGGTAATGCGACTGTTTGCTTTGGCCAAGCAATTTAGCTCCAACGAGAACAAAAACAACGAGGTTAAGGCAATTGTTGAGAATTACGTTCTTGAGTACACGGGCATAGCAGAGGCCGAGGACTACATAACCATATTCAACTACCATAACCTACAGTTTGATAAGCGCGAACGGAACAGCAAGCGACAATCGCTCTACTCCGTAAAGTCCACTATAATTATTAACGAGGTAGCCAATGAGGTATCTCGGGTTAACCGCATACACCTAGCCCTAGTTATTCTGGATGTACTAACAGTAGGAGGCGGATTACTGGATAACTCGCTGGACTTTTTCCGCACTATATGTACCACGTTTAAGTTTAACGCCGAGGAGCAGTCCGATTTTCTTGCTTTCTACTCAATATCACCAACCTATACTGGCCAAAATATTATAGTTGTATCGCAAGCAGAGAATCAGGAATCTGGGAAGAGAATAATTTACGATAAGCTGGTTCAAGGCGAGGTTCACTTCCTACTTAACAGGTCAACAAACACTATCATTTTTAGGATACTTAGCGATGGGGAGATATTCCTTCGCGATGGCAACATAATTAACCCCAAGCGCAACTACTTTTTGCCCCGCGGAAGCGTTATTGAGAACTATAAAATTAGGCCGCTTTACCACAGCCACATTCTTGCCGAATTTACCCGATCCCACTTTAGCGCCGAGCTGGAGCTTGTGGCCCAAAACGTATCGCACAAATTTGCCGATGGGGGAACCGCATTTTATCCTCTAAGCTTTGCCATAAAATCGGGCGAGATGATTGGCATAATGGGCAACAGCGGAACAGGCAAAACCACCCTGCTAAACCTTCTAGCAGGTTATATAAAGCCCACAACGGGCAGTATTCACCTCAACGGAAAGAACTGGTTTGAGCTTGGAGCGTATCGTAATGCTGTGCTAGGTTATATTCCACAGGACGACATCCTGAAAAAGGAGCTAACCGTTTACCAGAACCTATACCTCACGGCAAGGCTTTGCTTTGGGCATCTATCTAAAATCCAAACGGCCCGACTGGTTCTTGAAACCCTTGACGAGCTAGGCCTTAACGAGATAAAGCGGCTTAAAATAGGAACGCCCGAGAAAAGTATCATATCGGGCGGACAACGTAAACGCCTCAACTTAGCACTAGAGCTAATACGCAAGCCTAAAGTTCTGTTTATTGATGAGCCCACATCGGGGCTGTCGTCATCGGATTCGGAGCGCATTATCGGCATAATAAAAACCCAAACGCAGCAGGGAAATATGGCGCTGGTAAACATACACCAGCCATCGTCGAACATTTTTAAGATGTTCGACAAAATTATGCTGCTGGATCAAGGCGGGCACGCGGTGTACTTTGGGAATCCCGTTGACGCCATAATCTACCTAAAGGCGGCAACGCAAAAAGTAAAGGCTAACGAGCGCGAGTGCTACAACTGCGGCAACGTTAACCCCGACCAAATGTTTGAGATTATAGAGGAGAAAAAGCTCAAAGCCGATGGAAAAATATCGGAACAGCGCAAGCACTCCCCAAAGGATTGGTACAACCGATTTATAGAATCCACAGCAAAAACAATACACACCACCGTTACCAGCTCCTTGCCTAGCACCAGCGTGAATGTGGCGCCTCCAAAAAGACAGCTATCGCTGTTCATCATCAGGAACTTTTTGGAGATGGTTGCCGATAAGCAGTTTCTGTACATATCGCTATCCGAGGCGCCTTTACTTGCCTTTATGCTATCGTACATAGCAAAATACTTTGGCGATACTATAAACGGAAAGGAGTACTCCTTTTTTAGTAACGTTAACATCCCTGCATTTCTGCTAATGTCCATTATTGTTGCCATGTTTTTTGGGCTAATGGTTAGCGCAGAGCGTATTATTAGGGACAAAAACATAATTCGGCGCGAGAGGGCAATAGGCCTTAGTCGCTCTGCATACCTCAACTCAAAGCTGTTAAGTCTGTTTGTGCTGCTCTCCGTTCAGGTAACACTTTACCTGGCCATTAGCTCATGGATGCTAGAGATTAAAGGCGTAACCTTTGGCTTTTGGGTTGTACTTATGAGCATAGCCATTAACGCCGGAGTACTAGGGCTAAACCTATCTGCTGGACTTAGAACCACCGTAGCCATTTACATTACCATTCCCATTTTGCTCATGCCGCAGCTGCTGCTTAACGGCTCGCTAATTCACTTTGATAAGGTGCACAAGAACATCGCCTCCGATGAGCGTGTTCCTTGGGTTGGCGGACTGGTTGTGAGCCGATGGGGCTACGAGGCGCTGCTGGTTCACCAGTACTCAGCAAACAAGTTCCAGCGTAACTTTATGCAGGTAGATGCCAAAGAGAGCTTTTTACAGTTTACCCAAGGATACCTTGTTCCAGAGATGGAGCAAATACTACGAGCCATTGAGCACGATGTTGAGCAAGGCCAATCCACCGTTAAAAGCAGCTACATTGCCCAGCTTAGCAGTGCGGCTCGCGAAATGGGCAATCCCCCAAAAATAACCCAACACATAGCCAAAATCCCCATGGATTTTGAGTTCTGCGACTCATTGCAGTACGAACTAGACATGGTGAGGCGCTATATATCTCAACAACTGGGCGTTATTGAATCTCATCGCGATATGCTACTCGACTCTCTTGCTAAACACCATGGCGGCACACATAACCTTGTAACCCTAAAAAGGGCACAAACCAACGAGGCCATTACCGACCTAGTACTTGGACGTAGCGAGAAGCAGAAGCTAATTAAAACCCCAAATGCCATAATACGAAACTTTGAGCCAATTTACCGGTCGCCCAAAAGGAAGAACGGCGTTTCGCACTTCTTTAGCGCAACAAAACGTCTAGGAGCATTGCAAATACCCACAATATGGTTTAACGTTTTAATAATCTGGGTAATTTCAGGACTTTTGTACATTGCGCTCTATTTCGATTGTCTTAAAAGATTGCTACACTATTTAAAAAGACTAGGATAGTTCATACTTTTGACGCTTTGTAAACACTATGGATTTTATACAGAGACTGGTATTTACGTTGTTCATCTTTGGAGGTGTTGCTAGTGCTAGGGGACAAAGCTGCCTAGACTTTCATACGCGCACCTGTCCTATTCCTGATTTTTCCTATTACTACGACCAGCAATCGGCCAGCTTCTCCATGAAAGTGGCCGATACCACGGAGCTTAGGGCAATTGTCTTTGAAAAGTCCGATTACTACGTCTCCGTATGCGCACACAAAAAAATTAAGCGGATAACCCTTAATATATACGAGGATACGCCCGAGCGAAAGCTTTTGTACAGCAACTCGGCCAATGCCTATTCCGATAGCGTAAAGTTTTCCAACGATTTAACTCAACAGGTAATATTTGAGGTTAGCATCCCCGTACAGGGCAACGACAAGGACGATAAGCGTGAGCGCTGTGTAGGGGTACTTATTGCCAAACGAATTAGGGTTGAAGCACTAAAAATAGACTAGCATGAGAAGGTTATATGCACAAATACTTATCCTTTCCGTTAGCCTAGTGGTTTCGTGCCAACAAGGAGCAAAGGAACCAGAGCAATCGGTTGTAAACCTAAGCGATATTGAAGTTACAACACAAATTGGAAGGCGCAAAATTTACTACCGCTTCCCTTCGCCCAACGATTTAATAAGCTACATAAAATCGGAGCAGCTGGTTTATAGTGAGCTGTTTCTTAACCCTACCGATAATGCCGATAGGTATTTAGGCTCGCGCCTTCAGCTTTTCAACCTTGGCGTTTTCTCTGCCGACTTTGCTTTTATCACCGTTTTCAAAAACCTTAGCCACGCCGCCAAATACTTTGGCGCAGTTGAGAAAATAGCATACAAAAACGGATTGTCGCCCGTATTTAATGAGTCGTTGCGCGCAAAGGTACAGCGCAACCAGAACAATATGGACTCGCTAAGCGCCATTGCGAGAGATTCCTATGTTGATATGGTAAACCACCTTACCCTCTCTGGCCGAGAAAAGCAGCTGGCCATTATCTCTGCTGGCGGCTACGTTGAGGTGCTTCACCTCTCTGTTGTTCAAATTGATAATACCACCGACAAGCAGCCCATTCTTGCCCGAGTGTACGATCAGCGATTGGGACTTGAGAATCTAATCAGGTTTATGAATGATTACACTACCGACGACAACTGGGTGCTTGAGCTCCAAAACGACCTAAAAGAGCTACTTGCCGCCATAAGATTAGGAGAAAGCGAGCCCACACAAACAGAAACCAAAGAGGTTAGCGCTGGGGAGTTTACCGTTACGGCTCAAGTTAAACCTGTAGTTTATAGTGCAGAGAGCTACACCAAACTAAAAACCACCATTCTTAAAATCAGGAATAAGTACACCAACCCGTTCCTACAAGAACGATAAGTACAAAGCAATGAGACCACCATTCCTGCTTCACTAAATACTAAGGTAGATGGAGCCCCCATGGCTCGTTTTGTAAAAGATTTGGCAAAAAGCATTGAATCTGCCAACGAATTGCTGTAAAAAGCCCATTCCAAGATTACGCTGGTAAACTAAATTAGCATCTCCCCCCTTCTGGAGAATCGCTTGGCTAGGTATGCATCAAAAAGGAACAAGCCTATGCCCATAATCATAAGTATAATAACTAGGCTAAATATGTTTTTGCTTTGAAGGAAAAGCTCACCCAGCATTCCAGTAAACGTTTGTAGAACCTTGTTTGAAGGAGCTACATCACCAAAAACGCCTGCCATTACTGCCACCGATGAGCACACCATAGCCACCGTAGCCGCAATGTACAAAAACATAGGCGACGGGTTAAACCGTGCTGCTGGGGCTGGTTTTACCTCCGCTAGCACATTAGCAGTAAATCCTTTTGAGGGTTGCATTTGTGTTGATTTAAGGAGCTGCCTTAAGCGCTCGTCATCAAATGCATTGCGTACTGTATTGTTATGTGTTTCCATGGCTTTGCTGCTATACAAGACTGGCTGTCTCGTGTTTCAAAATATCTTCCAAATATACTAAAAGCCTTTTACGCCCCCTAAAAAGCTTAACCTTCACGTTTCCTTCCGTTATTGCTGTAACCTCGGCAATTTCGGCAATGGGCATATCATCCATGTAAAAAAGGGTAATTATGGTTGCCTCGTCGGGAGGTAGCTTGGCCATAGCGGCGTTAATAAACTCAACCCTATCCTTATGCTCTAGCTCATCAAAAACCGACTCGGCAAAAGCGCTCTCCTTAGCCAAATAGTCGGCATTATCGGGTGTGGGTGCTTTCCTTAGTCGGGTAAGGCAGGTGTTATAGCAAATGCGGTAGAGCCAAGTAGCAAACTGGCTATCGGCTCTAAAGGATTGTAACGATCGGAACGCCTTAACAAAAGCATCCTGAGCGGCCTCTTCGGCATCGTGATGATTTTGTAGCAAACGAAAGGCTAGGGTAAAAACCATTCCCTTGTGCCGCTCAATAAGCTCAGCAACAGCAGGGGAATGGTCTTTAACCGCTAACGCAACAAGTTCGTTGTCCGATAGCTTACTTAGCCTTCTTAGCATCACGTTTTTCCATGATCAGGTAGTACGCAAGCAATCCAAGCCCACCAAAAAGGAAGATACCGCCAAAGTAAAGCGGTGGCTCAGGGATATGACTTGGGATGGAAAGATCAATGAAAAAGGCCACAAGAAGTCCCAACGATAAACCCATTAGTAATAAACCGTATTTAAGAGCGTTAGCACGTGTTGATTCTGGCTTCTTTACCAACAGCGTTGCATCAATTCCCTTCTCGAGCATGGTCATCCGCTCGCGATGGCGGTTACGCATGTAAATAAAGAATAGTCCAAATACCAAACCGTGGGTAACCAAAAGCGCAAAAAACGCTACAAAAGCTTCTGTTCCTGTCATAATTTCATTTTTTGGTGTTTGCTTATATAGACAACCCCCTCCAAAGTTAGGTTACAAAATGGCACAAAAAAAGCCGGGACTCACCGGCTTTATATCTCTACTACAAAATGTTACATGTTGTAATTTTTTACCACATCTTCGGCAAACCTATCTATTGTTTTGGAATCGGTAGCGCCATAAAAATCGTAGTAGTACTCAATTAAGTACTTTTTAATCTCATCGTCGCCCATTTTTTGACGCTTAAGTATTGGGATAATGGTTCCAAACTCCGATTTAAGGTCGGCCTCATCAACAAACACAAGAGTAAAACGGGTAACCTCCTCGCTATTACGGGTTGTGGCCTCGTACTTGTACACCGAAAGGTTGGGTATTTCGCTGCCACTTACCGTTCCATAGCTGTTGGAAACTATCTGATCCTTGTTAATCTTAATAGTCTGATTTTCAAAACCCAACTTCTTAGATACGGGCTTGTTATCGAAACGGTAGTAGAACACAATAAACCGATCGGCCGTTAGCGGGTACTTCTGAGAATTAAGGGCAATTTCAACCGTTTCGCCAATAACGGAAAACTTATCGGTACCAAAGTAGGTTCTAAGGTCGGCCACCTCTTTTTCCTGAGGGTTAAAGCGTGCAAGCATTAAGCTGCGGCTCTTGGTTGGCATGGCAATTTCCGACACACGGGCAGTTAGTATGCTTGTAGGTTCTGGAGCAGGAGGATCTAGCAGCTTTATTTTAAAGCGCCCCATGCTCTCGCCAATGGCAATGGCATAGGTATCAAAAGTTTCAAAGGCTAACTGATCGTCGGATTGTAGTATATCACCAGCAACCACTTCGGCACCAGTTCTTAGGTTTGTTATTTTTCCCGATACACGGGTAACGGTAAACACTCCTTGACCAAGGGTTATTACCGAAACAAAGAGAAGTGCCGCGAATAGAATTAGCTTAGTTCTCATGATGTTATGCGTTTAGATTGTTTGCTGTTTGTAATCAACTACTATACCAAAGGTATGTAAAAAAGTGCTACATGTAGTATTGAATATGACAAAGCAGTATATATTGTTGATATTGTGCTGGTTTATCATATATAGGCATTGCGTGAGCTGGAGGTTACGCTAAATTACATATAAAGAGTTGAGCCTACATTTGGTTAATCTCCCGTTGCCTAACCTTAGGTAGCGACTCAAGTACCAGCTTATACGACAGGTCTATCCACGCCTTAATTAACGGGTCGGGGATTGTGCCATCTAGCATAACGGTATTCCAGTGCTGCTTATTCATGTGGTAACCTGGCGTAACCGATGTGTAGCGCTCACGCAGCTCAACAGCCAGCTCTGGGTCGCACTTAAGGTTTACCGATGGTTCTCCATCCAGATTGGCTAGGGCAAACATCTTTCCGCCAACCTTAAGTACAAGGGTTACCTCGTCAAAAGGGAATCCCTCTGTAACCCCCTTTTTGCTAATGCAGTACTCTCTTAGCTCTTCTATGTTCATGGGGAAATGTAGTTTCTAGTGTGTGGTGTTTCGTGTTTCGTGTTTAGTTATTTTAATCTGTAGCCTTTAGCTAACACTTATAGCGTTGGGAAAAAGGCATCGGGTATATGCTCCAGCTCATGCGATTTGCCCCTAAATATAATAGATATTACATCAAACTGAACCTCTAAATCCAAATCAAACTCCCTAACGTAAGCATCGGCAGCCTCAACAATATTGCGCTGTTTACGGCGGGTTACAGCATCCTTTGGATCCTCCCAGTGGTCGCCAAAGCGCGTTTTTACCTCGCACACAATAAGCATGTTGTCCTTTTGTGCAACAATATCCAGCTCCTTATGCCCAAAGTGCCAGTTGGTATTGCGAATGGTGTAACCATTTCGCCTAAGATAGTTGCAAGCCAACGCTTCCCCTTCTTTCCCTAATTCTTGCCGTTGATCCATATCATCATAAATAATGTCAGAATAGCGAAACCTTACGTCCAATTTTTCCGATTATTGTAGTTGTATAGCCATCCTATAAACTTAAGAAATGCATAGACTTTATACCCTACTTGCTGTAATAGTACTATTTGTTGGAAAAGGTGTTGCTGCCCCCAATATAAATAAATTTGAGGGAACCATCAACTTGGTGAAGCACACCGTTTTTGACACATCGTATATATCGGTATCGGTAAAGGGCGACATGATTCGACTAGAGCAGAGGGACAAGAACAAAAGGATTACTACCACCTACATTATTGATGTTAACAAAGAGATTGTTTTGGCGCTATCGCCTCAGAGGAAAATGTTTACGCAGGTGAGAGTAGGCAACACCCATGCTGCTACTGGAGGAAATATTGAAGTGATTAAAACAGAGAATAGCATGGCGATAAATGGCGTAACCTGCTACCAGTGGCGTGTTAAGGATAGGGCAAGAAACACAGAGGTTGCCTACTGGGTTGCCAATAAGAACTATGCTTTTTTTGAGAAGCTGGTTAGGCTACTTGCCCGCACCGAGGATAGCTTCAACCTTTTTGCCCTTATTCCCAATAACACAGGGTTTTTTCCTCTTCTCACAGTAGAAAGAACTCATCTAAGAAAGGAGAAGCTAAGGGTTTCCGTTACAGGAATTAAGTCAGCCAAGCTTAACGATAACCTGTTTAGAGTTCCGTATGGGTACGAGGAGGTAAAGAGAACCTCTTAGAGTGCTAATCGGAGTCAAGAAACTCCAATCGTCCACCCTTATCGTTTACTGTTAGGCTCACCTTTCGTCCCATTATTAGCGCTAAATTGGGCTCTTGGTGCCCAACAGGAAATCCATAACAAACGGGAAAATCGTACTCCCTAACAATGCTGTGAATTATTGCCTCGGCATTACAGCCAAATGGGATCAAGTTATCCCTCATATCCGATAGGCCGCCAACAATTAGCCCAGCCAGATGCTTAAGCTTACCGCTGCGCTTTAGGTTCATCATCATCCTATCGATATGGTACAGGTACTCATCCAAATCCTCAAGCACAAGAATACGACCATCGGTGTAGATGTCGGCATCGGAGCCTGAGAGGCTGCAGAGTACCGAGAGGTTCCCCCCAGTTAGCCTACCTACACCAGCCCCCTGCTGGTTTATTGCAAGTGGCTCTGAGAAGTACGTTGGGTTGTCGCCAAAAAGTACACGCCGTAAGCTCTCCGTTGACTCATTGCCAACCAAATCCTTTGGAAAATTAATGGGCATTGTACCGTGAATGGTTTCAATATTGAACCACATGTTTAGGTAGCTATGCAGAACGGTAATATCGGAGTAGCCTACAATCCACTTAGGATTAAATTGCAGCTGATTAAAGTTTACATGCTCCAGAATCCTAACAGTTCCGTATCCTCCTCTAGCACAAAGAATAGCCTTTATTTCTGGGCTATCTATCATATCCTGAAAATCGGTGGCACGCATCAAATCGTTGCCAGCAAACTGGTGGTACTCATTAAAAAGATTTTTCCCAAGAACAACCTTAAGTCCCCACGACTCAAGCATGGCAACTGCTGGATTCACCTCATCGAGTGAAATTTTTCGAGCAGGGGCAACAATTCCAACTGTATCACCCACCTTTAATGGTGGCGGAGAGATTATTCGCATCTATATCGATAAAAATTGTTAGTATATTTGCAGGGTAGATAAAGGTAGGAATTACTTTATGGTTTGCAAAAGTAAAACTACAAAAGCCTTACAGGGGCTTATTTTTTTGTCAAAATATTCATTCTTTAACCAAAAACAGACGAAACACCATGAAAAGTTTCAAACGCTACCTGATTACATCGGCTCTGCCCTATGCTAACGGGCCGGTTCACATTGGTCATCTTGCCGGTGTGTACATTCCGTCGGATATTTACACCAGGTACTTGCGAATGAAGGGCATGGATGTAATCTCTGTTTGCGGATCGGATGAGCACGGGGTGCCCATTACCATAAAGGCACGCCAAGAAGGTATTTCACCTCAGGATGTGGTGGATAAGTACAACGCCATTATAAAAGATGCCTTTGCGCGCTTTGGCATTGCCTTCGATATTTACTCACGCACCTCATCAAAGGTTCACTACCAAACAGCCTCTGAGTTTTTCAGAAAGCTATACGATGCGGGCGAGTTTATTGAGAAAACCACAGAGCAGTACTACGATGCTGAGGTTAACCAGTTCCTTGCCGATAGGTACATTACGGGTACCTGTCCACACTGCTCCAACGAGAATGCCTATGGAGACCAGTGCGAGAAGTGCGGAACCAGCCTTAACGCTACCGACCTTATCAACCCAAAATCGACCTTAAGCGGAACAAAACCTGTGCTACGCGAGACCAAGCACTGGTTTCTGCCTCTTGATAAGTACCAACCATTCCTTGAGAAGTGGATTCTTGAGGAGCATAAGGAGTGGAAAGCCAACGTTTACGGACAGTGCAAGAGCTGGCTTGACCAAGGCCTACAGCCCCGCGCCGTGAGCCGTGACCTTGACTGGGGCGTTCCTGTTCCCGTTGAAGGTGCCGAAGGCAAAGTGCTTTACGTTTGGTTCGATGCGCCTATTGGCTACATATCGGCCACCAAGGAGCTTACCCCAGAGTGGGAAAAGTACTGGAAGGATGAGGAAACCCGCATGATTCACTTTATTGGCAAGGACAATATTGTGTTCCACTGCATTGTGTTCCCAACCATGCTAAAGGCCGAGGGTAGCTACATTCTGCCAGAGAACGTTCCTGCCAACGAGTTTCTAAACCTTGAGGGCGACAAGATATCAACATCGCGCAACTGGGCAGTGTGGTTGCACGAGTATCTTGATGAGTTCCCTGGCAAGCAGGATGTGCTACGCTACACCCTTACCGCTAACATGCCCGAAACCAAGGATAACGACTTTACCTGGAAAGATTTTCAGGCACGCAATAACAATGAGCTAGTTGCCATTCTTGGCAACTTTGTAAACCGCGCATTGGTGCTAACCCAGAAGTACTATGAGGGTAAGGTACCTGCTGCTGGTGCACTTACCGATTTTGATAAGGAGACCATTGCCGAGCTGCCTAGGCTAAAAGAGGCTATTGAGAGCAACCTTGAGGTGTTCCGCTTTAGGGAGGCACTAAAGGAGGCCATGAACGTTGCGCGCCTAGGTAATAAGTACCTTGCCGACACCGAGCCTTGGAAGCTTATTAAAACCGACCCAGAGCGTGTTGCTACCATCATGAACATTGCCCTTGAGATTACGGCTAACCTATCGGTGCTATTTGAGCCATTCCTACCATTTGCTGCCGAGAAAATTCGCAAAATGCTTAACATTGAGCGTATTGAGTGGGCAAACGCAGGAAGCATTAACCTTATTGCCGCAGGACACGCTACGGGTAGCCCAGAGCTTCTGTTCGATAAGATTGAGGATGAGGTTATTGAGGCACAACTAGCTAAGCTAAAAGCAACCAAGGAGGCCAACGAGCGTAAGAACCGCACCGTTACCCCACAAAAGGCCAACGTTAGCTACGAGGAGTTCTCTAAAATGGATATCCGCACGGGTACCGTTCTTGAGGCCGAGCGCGTTCCTAAAACCCAGAAACTGCTTAAGATGACCATTGATACGGGAATTGATAAGCGAACCGTTGTTTCTGGTATTGCCGAGTACTTTACTCCAGAGGAGATGGTTGGCAAACAGGTAAGCATGCTTGTAAACCTTGAGCCCCGCAAAATTAAGGGTATTGAGAGCCAAGGAATGATTCTTATGGCCGAGGATGCCGATGGCAAGCTGGTTCTTGTTCAGCCAGCCGCTAAGGTTGAGAACGGAAGTGAGATAAAATAGGAAGAAGAGGAAGTTTGAGGGAGTGGATGAAGTGGATGAAGTGGATGAAGTGGAAGAAGGAAGAGGAAGGGTCCAAAACGTTACTCAAAACTAGTCCTTAACAATTATACAAAACCTGTTTGGAGCAAAGCCTCCCGACAGGTTTTTTCTTTTGTCCCATTTAGTAATTGGGAATATGATTACTTTTATTTAAGCATTAACAGTAAAGTTTATTAGCTATGATACCAAAATCATCAAAAAAAATCCTCTTTTACTTAGGAGTTGTAGTTGCCAGCACACTATGCGCAAAGGCACAAGTTAGCCCAATTGATGTGGCCAAACAGATAACCCCAGAGCGCATGCGCCAGCACATTGAGTTTCTGGCATCGGATAGCCTTGAGGGACGCGAAACGGGTAAGCCAGGACAACGACTAGCGGCCAATTACATTCAGAACATTTTTAGGGATATAGCGCTAATCCCCTACAACCCACAACTAGACTCGGCCGCATACTATCAGCCGTTTATGCTACATAGCCGCATAATACTATCAAAAGTTGATTGCAGGCTAAACGATACCACCAGTAAAGCCTATAAGTTGGACTACTATACAAAACCAAAATCCAATAAGCAAACCAACATATCGTTTGCCACAGAAAAGGCTTCGGGGAAAGGGCTCTTTCTTAGCGAAACGCAGCTAGGTGATGCCATAGAAACCATGGCCAAGCACGTAAAAGAGGACTCCATAAAACAGTTTGCCCTAGCGCTTCCTAAAAAGGAGTACAAGCAACTTAAGCGCAGCCAGCGCTACATTTTTGGAACCCAACTTACTCTTGAGAAAGATGGAGCGCTGTACTACAAACGCCCATTTGCTAGGGAGCGAAACGCAGAGGATTTTAGCTACAAGTTACTAGATGATTTCCGCGAAAAGAATCCCGACGTAACAGTGCTGATTGTTAATCAGAACAAAGCGAAGCTTCTATTTACAAAAGATCAGCAAAAACAGCTTAAAGCAGGAGCAAAAGCAGAAACAAAGCAGCTATACATCTCGGGGTTATCAGTTGCCACAAAAGAGTACATACCAACAGAGAACGTAATTGGCTACATTGAGGGAACCAGCCTTAAGGATGAGGCCGTTATTGTTTGCGGACACTATGACCATGTTGGAAAAATATACTTTAATAGAGAGACGAAAAAGGCTCAAAGTGAGATTTGCAATGGAGCCGACGATAACGCCTCGGGCACAGCGGCCGTTATTGAGGTTGCACGCTGCTTTGCCAAGTTGGCTCAGGATGGCGTAAAACCCAAACGTAGCATTGTTTTTATAGCCTTCTCGGCCGAGGAGAAAGGGCTATACGGATCGGAGTACTACGTTCGCAACCCGCTCTTCCCCCTAAACAAAACCGCAGCCGTGATTAACATGGATATGATAGGCCGCACCGATAAGCGGCACACAGAAAAGGACACCTACGTTTACGCCATAAACCGCAAGGATCATAATAAGCTAAAGCGCGCCAACAAGCAAAACGGCAAAGAACTTGGTGTTGATGTTGATTTTACCCCAGGGCTAGGCAAGCGGCTAGTGCTTAACCTTGCATCGGATCACAGGCCATTTGTAGTGCGAGATGTGCCAAGCATGATACTTACCACTGGCGACCATCCCGATTACCACACCCCTGCCGACGATGCCCATAAGATTAGCTATAACCGAGCCGCAGCAATAGCTCGCCTTGCCTTTCTAAATGCATGGACACTAGCAAATGAGTAACATTATTAACCTTTACATCAAAATCAATCGTCCCATTACAACCAGTAACAGAAAAATAACGTCCATACAGCAACGTAGCATACATAAAAGTTTAGCCCAATATCAACCAAATAAAAAATAATCAACCGAAAATTATGGCACGTAAAATTCTAATTGTAGCAATGCTGTTTGCCCTAGCAGGACTAATGGCATTTGATGAGGTTCCACCAAGGGAGTACACCCCAGTGCTCCTCTCGCGCGAAGACCTTTCGCGCAGCGTGTTCAACCAAGCACCACAGGAGTACACCTCTCCGGGAAAAATATACGTTTACAACAGCCTCATTCTTATTGTTGATAAGTACAAAGGGGTACACGTTATTAACAACAGCGTACCTGCAACACCCGTAAAAATGGGGTTTATACACATTCCTGGTTGTATGGACGTAGCCGTTAAGGAGGGCGTTCTGTTTGCCGATAATGCAATAGACCTTGTTTCTGTTGATATTAGAACCTACCCCGAAATTACCATCCTAGATAGGGTTCTTAACACCTTTCCCGAGCCAACCCCTCCGGGCATGAGCTACATCCCATCGGAGTACTCCCGCTGGAACCGCCCTAGGAACACCATTATTGTTGGCTGGGAAAACATTAACAACTAGCACCTTATCAAACAAAAAATCATGAAAAAGCTTCTATTTATACTTCTAGGGGTGGCTGCACTATCGTCGTGCGAGTTCGACTCCGATAACACTTCGTCCGAAACAGGAACAGGCGGCTCATTAGCCCGCTTCACCATAAAGGGGGACTACCTGTACGCTGTTGATTACAGCAACCTTTCAACCTACAATATTGCAGACCCAACCAGTATAACCCTGTCGGAGAAAACAAACGTTGGCTTTGGCGTAGAAACCATATTCCCCTACAACGACCTGCTATTCCTTGGTGCCGAGAATGGGATGTACATTTACAGCCTCTCTAACATGGCATCGCCAAGCCAAGTAAGCTTTACATCGCACATCAGAAGCTACGACCCGGTTGTTGTGCAGGGCGATTATGCATACGTAACCCTTAGGAGTAACGATGGCTGGTGGAGCAGCCGTAACGAGCTGCAGATATACAATATCAGCAACCCTAACTCGCCATCGCTCCTAAAAACCTACCCTATGGATGGACCTCAAGGCTTAGGAATTAGCGGCAATAAGCTCTTTGTGTGCGACAATGGCCTTAAGGTGTTTAGCATAACCGATGGCATATACCTAGACCTCATAAAGTACTTCTCCGTTGATGCCATAGACGTAATACCACAGGAGCAGCATCTGTACGTTATTGCCAGCAATGGGCTATATCAGTATGAGTATAGCAATGATAACATCACAGAGATTAGCAGGTTAATACTTACTAACTAGACGTGCAAATACCGTAATCCGATGAAATGTAAACCAATAATTGCGGCAAGCATAGTGAGTATAGCAATGCTTTTAGCCTGTACCAGTACGTTTGGCCAGCAATCCGATACCGCACCCGATTCCCTAAGAGCATCATCAATGATAAGCTTTGTACCCCAATATCTTATAAACAATGGGATTAGAGTTGATTACGATGTGCGCCTTAGCGGCAACAAGTGGCTACAGCTAGCCCCCCAGTTCTACTTACGCGAGGAGGGCTCCGATGCCATAACTCAAAACGATGAGGACTATTACAACCTGATTGGTACGGGGCTACATGTATATTACAAGAATATTCCCAATATCGATTTTAAAAGAACCAATGCCTACATAAGCTATGGTGTAGCATGGCAGCTGTTTAGGCTAGAGCATAACGAGAGAGTTAACGACTTTGTTACGCCTTGCAACACTACCATAAACAAGGTTGGCGCCGAGGTTACCGTTGGCCTGCTAACCACATTAGGACAAAATGTTGGTATCGACTTTTATGCGGGGCTAGGCTTTAGACACTCGTTCTACACCTCCAATGCCAATAGCATTAGCCGCTTTAAGGGTGGCTATTTAGATTACGGCTATACTGGGAATATAATATTGCTGGGTGTTAGGCTATCGTTTATAAAACAAAAACCCATAACCCATAAAGAATAGTAACCGCTATGAACAAACTACTTACAACAATAATTGTTCTTTGCACCTTCTCCCTATTGGGATTTGCACAGGAGAAGAGCTACAGGTATATGGTTATGGGCGTTCCGCAGCACATCCTTAACAACTCTGTACGCATTGAGATAGACCTTGCGCAAAAGAACAGCAGAAAATGGCTAACGCTTGCTCCGCAGCTTTACTATGCTGGCGAAGACTCTAACAATAACCTCAGCACCCAGGACTACGAATCGCTTAAAGGAGCCGGACTAGAACTGCTATCCCGAACCTTTCTCACGGGCAAAAACCACGGTGAGGGCATTTACCTCTCGTGGGGTGGCGGTTACCGTTTTGTTTCCATTGGTATTGACGATTACATTTGGAAACCATACACCGAGAATGGGCTTACCTTTTACAGGCAGCAACAAGCAAAACTAAACATTAATACGCACGGATTATCGGGTAGAGTTACTGCTGGTTACCAGTTTAGCCTATCCGATATTATGTATGCCGACATTTTTGTGGGTTTTGGCATAAAGTACACCCTGTACGATAGGCCGCAAGGCAGCTACCACACCTTTAACCAGAACTCGTTTGACTATGGCTACACCGGAACCCTTTTTGTGGGTGGATTTAGGTTGGGAGTTGCACTATAAATTTTGCTATACAAAATAGCTATAACCGATAAGGAGAGGACGTTATCCTCTCCTTGTTTATTATATCGGGACTCCTACCCATCCGCTGACACATCTGCTTGTTAACTGTTGGTATATTAATTTCTTGAGTTCATAATTTGTACTCCGTCCTACTGCTAATTCTTTTTGTAGAATGTTCTTGTTTATCAAATCATTAAACTACTTCATCATTATTCCATGTGAAATTAGACCCGTTTTCGTTTTGATGAATAAATACACTCATTCGTTGCATGTTTTGCATCAAATAGAAGAAATATTCGTCGCACAAGAAATTATTCGTTGCACAATACCTTTTGGTTACCAGACAACGAGCGCATGTATTAAATGTTTGGGGTTTGCGGGCTCGTCACTGTCAACCGTTACAAAAACTGATGCGGGCAGAATGTTTTATGTATCCACTTAAACACCAATATTTTATATATGATACTATGCACGGTAAATTATAGATATTCAATCAAATGTCATCCCATTTTGCGTAAATATTAGTCTCAAGTCTGCTTCGCTAAACCTGTTAAAAGTTGCAAAAATCGGATTAACTGGCTCATTATTTATCAAAATTTCATAATGCAGATGGTTTTTTACAGACAATCCAGTATTGCCGACTTTTCCAATTATATCTCCTTTATTTACATAATCACCTGTCTTAACATAGATAGAATCTAAATGAGCGAATATTACTTTCACGTTATCATTAGATTTCAAAATCACATGTTTACCATGTCCAGATTGTGATTCCTTCGCTAATTCAACTTGTCCAGATAAAGTCGCTTTTACAGGAGTTCCTTTCTCAGCTTGAATATCAATGCCGTTATGAAATTTTTGAATCTTGTAAATTGGATGAATTTTTTGCCCAAATCCAATTATTAAATGATTTTGAATACTATCAATTGGCAGGTCGTTTGGAAAGTTGCTGGAAATAAT
The DNA here is from genome assembly GCA_016931855.1 of Bacteroidales bacterium. Taxonomy (GTDB): domain Bacteria; phylum Bacteroidota; class Bacteroidia; order Bacteroidales; family Tenuifilaceae; genus UBA5206. The sequence continues at coordinate 36,007 of JAFGDZ010000053.1, forward strand.
AATATCTTGATATTGGTTATCAAATTTTCTCTTTGCGTGAAGTATCTCTTGGTAGTTAAAATCACTACTAGTACTTACAATTGGTTTTGTTAAAGACAAATATATTGAATCGCTACTTTTATCTAGGGAGTCTATAAGTTTTTGTAATGAATCCATTTTCTGAAAATTCTTAGCGAGTTGAATCATTAAAATAGAATCATTACCAGTCAATAAAATCGTATCCTGTGACAATGCGACCATTGGTTTTAATAATATCAATATTAGCAGTATGTTTCTCATTTTCTTTTTACTGTGCACAACTATTATATAAAGCCCCCCATCTTAACACTCTGCCAAAGAATCTGCAAATCTAGCAGTGGGCTCCAGGTATCAATGTACTTAATGTCTAGCTCAAGGTGCTGGTTAAACTGCAGCTTCTGTTTTGGCGATAAAAGCTGCCTAATACAGGTTAAACCAGGCTTTACCTTTAAGCGGTTACGCTGCCAAGGTAAATACTGTGCAACATGCTCCGGTACATGAGGCCTAGGGCCAACAATAGCCATTTGCCCTAGAACAATGTTTAGTAGCTGCGGCAGCTCATCAACATGAATCAACCTAAAACTTTGGCATAGTTTGGGTATGGGCAGTCCCTCCTGCGATGGAACGGTTCTAACCTTATACACACGGAACAGCCTGCCATTTAGCCCCACCCGTTGCTGTGAGAAGAAGGGCTGCTCGCCAAGGGTTATCCATGATGCAATGTACAAAGCCACCAAAACCGGTAGCAGCAACACCAGTATTAGCAGGGCTACAACCCGTCCTGCTGCATAGCAAAAGACCAGCACCAGCTGTTGCAGCGATTTGTTTAAGCGCATTCCCATTATCCTAGCATATATCAACCATTAAAAACCAATTGCTCCCCCAAAAGTAATGTTTAGCTGCTTGCCAGCCTTAAACTGCGGGGTAAAGGTTTTAACATCGCCAGTGTAATCGCTTTGCGATACGCCTAAAAACAAGTACCCATCGTTTAGCACCTCGTAGCGTATATCTAGGGCAATTGTGCTCGATTCCCACACAACGCTCTCCATAAAGGGTAAACCACGGCGGGTGCTGTTGGGATCATCGTAGGCAGGGCCCTTTCGGCACTTTGTGTACGACATATTTACCAGCAATCCACGGTAGGGCTTTACGGCAAGCGATAGGTACACCTCATCGGAGTTATCGGTTAGGTAGTGGCCAAGGTTATACTTGTTACTCTCAAAGGTAGTGGTGTTAACAATGTGCTTGTAAACCTCGGGGTTGGTGCGTGTGTACTCGCCTGTTATGAATACGTTGCGAAACGGCAAGTTGCTTAGCCGCATTCCCGCTTTTATGCTGAGGTAGTTGGATTGGTTCTCCTTATCGAACATATCGGCAAGAGCCAGCTCATCCAAGAATAGGGTTGAGTACAGGTGAACCCGGTTGAAGGGGTACACCGATAAATCGAAGAACATCTGGGAATTTTGCCCTGTTTGGTTAGACATTCCATTAAGGTGATGATCTACCGATTTGTAGAAAAAGAACGGGGTAAGGTATGCGGGTTGTACCTCAATGTCGGAGTAAATGATGGAGTTCCCCACCGACACCCTAAATCGCTTTGTGGGGGTAAAGGTTAAAAAGTTGGCTGCGATGTACTTTGGGTGGTAGGTTTTTCGGGTTGTACGCCCAGCATAGTACGTTCTGTTGGTATCAACCACCTCCGATACTAACCAGCCGTGAATGTAGTTTAACTCGGCCCACTTTACGGGTGCTATGCGCAGCTTTATCATGGCAAACGAAGGTGTGCGACCGCTTAAAATGTTGGTTCCATTGTAACCGCTACCCCACGATAGGTGATCCTTAACCACTCCAAATGAACCCCATCGCCACGAGTAGGTTACACCGCCACGCATATCGCTAAACTCGCCACCCTTGCCGTTAATTTTATAGTTACCACCCTGCTCCTGCACCAGATATTCTGGGCGTGTGAATAGCTGGTTCTCGGAAAAATCGCGTAAGCTGGCATAAAATCCCCAGCCCTTACCAATATAACCATACGCCTCGGCACCAACCCAGCGGCGGTAAACAAGGCCGCTATCGTTACTATTGCCCATTACGCCCATAATGGGATTAATGGTAATAGAGAAAAGGGAGTCCTTGTAGTAAAACGCATCGAGCCTACGTTTAAAGTTCTTGTTGGGATTAAGTTCCTTGCCAAAATCCTTTAGGTAAAAGTCCACCTCGGCCTGTTGACGTGGAGTAAGCTGCTCAAATTGCTCCTTGGCCAGCTTAAGGCTTTGCGCAATAAACATGCGGGAATAAGGCTTAACCGATGCGTTAACGTGTATCACGCCGGCACTTGCCAGCTCATCGAGCAGGTTGTAAACACCCTTGTTGCTAATATGCTGGTAAACCTCCTGCGACTTAGCCGTAACAGAAAGTACGATTAGCGTTATTGCTACTATTAGTTTGCGCATAAGCGTTGTTTTATCTATCTAAATTAGTGTAAAAATAGGAAGCAAATTGAAGAAAGGGACAACGGAAACAAGAAAAGGTTTGCCAAATAGTAACAATAGCCTTTATTCAATCTCCATCGGAGCAGTAACGCATCAATGTATCAATCGTTATAATTCGAATTTGAAGTCCAAATAAACGTTCACCATCTGCAAACTAACATTGATGTACACATTGTAAATTAGCGCGCAAGCATCCATTTTTTTAGTAGGTTTGTATTTTAAACAGATAAGGTGCAGCATGTCCATTACGGTATCGAATATCACAAAAATTTACGGTGAGCAAAAGGCGTTAAACGGAGTATCGTTTAGCATAAACACTGGACAAGTGGTTGGATTTCTGGGGCCTAATGGCGCGGGAAAATCAACCATGATGAAAATAATCTCGGGGTTTATCCCTCCCACTACAGGCGAAGTTCTTGTAAGTGGCACGAGTATTTTTTCAAGCGATTACGATTTCCGCCGCAATGTTGGCTATCTGCCAGAGAACAATCCGCTCTACACAGATATGTACGTTAAGGAGTATCTACTTTTTGTGGCACGCATATACGGCTTAGGCTCAAAATCGAACCAAAGGGTAAAGGAGCTAATTGACCTAACGGGAATTGGCTACGAGCAGAACAAGCGCATAGGATCGCTATCGAAAGGATATAGGCAGCGGGTTGGCATGGCGCAAGCACTTATGCACGACCCTGAAGTCTTGATACTTGACGAGCCAACATCGGGACTAGACCCCAACCAAATTGTTGAGATACGAAGGCTTATTACCGAAGTGGGCCGTGAGAAAACGGTTATGCTATCCACCCATATCATGCAGGAGGTTGAGGCCATTTGCCAGCGAATAATCATAATAAACAGAGGAAACCTAATAGCCGACGGTAGCAACAGCGAGATTCTTGCACTCTCCAGTTCAAAGGGACAATCGGTACAGGTTGAGTTTACTCAGGATATAGATTTTGATACGCTAAAAGGCATTGCAGGGGTAAGCTACGTAAAAGCTATAAACGCAAAGTCGGCAATAGTTAGTAGCCAGTTAGGCGCCGATATCCGCCCAAACATCTTTAACTTTGCGGTTGCAAAAGGGTTAACACTAGTACACCTAGAAGAAAAAGGAACCCATTTAGAGGATATTTTTCAAACCCTCACAATGCAACCAGAGTAATTTACGTTAAAAAGGAAACCACAACACGAAAAATAGATTATGGAGAATAAACCAGCAAACGTAGAGGGAACAGGAAAGTCGAAGATTGTTCCGTTCCTTGCCGCGCTAATTATTGTACTAGGAATTATAGTTGTTGCGCTAGGATACCTATTTTATGCGCAGCAGGAGGAATCAAAGGAAATACAGAGTCAGCTTAACGCCGAAAAGGACTCAATATCCAACAACCTCAAAAACATAATGGTGGGGTACGATTCTCTGCAAATAAACAACGACTCATTAAACACCAAGCTACTGGCAGAGCAGGAACGCGTTAAGCAAATGTACGATGAGCTCCAAAAGGTTAAGCGCGTTAGCTACTCTAAAATTAAGGAGTACCAAAAGGAACTGGGTACACTTAGAGCTATTATGAAGGATTTGCTGCAAGATATTGACTCCTTAAACACCCTTAACCAGGAACTTATTGCCGAGAACATAAAGGTTAAGCAAGACTATAGTACCGCCAAGCAAACGGTTGCCGAGCTGGAAACCAAAACAGAGGAGCTAAGCTCCCAGGTTGAGAAGGGCTCTGTGATAAAGGCTCGCGATATTGTTGCCATGGCAATAAACCGTAGAGGAAATGAGGTTACCCGCGCTCGACGCGTTGAAAAAATAAGGGTTTGCTTTACTCTTAACGAGAATTCCATTGCGAAGGCAGGTAACAGAGAGGTGTTCCTTCGGATAACTGGCCCCGATGAGTATATCCTTGCCAAATCGGAAACAGACCTGTTCAACTTCGAGGGACAAATGATTGTATTCTCGGCTAAACGTGAGGTTGATTACCAAAATCAGGACGTGGAGATGTGTATATTCTACGATAATAATGGTGAGCTGCTTAAAGGTGTATATAAAGCTGCCCTATACATGGATGGGAATCTTATTGGCAACACCGAATTTACTTTGAAGTAACAGTACTTACTTCCAACTAACAGAAAGGGCGATTTACATCGCCCTTTTTTGTTCTGTATAAATACGGTTTCTACTTCTCATTCTTTCCTATAACCACAATTTTATAGCTTTTGCGAGCAGTGCTATCGGCTACTTCGGTTTTAGTCCCATGCGAGTATGCCTTAAAATTTCCGCTTTCCGAGTTGCTCTTTGCCGACAATCCGTGGTTCTCAGGCTTAAACGTTCCCTCCTCAAGCTCCTCTAGTATTTTCTCCCAGTCCCTATCGGCTTTCGCCTCCTCCTCAAAAAAGTAAAAGTCTGGAAATGGAGGTATCTTTATCTCTAAAGTACCATCGTTACGCTTTGCCCATAAGTAATCGTCGTCAAAACTAGACTCTACCCTAACCTTAGGAAGGTTCTGTGTCATTGAGTCGAGCGATAACGCTAGGCTCTCAAATGCCTGCTGCAGCGATTTTCCTATGGCATCAATATCAATTATTATGGAGCTATTGTCCCTATCAACGCTAACCTTATCGGTTTTGCTATTTAGTTCAATCTCCTTAATAACTCGTTCCCCGGTGCTATCGGCTTCAATAATTCTAACTATTCTCTTGGAATCGGTGTTCTGTGCCTTTAATCCGCCAGCTGTAGCAAAAAGCATGACTACAGTAAAAAGGGCGGTACCAAAACTTGTAATATACTTACTCATGGTAATTAAATTTAGGGTTAAAGTAACGGCTAGGTGCCTTAGGGCACAAAACCAAAAGTAAGGCAAACAGGTTATACTAGAGGAGTATAGCACGTTAAAAACAGCTAACCCGATGTGCTAAAAAGCTAATTGCTACGGTAATGTTTAATTACAATATTATAGATAGCCAGGAAGAAGTACTTGATATCGGTTCTAAACGGGTGTTTCTCGTACTGCTCTAAGTACTTCCTTTCCGATTCCATTATCTCCTCTAGCGTTTTGGGGTTATCCACATAAAAAGGAGGTATTAAACCTGGCTTATGCTTAATACGTAACTGCTGCAGTTCTGGAGTATAAAGGCTAAAGTAGTGCTGGCTAAGCGGGCGTACGCCCACAATTTTTACATCGCCCTTAAAAAGGTTAATAAACATGGGGAGCTCATCGAGCCAGAGCTTACGCATTATCTTGCCTATTGTTGATACCCTAAAATCGTTTTTAAATTTACCCCCATCCTGCAACGCGTTTTTCTCAAATACATACTCCTGAAGGTACTCCGCATAAGGATGCATGGTTCGCATCTTATAAACCTTAATTGTTTTCCCGTCCTTACCCACTCGCTTAAGCTTAATAAGCGGGCCGTAAGTGGGCTCTAGGTCAAACGCTGGCTGCTTTTGCTTTACCGCCAAAACATAGTACGACCCATTAATAAAAACATCCTTTGCTACCCCAAACCCGCAGGAGTATAGCCTACCCAAAAGCTCGGCACGACTAATAACCCTATTCTCTCCACGGGTTAAAAAGAAGTAGATCCCCTTGGTTGGGCCAAACTTGGGGAATACGCGCTTTATAATATAATCGAAGGTGTAGTATATGTAGTTTAGCACTGGAGGGAACTTTGATAGAATCCTTTTCTTCCGCAAATCCTTGGTCTCAACTCTACACAAAAAGAATCCACCCTTGGGAATTTTTGAGTTTACAGCCTCAAAGAACTTGTTAATATAGCGTATGTCGTTAACTCTTTTTATGTTAACAATGGCGTTATACCGCTTGTTAGGCTGGCTCTCAATATTAAAGAGTGTGGTGGTTGATATAACAAGCGTTGACTCTACAAAGAGGTCAACACTTTCGCTAACAAAACAAAACCCATCGCGCCCCAGCTCCTCTATAATTGCCCGCTTAATAAATAGCTCCTGGCTCTTGGTGTGAGGTTTTGCTGCTGTGGTAGCCTCTGGTTCGGCGTGCGCTGCCTTCTCCTTCTGCCTTTTGCGCAAAAGGCTTCTCGGCATAGGAGCCTGCTCCTCAATGGTTATTGTTTTTACAAAAACCCTAAGAAGAAACCCAATGCCCAGCTCTACAGCTGTGGCTATAGTAAACGTTCCAAACAGAACGGTTCTTGAGAAACGGAATTCCCGAAGCAAGTACATTAGAATTACAACGGCAGAGAGGGTTATAAGATTTGCTATAAAAATATCGCGTGCAATAAACCTAAACCGCTTATCTTCAAAAATGTACTTATCAAGGGCAAATGAGCTTACAACCCATATAGAGGAGAAGATTATAAGTGGGTAGGCATAATTATCGAGATAGGATCTTATCAATGACCCTTTAAGGAGAATTGCCGTACAAAATGATAGGAATAAAACTACTAGGTCAAGCGTAGCGCGAACCCACAACCTTTTTTGCATTATTGCTTAATTTGAATGTGCAAGTTACCAACAAGGGGAATGGACAACAACCATTTTGCTACAAAAAAAACTAATGCTGTTGTAAATCATCTTTAAAGCCACCCACAACCACTGGTTAACATACTTGTTATTAATGAGTTTAATTTTATTAAATATGTTGTAAAGATACACATTAAACTACCATACAATTTGGTGGGTTTGTTATTCCGTTGTAACATTGCACCGAATTTAATATTCATTTTTTAATAGATTGGGGAGGGTAGTATGTTATCGATTCGGGAGATTTTTAAGTTTGGTTACGGGCCATCGAGCAGCCACACCATTGGCCCTGTTAGAGCGGCAGACATGTTTGCAAAACGTAACCCCGATATTCACAAGTTTAGGGTTACGCTATATGGAAGCTTAGCATTAACAGGTAAGGGCCACCACACTGATATTGCATTGCAAAAAAGCTTTTTACCCAATGATGTTGAGATTGTTTGGCAACCCGATATAGCTCTTCCCTTGCATCCCAACGGGTTGCTGTTTGAAGCCCTTGCTGGCGAGCCCGAAAAGGTGATTGACACCTGGGAGGTTTACAGCATTGGAGGTGGCGACCTTCGCGATAAGAATGGCATTCTTAACAACAACGAGATATATAGCCTCGATAACATGTCCGATATCCTTCACTGGTGTAAGCGTGAGGGCAAAACCCTTTGGGAGTTTGTTGAGGATAACGAGGGCCCCGAGATTTGGGATTTTCTGCACGATGTGTGGTCAACCATGAAGGATACCATTAAGCGCGGTATCGATAACGAGGGCGTGCTGCCTGGCCCCATTAAGCTTGCCCGAAGGGCATCAACCCAATACACAAAGGCTATGAACAGCCACGGAACCATTAAGAACGTGGGGCTGCTATTTGCCTTTGCTCTTGCCGTTTCTGAAGAGAACGCCTCAGGAGGACGCATTGTTACTGCGCCAACGTGTGGATCATCGGGGGTGCTGCCTGGGGTTCTGTTCTACCTAAACCGAGAGGAGCAGCTTAGCGAGGGAAAAATTCTTCGCGGATTGGCTACGGCTGGCTTAATTGGAAACCTAACCAAAAAGAACGCCTCTATTTCTGGTGCCGAGGTTGGGTGCCAGGGCGAGATTGGTACTGCTTGCGCAATGGCCTCTGCTGCAATGGCACAAATTCTTGGCGGATCACCAAACCAAATTGAGTACGCTGCCGAGATGGGTATGGAGCACAACCTTGGCCTAACCTGCGACCCCGTGCTGGGCTACGTTCAAATTCCATGCATTGAGCGCAACGCCATTGCTGCCAACAAGGCCTACTCTTGTGCTGTTTATGCACTTTCATCGGATGGGGGACACAAAATATCGTTTGATAAGGCCGTAAAAACAATGGCCGAAACGGGTAGGGACATTCAGGTTGCCTACCGCGAAACAGGAATTGGTGGATTAGCGAAAAACTGGGAGCCTTTTGGTTAATAGCGTTCTGCTGAATAAAAAGCCCTTGCTTGCCAACTTGTAAGTGTGGTGCTATAAATAATTATCAGCCTATCCCGCTAAGCGCCGTGGTAGGCTGATTGTTTTCTACAGCTACTCATTAACCATTTTAGTCCATTTTTTTTGGGTAGCCCTCAATAATCCTCTTATTTTTGTAGTATTGTGTTTACCAACAAAGAAAAAGCCTGTTTTTACAAGGTTTTTAGCCCACAAAAGCAATCCTTGAGTAAACCATTCATGCAAATAATCAGCTAACCTAGGTGTTTAAATAAACTATGGGAATCAAAAGAATTGTAATACTCATCATTCTTGCAATAACTATTCTTGCAACTGGGTTAATATCCCTATTTTTCTGGCTTAACACAAAAAAGGATGCGCGCACCAATCCCCTTTACGCAATCCCTATTGATGCAGCCATTATTGCAAAAATTGAGAAGTACCACTCCTTTTCTTCGGCACTAAAAGAGAACAACAAGGTTTGGGAAACACTTATTAGCGTTAGCGCAGCAAACAGCGCCAACCAGTTTCTAGTCAGCATCGATACACTAGCCAAACGCTCATCGGGATTTAATCAGCTATTACAGAATAACCCCATCTACCTATCTGTTCACCAGGAGGGGAAAGAGAGCCTTGGCACACTAGCCGCTGCCGCACTGCCTGTGGAGTTCTCAAAATCGGACCTAGCGGAGCTTATTAAGTCGCTTACCGTTGGCAGCTACCTTATTGATGACATCGGCTACTCTGGCGCAGCATTTTACCATGTTAGCAAGGGCGACTCAGCTAGTAACCATGAGTTTTACATTGCCTACCAAAAGGGCATTGTGCTATGCAGCAACAGCAAACTTATTGCGCAAGCATCAATACGACAGCTAAACGAAGGCGCGTCGCTGCAAAGCAATCCCAGCTTTATGGCCATTGCCAAAACAATGGGAAGCCGCGTTGATGGCAACATCTTTATCAACACCAAAAAGTTCCCCAAAACATTTGGGTTCCTGGCCTCGGGCAATTACAAAAAGGCCTTTGCCGAACAATCCGATTTGGCAAACTGGATTGAACTGGATTTGTTCCTTAAAAGCGATGCCGTTCTGCTTAACGGCTTTGCCCAAGCCCCTGACTCTCTTAACGCCTTTCTAAGGGTGTTCTCCCGGCAAAGAACTGTCTCTACAAACTTCCATAGCGTTGTGCCTACGCAGGTTGGAGCCTTTGCCTTTATGGGTATAAGTAATTTGGATTACTACCTAAGCGACTACCGTGCGTACTTAGACCGGCAGGGCAAGCTCAGCAGCTATTCAGCGGCAATATCAAAGCTAAACCGCGAACTTGGTACCGATGCACAGGAGCTGGTTTCATCGTTCTTTGGAAAGGAACTTGCCCTTGTTTACGTTCCGTTTGAGGGGCTAAGCTACGCCGATTGCTGGTTTGTGGTAGCCCAAGCACGAAGCAAAAGCCTAGCGCAGCAAACCCTTTCTGGTGCAGCTAACGCTTATGCGCAAAAGCAGGGTATAAATGGCTCATCGTATCGGAATACGTTTAGGGTTGATAGAGAAAAGAACATCGATATTTATAAATTCCCTGTTGATGGGCTTTTTAACACACTATTCGGATCCCTTTTTAGCCAAGTGTCAGCAACCAGCTACACATTTATCGACGATTTTGTGGTGTTTGGCTCCTCGTTCGAGGCAATATCCCGCTTTGTACTATCCAACGTACATAACAAGCAACTTGCTTCTGATAACCTGTACAAAGAGTTTAGCGAGCTGCTATCGGCAGAGTCCAACTTTTTCCTGTACCTAAATCCTATCCGCGCACAAGCTGTATTTAACGAGTTCCTATCGCCCAAATACGCCAAAGAGCTGGCAGATAATAGCCAAGCGCTGGCAAACCTACAGGGCATTGCCTTTCAGCTAAACGGCGGCAGCGACATGGTTTTTACCAACATTGCCACGCGGTTCTCATCGGAGCAGGTTGACCACCCGCAAACGGTTTGGGAAACTCGTCTCGACACATCGTTTGCCATGAAACCGCAACTTGTAGTAAACCACAATACCAACAATAGGGAGATTTTTGTTCAGGATCTGCATAACAATATTTACCTTATTAACGATGTGGGTCGCGTTCTTTGGAAACGCAAGCTCCCCGAGTCCATAATGGGCGAGGTTAACCAGCTGGATCTGTACAAGAATGGCAAGCTGCAACTGGTGTTTAACACCGCATCGTACCTTTGGGCTGTTGACCGTAACGGGAACGATGTTGAGGGATTCCCCGTTAAGCTTCGCTCCGAGGCTGCCAACGCCATTGCTGTGTTCGATTACGAGGGAACCCGGGATTACCGCATATTTGTTGCTAGTGCCGATAGGCGCGTTTATGCCTACGATGGCAAGGGTCGCTTGGTAACAGGCTGGAAATTTGACAAGAGCGAACGCATTGTTACCGAGCAAATACAACACTTTAGGGATAAGGGGAAGGACTATATTGTGTTTGCCGACGATAATAGGCCCTACATTCTCGACAGGCAGGGCGACGAGCGCGTAAAGCCCAGCCGCTTTTTTAGCAAGGCTAAGTCTAGCAGCTTTGTACTTGAAAATGGATCGGAAAGAACCCCTGCACGACTAGTTACAACTGATACCCTAGGTGTAGTTAAGTTTATTTACTTTGATGGACAGGTTGACGATCTTCCCCTTAAAGCCTTCTCCGCAAAGCACTTTTTCGATTACCAGGATGTTAATGCCGATGGCCGAAAGGACTTTATATTTCTCGATAATAAAAAGCTATGCGTTTTTGGAAGTAACCAAAAGCCGCTTTTCGATATTGGGTTCGATAGCGAGCCGCTACCCAAGGTTATCTACTTTAACTTTGGTGGAAGGGATCGTAAGCTTGGCATTACCTGTAACAGAGAGAGTAAAATATACCTGGTAAACGGTAGTGGCTCCATTTATGAGGGATTCCCGCTACGGGGCGATACTCCGTTTAGCATAGGGCAGTTTGCCAATACGCGTAGTAAGTTTAATTTGGTAGCAGGTTCTCCTTCGGGATTACTGCTTAACTATGCGGTACAGTAACCAACCGTTTTTTATTTAACATCGCAAGTCTAACCGTTTAATTCACAAATAACATGGCCATACTTAAATTCCTTGCCATTCTTTTTATAATCTTTGCGCTGCTAGGAATCTTTAGCCGATTCCTTTTGGCATACCTGCTTAAACGACTAGGCCGTAGGTTTGAGCAGCAACAAAAGGGCTATGGCAAGCCTAAGAATGAGGGGGAAATAACCGTTGAGGGGCAACCCGATAACAGCAAAATGGTTTCGAAGGATCTTGGTGAGTATGTAGATTACGAAGAGGTTGACTAATACCTATCGCACGTAACATATCAACATGTAAAAGAGAAGGCTGCCCCAATGGAAACAAGGGCAGCCTTCTCTTTTTGTGCCACACCTAGTAAGTGTTAGGCTTAATAAAAAACTTTGCTAGCAACCACCACGGGGCTTATTGCTTATATCTACAACCTTATCGGCAGCAACATGTGGCGCTTCCGTACTTGGGCCAACCTTAAATAGCGACTTGTAGTTGTAACGCATTTTCTCATCGTTGCTATACCAAGCCGATGGATTTTGGGTATCAATAAGGCTACTCTGGGCTATTGGGTAACCACCTGTTAGCACAATAAAGTTGGGATACCCCTCATGCATTAGCATAACAAGTGCCTTTACGGCATCGGCTTCCGAGGCGGCATAAAGAATTTTACGGGAGATATTGGACTCCCGTATATCAGCATAATCGGCGCTAAATAGCTCCGAAATGGGTAGGTTAACCGCATTGGGCAGCCTTCCCTTCTTGTACTCGGTAGAGTCCCTTACATCAATTAGCAAGTGCTGCTCGCCGCTGGTTATTAGCGCATGTAATTGGGCTATGTTAATGAACCGTTGCTCACTAGTTAGCTCCTTGGCAATATTCGTGGCCGATTGCTTGTACCCGCTTGTTAGCACCGCCTTTCCAATGATCCCTATTAGGAAAAAACCTGTAAAAACAAGTACTATTATGGTTAGCGTTTTGCTGCTTTTCATCTGAGAAATATTTGTGTTTATACTACCGTTTCCGGCTTATGCGTGCTTACCTAAACTTGGTTAACAACCGCCACGGCTTGCAACCTTAACCTCCGATTTAGGACTTACAGATGGCACCGTTGCCTGCTTTCTGGTTGCAATGTCAGCCTTGCCCTCTTTAAATATTGTCCTAACCCTCTCCCTAAATGCATAGGCCGATTGCGCCTCCATTTTATAGGTTTTGGGTTTCGGGTTTTGGGTTAGGTTGTCGAAAAAGCCATTTAAACCGCCCTTAAGCACGTAAACATTATCGTAGCCCAGCCTCACTGCCATCATCCAGGCTTTCTCGGCTAAAACGGTTCCGTTTGAGTAAAGCACAACCTTTTGCTCCTTGTTGCTTAGCGCCGTTTGCCAAGCCCTGCTGGTAACTTGGTTAGCAGGGATGTTTATGGAGCCTGGCAGGGTAAACTCTGCAAAGTCGGCTGCATCGCGAACGTCAACAAGCACTATAGGATGATAATCGTAAATAAGCTTATAAGCAACCTCATCGGGGGTAATGTAATGCTTACCAGACATCACAACCTCGTTAAACTCGATCTTTGGCAGCTCTTTAATAGATGTTACCCTCTCGTAAGGAATAAAAATTAGCATTACACCCACAATAAGCGCAATGGTTACAGGTAACACGTAGCTCATACCCTTTGCATCCTCAAGCGCATTCTCCTTATTCACCTTTTGCTCAATTGCAGCCGTAATGCCAAAAGCAGCCAGCGCCACAGCAATTAGAATAAATGCAAACCATCCGGCCGATATCCCAAGCGATTCAAACACCAGAATTGGCCCTAAGCTAGAGCCGTTGTATAGCGCTTCAAACATAGGGAATGCCTCTCCAAAAATTAGAATACCTATGCCTATTCCAAGCAGGAAAGCCCATGCGTCAATTTTACCTATTGCCGCTGCGGTTACGCTAGTTCCTGGGCAAAATCCACCCAGAATAAAGCCCACGCCCATAATTGCACCCCCAACTATTGCCGACCATAAAAAGGTGGGGTTAATGTAAACAAGGCTAATATCAATCATCCCCAGATGATTCATTAAGAGTAGCCCCGTCATGGCCGTGATGGCTGCGGTAAAGAACACCCTAAGCACAACAAAATCGTAGCCATAAAAAACGCCAGCCAGCTTACGCGATGATGAGAATCCAGCCTGTTCAAGTACATAGCCAAATGCTATTCCAATGAAGAAGGCGAAAAACAGATCCCACTCCATTCCAACAATTCCTGTAGGTATTAATGGTCCCATAATAATATCGTTTAGCAATTACTATATCCAGAGCTTTCTAAAGAAGTAGGCAACAAGGTATCCAGTGCCAAAAATCGCCATCATGGTAATAAAACCTGCCGACGATAGCACCGCCATGCCGCTAAGAGCCGCACCGCTGGTACAGCCGCGACCAAGCTGAGCGCCCAATCCAAACAGAATTCCTCCCAGTATGGCAAACACAATGCGGGTTGATGAGGTTATTCGAGGCCCTTTATCAACGGTAATTTTTAGCCGCCCCGATAGCGCACCTGAAATAAAGCCGCCAATTAACACCCCTAGCACCTCTAGTGCCAACCAAGACTTAAGCGGATGCTCACCCTGGCTAACACGGCTTGCCCAGTATGGCGTTTCGGCTACATGACTTGGCGCAACCTTATTTAGCGTTGCCGTTACAACATCTTTAAATGCTCCACTAGCCCCCAACCCTCGGCCAGAGACATAAATTGCACCCAAAAGCACTAAGCCTAGTAAAACTCCGGCTACGTATGGATTTAGATATTTGCTCTTTGTTTCCATTTTTTTGATGATTTAGCAGCCACCACGTGGTTTCTCTACAACATTAACTTGGGGTTCTAGCGCTTTTGCTACACTGCCGTTACTCCCTGCAACAACGGGGAAGTTAACAATCTCGGCAGGAGTAAATGCGCTATGGATATGCGCCTTTAGCATGAGCCCATTCATAAAGCCGTTGGCTCCAAACGATAGCGATTTGGCATCGTACCCAAGCACCCTTAGGTAAGCCGTTACAAAGGCGCTATGCTGCCCTGTATAGCAGTAAACCGCAATGGGGCTATCGGCTGGAAGGGTGCTTAGCTGGGTTGAGCGCTTTAAGCTGCTTTTAGGTTGATAGCGAACTGCACCAGGAATATGGCCAACCATATAATCAGGTTTAGGCCAGTAGTTTACCACATAAAAACCGTGATTAGGAGCAAAGAGCGTATCGGGTTTTATGTTGGCAACATCGTAACCATCGGCCAAAACCTGCTGCACACGTTCCCTAAGTATGCTATAGCCCGTGCGGTTTTTAACCAGCAGCCCAGGGAATTTTCCTGCAGGATTCTGCATATTATCCGTTTGCTCTACCAAGGGCTCGTAGCGGCTCGATATGCGCTTTGCCCAAACGGAGCCATCCTCGGTCCAGCCTCCCATACCCCACTTTAAGGCGTAAACGTTGCTGTATCCTAACAAACGAATTAAAGAGGTTGCATACGAGGCGGTTTGCCCTGAGTAACAAGTAATTGCTATTTTCTTAAATCCATTCGCATCAACCCTATTCTCAAAAAAGTGGAGAAGCCCTTCAAGGGGCACGTTCACTGCATTCTCAATGTGTGCTGCGGCAAACGCCTCCTCATTGCGTATATCAACAACTAAATAGCCGCTATCTAGATGCGTGTAAAGCTCCTGTGCCGACATTAGAGCCGGTGTGCTAGGGCCGTTAATAATATCGCCGCTCCTTTCAATATATGTAATTAACGAGTCGAATGCCGCTTCATCAGAAATTGATGCACTAGGAGTAACCGCTGGCTTACACATGGTAAGGCCAACCGCAACAAAGCCAAATAAAATGAGAGGTAGTAGTCTTTTCATAGCGTTCTATTTTCTTTCAGCATTAGCCCCATTGCTCAATGATTCCTCTTCATCGTGCTCAAGCTCTTCCCAGCCAGTAATCATTGCTTTAATAGACTCTAGCGGGGTTTTGCCCGTTGTGGTTAGGTAAACGTGTGCAATAACAAACGCCACAAGGGCAAATGCACCAATGGTATGCACAATGGCTATAATCTCAAGTCCATCAACATTAATAATCTCTATTTTACCTCCTTGCGGATATCGGTAAAACATATAAAGGATACCCGTTACCACCTGAACTGGAATAACTAACACTTTAAGCCCAAGGTATATAATCCGCTGAAGCGGGTTAAACTTATTGTACACCGATTTTTTGGTTGGATGCGGTGCATTCTTAAAAATACCTGTAATGTAATAGCGAATCTGGTCTCTAATAAAGGCTTTTGTGGGAATGTACTGCCGCCACTCACCAGTAGTAAAGTGCCAAAATATTGCAAAAATGATAAGCACAATTAACGCCCAGCTGGCAAAGTTGTGCCAGTAAACGGCACTTTCAAAGCCCATTAATGAGAATGAGCTATGAATTTCGAACCCCGTTAGCGCCAAAAAGAGGATTAGAAAGGCTTGCGTCCAGTGCCAAAACCTCTCAAAAATCTTGTATATATATGTTTTTGTGGCCATAAACTATTCTCCTATAAGTTCTGTTGTTGTTCTTTTCGCTTTTTCGATGCCAGTACTCGCAGCGCACCATGCCCCATTACACCTAGCATAGATAGAACGATGATTAGCGTTCCAGCTAAATCAACGGTTTTATTCCTATCGCGTCCAGGCAAATAGAAATCGGTGAGCCCAGCAAGGCGTGAGTTCTCTCTGGTATGGCACTCGTTGCAGCTAACCGTACTCTCCTTTGGCGATACCATGTGGCTAATTGGTAGGTACATCTCTGTTTCTACAAACTCCCACTCGCCACTATAAGGTACCTCTATGTACTCCATGCCTTCTTTTAGCGCTTCTTCCCAGTTAAAATCAACCCATAAGGCACCCTTGTTCTTCTCGTCATCCCAGAGCTTTGCTTGGAGCAAACGCTTGTAGTTCTTGTCCATGGGCTGCTTTCCACGGTGAATCTTTACTGGCCAAATCTTTGCCGTAGGATCGTTGTACTCACCATAAAGGGTGTTTATTTTAACGGGGAACTCTGTTAGGGAATCGGTAATAAGCGTGTGATTAGCCTGACCATTAAACCAAGCATACTCTGGTTTAACATTGTTTGCCCATTGAGCCGTTCCTTTAATGGACTGATAGGTTTTATTACCCAACGAGTCTGTTTCCTCATAGGGTTGCCCGTCTCTCATGCCTGTTGCAGTGGACCAATCCCAGTACATTTTGGTTGAGTTCACCTTAGCATATACTGGGATATGGCAGGCTTGGCAGGTTACTTTTATGCTATGCTCATTAAGGATGCTCTTTTCGTGAGGGAAATCGCCATGGCACTGCTCACAGGTAGCCCTATTGTAGTCGTTAGAGGCGGTTCCGTAGTAACGGCCATTCATCACATGGTTTTTGGTCTCATGGCAATCGGTACAGCTCATATCCATACCCTCAGTGGTCATATGCACATCAACATCGCGGCTACAGTCAAGTAAAGCCTCCTCTAGGTGCCCGTGTTTAATGTTATTTCCTCCTGCACTATAGAAATGGCAATACCCGCAGTTGTACTTTGTAGGTTTACCTATATTAGCTGTAATGTGCTTATAATCGGGCTTAAGCGGCCCTTCCATGTATGGGTAGCCAGAGCCTCCCGAGGCTTTCTCGTAAGTCTCGGTATTGTCGTGACAAACAATACAATCCACATTAAGCTCATTGGTAAAATCGAAGGACTTATCGCCCCAACCAAAGCCAGCGTGGCACTTGTTACAGCTTCCCTCGCTACTCCGTATTCCTGTACAGTAGTTGTTTAGCAGGTTCTTTTTCCCAAGAGACACAACCCCTCTGCCCTCAATAAACGATTCCCGCTCCCACAACCAGTGATGTGTGGACATTACCTCTTTTGCCCTACCCGTATGGCAGGCCAAGCAAGCGGCAGTAACCTCTTGTGGGGTTTTAAAGTCCTTGTGCAACTCGGCAAATTGACCATGGTCAACCGCTTTTTGGGGTTTAGAAAGAACCCGTTGCTTTAGCTCCTCTATTTGCGTTGCTCCATCACCATCCGATTTGCTCAAAATAGCGATGGCCAGAAATATCTGAGGGACTATAACAATAATTAAGAATGGTATTAGTTTGCGCCTCATAGTAAAACATTTGATTTACTTGACATTAGCAATATTTCACATATACTTATTCATATATAAATATATGCGTAACCATTTAAATCAAAAAGGGAAAGAATAATTTATACTAATTATAAGTAGCTGCCTCGCACAACAAAACCTCCAAAAGGGCTAGGAAAACGGCAGCTCTGCTAATATTCAAACACAATCAAGTTACAACAAACCGCCCCAAGTAGCAAGGGTTTATTCAGGAAAACATGGTTTAATAAACTAAAAAAGCACCGGTTGAAAACCGATGCTTATAAGGAGTATTGTATCCTAAATCAAGGTCTAATCGCCGTATCTAAGCCTTTTGGCCAGCTTTGAAGCAAATACAAAATCGTTAAGCTCAACATTATCGCTTTGCAGAATCTCCTCTTTTGTTCCTTCCCACCACTTTTTCCCTTGGTATATGTATATGATTTTATCGCCAATCCCCATTACCGAGTTCATATCGTGGGTATTAACAATTGTGGTCATGCAGTACTCCTCAGTAATTTCCTTAATCAGATTATCAATAACAATTGAGGTTCGTGGGTCTAATCCAGAATTGGGCTCATCGCAAAAGAGGTACTTCGGATTAAGGGCAATGGCGCGCGCAATAGCAACACGTTTTTGCATTCCCCCACTAATTTCCGAAGGGTAAAGGTTATTGGCATTTACAATATTTACCCGCTTAAGGCAGATGTTTGCCCGCTCGCGCATCTCATCCTCACTCATATCGGTAAACATCTCCAACGGATACATTACATTCTCCTCAACAGTAGCAGAATCGAAAAGAGCCCCCCCTTGGAAAAGCATTCCCACCTGCTTGCGTAGCGCTTTTTTCTCCCTAAAATCAAGCTTGTTAAAAAGAATGTCGTCGTAATATATTAACCCCTCATCAACAGCGTGTAGCCCAACTATTGATTTTAGCAAAACGGTCTTTCCCGAACCACTCTGACCAATAATCAGGTTAGTTTTACCAGGCTCAAAAACAGCAGATATATCATCAAGCACAACGCGGCCATCAAACGACTTTAGAATGTGGTCAACCCTTATCATGAGAGTAGCATTTGGGTAAGTATCAGGTTAAACAGTAGAATTACAACGCTACTTGATACTACTGCTTTAGTGCTAAACTTGCCAACCTCCAATGAGCCGCCCGTTACACTGTAACCGTAATAAGATGACACCGATGTAATTATAAAGGCAAAAACCTCTGTTTTTATAATAGCGTACAGTATGTAGTAGGGAATAAAAGCGTATTGAATTCCGTTAATATACTCTTGCGAAGAAACAACACCTGCAGCAACTCCAGCAATCCACCCACCTAAAACGCCAACAATCATACTTAGCATGCACAAAAATGGGTTAAAAAGTAGTGCTGCCACAATCTTAGGGAGTATAAGGTAACTTGCGGAGTTAACGCCCATTATTTCAAGGGCATCAATCTGCTCCGTTACGCGCATTGTACCCAGCTCAGAGGCAATCTGCGATCCAACCTTACCCGCTAGTATTAGCGCAACAATTGTTGATGAGAACTCCAGCAGAATGCTATCGCGAGCAGCTAACCCAATTAGGTAAGAAGGCAGAAGAGGATTCTCTGTATTATAGGCTGTTTGAATAGTTATAACAGCCCCCATAAAAAAAGAAATTATAGCTACAATCCCAATGGAATTAAGGCCTAAGTTCTCTATCTCCTTTACAACCTGCTTATAATAGATCTTCTTTTTCTCGGGACGGGCAAAAACTTTCCCCAGCAAGAGGATGTAAGAGCCCAACGTATTAAAGAATCGCATAGTGTACATAGTCATTATCGTTTTTTCCCAAACCCAATTTCAGTACAAATATAGGAAACCCAAACGATTTAAGTTTTTTTACTTAACCTCTTGTTTTGTTTGCTAAATTTGTAACAGCTATTCCATGTAGGGGAATAACCCTAAAAGGCATATTACATAAGCCATACAACGGAAATAAGCTATAACCATTATACTAAAGATTTATCATGATAGAAAGAAAGAACATTTACTGCGTTATTATGGCTGGAGGCATCGGCAGCAGATTCTGGCCTCTAAGCCGCAATAACAGGCCCAAGCAGTTCTTAGATATTTTGGGTACAGGACAATCTCTTATTCAGCAAACTTTTGCAAGAATGACAAGGATTTGCCCTGCCGAGAATATTCTAATTGTAACCAGTTCTATTTACAAGGATCAGGTTAGGGAGCACCTGCCCCAAATATCCGACTCACAAATTCTGCTCGAACCAATGCGCAGAAATACCGCCCCGTGTATTGCGTTTGCAAACTATAAAATTAAACAAAGAAACCCCAATGCAGTTGTTGTTGTGGCTCCTAGCGACCACCTAATAATGAACGAGGATGAGTTTGTTGAGGTTCTTGACTCGGGAATTACGTTTGCAACCCAACATGATGCCCTATTAACACTAGGCATTAAACCCGACAGGCCAGAAACAGGGTACGGCTATATTCAGGCATGCAAAAAACCTGAGGCGGGTATAAAGAACCTATTTAAGGTAAAGACTTTTACCGAAAAACCGAACCATGAACTTGCTAAGGTATTCTTTGAGAGTGGTGAGTTTTTCTGGAATTCAGGAATATTTATTTGGTCCTTAAAATCTATTGTTAGCTCTTTTGAGGCGCATCTCCCTGAGGTAAACACACTCTTTGCCGAAGCAGCCAAGAGTTTTGACTCCGAAACTGAATCAGCAATAATAGAGTCTGTTTATTCAGAGTGTCGTAATGTGTCCATCGACTACGGTGTTATGGAGAAAGCGGATAATGTATTTGTTATATGCTCAGATTTTGGATGGTCCGATTTGGGAACATGGGGGTCTCTTTATGCTCACTCTAAAAAAGATCTAGCGGGAAATTGCATAACAGGTAATAATGTTCTAACCTACAACCTAAAAAATACGCTAGTTAATGTTCCAAAAGATAAACTTGTTGTTCTACATGGGCTAGAGGATTACATTGTGGTGGAATCCGATAATATTCTACTGGTATGCAAAAAATCGGACGAGCAAGAGATAAAGAAATTTGTTAACGATGTACTTGTAGAAAAGGGAGAACGATACACATAAACCGATGTTCACACTACAAAAAAAGGCAGCTTAACGGCTGCCTTTTTTGTAATAGTTATGGCTAGTACTCCCAAAGATCGTGTTCAAAATTAAATATCTCGGTTTTAATTCTTTCAGACTCCTGCATATTTGGAATTCCACCAATTGTGTAATCAGAAATCAAACGATTATTATGAACGTTAGACTCTCTTATAATGTACGAGTTAAACCTACGCTTAAAGAATAAATCATCAAAAGAAACCCTTTGCGCATCATTATACTCATTAAATACCGCAGTATTAGCAAGAATAGTACGTGCTTCATCAAAATTTACCCAAAAAAGTTGAGCACGGTTAATCTTGCCACCAATATCAGTATCCTCATCTCCAGTAGAGAGTACATCTAAGTAAACCCTAATTGGGCAAATACCAATAATCCTAGACTGAAGTGTAGAGTGCTGCTTATCAAAAAACCACTCCTCCTTAATTAGAAGTTGTGTAACCTCTTGCCAACGAAACTCACCAGGAATTACAATTGTTGTATCTAACCCTGTTGTTAAGCTCTCCTGCACAACCTCCCTATCAACAGCACCAAAATTACTCACAACCTGATCATAAGACAGCAGGGTTGTAAACTCGTCATCAACTGGGTCGTAAGCAGTAATTTCATTGTACTTGATAGCATCAACAAGGCGTTGAACTAAGCTTATTCTATCCTGCATACGAGATGTTGGATAGTAAAGTGGATGGTTAATCTTTTGCTTTAAATCAATGATTCTCCATACCCTTTTAGTCCACAGCATATCAGATTCCCTTAAATGAGGATAAGGTATTGGTACACGCTGGGGAATGGTTTCCCTAACATAAATGCCATCAAGTTTCTTGCTATTCACCGTTACATCTTGCCCAATTGCATTAAATGCTTGAAGCAATAGAACCGAAGCAAAGCCTGCTAAAAATATCTTTCTCATAAGGCAATCCTTTTATCTAATCTTGTACACTAAGTCGTTCAGATCCTTTACAATACCATCGTTACCAACGGCTTTAATATTCGTGATGGTCAAGTTATCGCCAGATTTTAATCCATTCATAATCCGCTTCTGCCCATCAGTAAACATCTGTCCCTTTGCAGTCTCTTCCCTAGTAAATCCACCAATTGCTGCCGATATTGTAAAAGTAGTTACAGTATATTTCATGTCAAAGTCAAAATCTGGAGGCATTTGAGCTACAACACCAAGAGCATTTGCCACAACGTTTTTGTCAACCATCTTTCCTGTAACACCACTAATAGAAGGCAGCGGCGCAGGTACTGTTTTAATACGGAACTCTTTGCTTCCCATATTTTTCTTTACACCATCGATGTCAGCAAAAACGGTTATTGAGCAGTTATTAGCACCCTGAGATGGCGTTGCAATAAAGGTCTCCCCAACACGTGTTATACGCCCTCGGCTAATTTGAGCAGATATTTGGTTAGAAGCAATTCCCGATATAGATATCTCCACAGGATTATCAACACCAAGATATAGTACATTCATCTTAGAAGGAGAAACAACTACATTTGGAGGTGCCACTTGGTATGCATACCTAAACGGTTTCCTAAATACTCCTCCGGAAGGATCCTTCATCTCAATAAGTCCAGACCACCTACTTATTCCAACCTGTGATGCTCTTTGGCGATAAACACCTCTGCCATTAATAACTGGGATAGTGTCATAAGAGCCTACCATTTCATATTGGTAAGAGCCATCGTCGTTTCTAATAGAATCGTAACGACCTATGTAAATTTTAGGGCGCTGAGTTGTGTCTGAGGCTGCAATAAATACCTGAGCGTTAAACTCATTGTCCTTAATAATATAGTTTGAGTTTGGAATAACAACTGCATCCAGCTTATTAAACTTAAAGTCGCCAGCATCAACCTGCTGCAAAAGGTAAGTAACAACCTCTGCCTCGGTATTCAGAACATCAACCTGCACCTTTGTTAGCTGAGGAATAACCGAAACTAGTGGAATGTGCTCAAATCTATAGCTCTCCCAAGTATGGATTGTTCCATCGGGCTTTGCTGGAGGATTCTCTGTTGTTAGTATGCTAGTAATAGACTCTACCAACTGAGGCGCTTGTTGTTCATCAATAATGCTAACCAAAAAATTTCTATACTCCTCCAACATCTTTTTCAAGTCAGATGCACGACCGTTCCTGTCTGGACCAATAAGAATATTAGATCCAACATTAGTATCACTCTTATTCTGAATATGTTCCGCATCTATCTCCTTGTCCTCCAATATAGCCTCAGAGCCTTCGCCTTCAGAGGCTAAAACAACCTGATGCTTAAGGTCTTGAACAAAAACAATAAGTTCGTTCGCCATCCGCTTTACCTCATCAGCCTTTTCCTTCCAAGGCTTCACCTTTACTTCGTTAATCAGCATCTGACTCTCGAACTGGTTATAAAGCTTCTCGTTCTTAACTCGATAGTTCTTTGTAGTTTGACTCAATCCGTTCTCAACCAAAACAAATGCATCAAGCACCTCTGCTGATACGTTGAGCGCAAGCATGGCTGTCAGCACGAGGTACATCATGCCGATCATTTTTTGCCTGGGGGTTTCTTTTCCGTGACCCATTGGTGCTTATATACTTTAGTTATTTTCCGTTTGAGATAACATTCATTGCAGAAAGCATGTTGCCGTACACTGCATTCAGAGCTGCGATATTCTGGTTAAGCTGAGATACAGATTGTGCATACATCTCAGTTTCGCTCATAGAACCCTTCAGTGTCTTCATCATTTTTTCTACACCTGCATAAACCTCTTCCGATTGTTTTAACTTATCTGAGGTAACACTTAGGTGAAGCTCATGTGCAGCATTCAATGCTGACATGTTCTTATTTAGCTTATTCAGCTGCTCGTGGTAATTCTGGCTCCCGTCATTTAAAATCTCGCCATTTGCTTTCATGGCCTCTGCAAGTTGCTGGTATGTTGTAACAAAACCTTGAGCTGCATTTGAAAGTTGACCTGCAACCTGCGAACCTGATTCAACAATTTTACCCTTCACTGCATCACCAGCGCTTGATAACTGCTGTTCAAGGCTAGATACAGAGCTCTTTATTCCTGAAGCAAAGGTACTGCCAGACTCGCCAATAACGCTTGCCACTTTCTGATAACTTTCGGAAAGGATATTCACAGATTCTGATAGAACTTGACCTGATTTTGAGTATGAGTCCGACAAGCCAGAAACAGCATCCGATGCTTTACGCATTTTGTCAGAAAACTCATTACTTGCAGCTGCTGCATTAGAGATATCGGCAAGTTTTGCAGATGTATCACCTAGTTTAGATAAGCCTCTGCTAACCTTTTCAAAAAGATCGGGACCAATCTCCGCATTCTCAAGCATCTTATTAAACTTTTCAGTAAAAATAAGAGCCCCAGATGCTCCACCAGAAGAAACAGTAGCGTGATGAACGGCTTGAGGTTGAACTGCAACAGGTTGAGCCGAAGGTGCTACAACTGAAGCGCCTCCAGCAGAAGCACCTTGGCTATTTGCAGCCAGAACACTTCCTAGAACTTCTTTAAGAGTCTCGGCATCTAATCCGCTATTTCTACCGCTGCTACGATACTGCTTTAGCTCTTCCTCATCAGACATACCTGCCAATTCTGGATAAACCAGAGTCCAGTCAACCTCTTCATGAATCGGCTCAAAGGCGGAAAAGAAGAAGATAACAGCCTCAACGGTCATACCAATGGTAAGCATGATACCCGCACCTGGCCAGTGCATCAGTTTAAACAATGCTCCAACAATTACTGCAGCAGCACCCCATCCGTAGAGGTACTTCATAAAGTTTTTCCAGCCAGAGCCTTGTACTATTTCTGAAATATTGAATCCCATGGTGGTTAAGGTTAATTGGGTCTGTGCCCGTTAAATATAAATCATTACTTTCCGCCTAGGTACGACTTCACATTTCTGAAGCCTATGTATGACTTAGCGGTATCTTGATATTCAAAAGTACGTGTTCCAATTTGTAGAAAATATCCAATATCCTTCCATGAACCACCACGAATAACCTTACGTTTAAGTGCTGGGGGATCATTAGGCTTTGCATTATACTTGTAATCAGGATTCATGTCGTGCATAAATGAATACGCACTTTCGTCAAATGCATTAGCCGTCCATTCAGCCACATTCCCAGACATATCATACAAACCATAATCATTAGGTTCATATGTACCAACAGCTACAGTTATGTAACCACCATCGTCGGTATAATTTCCGCGTAATGGCTTGAAGTTGGCAAGGAAACAACCTTCTTTATTCCTTGTATAAGGCCCTCCCCAAGGGTACATGTTATGATCTAAACCACCACGAGCAGCATACTCCCACTCTGCCTCAGTTGGCAAACGAAAATCGTTAGAAAAGGAAGATCCCTGTGATGCTAGGAACTTATTATACATCTGTGTTCTCCAAATAGAGAAGGCAAAGGCTTGTTTCCATGAAACACCGACTACAGGATAATTATCGTATGAGGGATGCCAGAAATAGCTGGTAGTGTAAGGTTCGTTAAATGCATAGGTAAAATCGCTAATCCAAGCCAATGTATCAGGGTAAACGTTAACCCTATCGTTAAGGATAAAGGCACGTCTATCAGTTACTTTTACGGGTACACCCATAATGTTAACAACCTCGCCTGTGTCGTATGACTTGGTATTAAAGTTATAGCGATTCTTCTTTTGCGCTGCCTGCTTATAATCTATCCACCAGTACTCAAAGTCAAGCTTTCTTGTATCAATCTCTTTACGACCATAAAAGGTTTCGTCCTTTGAATAGTACATGTCACTAAGAATCTCAGCTTGTTCTTCGTCCATTGGATCCATAGGGACATCCCAATCTAAGACACTAGGGTCTATTGGATTACCAAATTCATCCTCAGATATTGCAAAATCATCAATTTGCTCTGCAAGTTTTCTACGTGCAATAGAATCGCGCACATAAAAGACAAACTGGCGATACTGATTATTGGTTATCTCAGTTTGATCCATCCAGAAGGCATCTACAGACACCGTTCTGGTAGGTGAATTAATTGCCCAAGCAACATCCTGATCATTGCCACCCATGTTAAATGACCCCATTGGTACAAACACCATGTTGTACGGAATGGGTTCAGCATAACTTTTGCGACCAGGAACACCGGTCAGCTCACCGTTTTGCTGAGAGCCACAACTGCTTAAAAAGGCAATTATAACGCTGAGAACAAGAAGTTTTTTCATAACACTCCGATTATATTATGCAAATAACGTAAAATATTTTTAATTCGGTTTCACCGACTACAAAAATCTGATGCTTTTGTATTGCTGGGGAGGTCTCTCCTTACGCAATGAAAAACTATACCCTAACAAGAACTCGTGAGATCCATCGTTATAGCTGCCAACCCTTGATAATGCATAGTCGTATGCGTAGCCTACACGAAGCCCATTGAAAAGTTCAATACCAACCATTCCAACCACAGCTTCCCCTATACGATAGGAAACGCCTCCCCAGAACTTTTTATTGTAGTGGAGAGCAGCAGAAAGACTAAATTGCGATACAACTAAGTCTGTTCCTATGTGAACGGAAGGAGCAAAATCCCAACTAGGGTTAATCTCTAACCTGTACCCTCCTGAAACATAGTAGTGCCTACTATAGTGGGCTGGATTAATGGCCTTTGTTCTTTGTGTTTCGTTTAGGTGTGTTGCAGAAAGCCCAAAGTACATGCTTTCGGTATTGTAAAAAAGGCCAAATCCTAAATCTAGGTTTATGCTACTCTCTTTTTTTGTTGGGATGGAGGGATCGTCTGAGTTTGGGATATTCCATGTTGGATCTAAGGCGTTATTAATAAATCCACCGCTTAGGCCAACTCCCAGTTTACCCTTTCCCACATTAAAACGGGCAGCATAGGTAAGATTTAATCCTAGGTTTTTATCAAAGCCGATATTATCGTTCAAAATGCTTAGCCCAATACCACTAGAGAAACCAAATGGCTTAATGGCCGCATCAACGCTAACTGATGTTGTGTTATTTGCTCCATCAATGAAGCCAACCCATTGCTGGCGGTTTAATGCAGTAACGTTTATCATGTTACTACTGCCTGCATAACCAGGATTAATTGCCATGTGGCTAAACATGGTATGGCTAAATTGAGGATCTTGCTGCCCAAAAGCAGCTATAGAGAGCATTGCGAATGTGAAAAATAAATGGCGTTTTTTACTGCTCATTTCCCGTGTCCTCAATTAATAGTATAGGTTCAACCGAAAAGTAAAGTAAACAAAAAATTAATTCTCGTACAAATTTTGTCAACAAGAAAATGTTGATAAAATCAGGCAAACGTAATGGCTTATACTGAGAATTGAAACTGAATGTTTCCACCTATCTCTAAAAAATTTTATTGTCTATGTAATTATTCGTAACATTCATCCTAACGGACAGATTCTTACATGGGCAATGAGTTACATCAACTTCTTGTAAAAATGCATCCATCTATCGGGTAGTTCCTGCTTACTGGCGGCAACATAGTCGGTGTAGGAGCAAGCAATGGTAATCTTATCATCAGGAAAAAGATTAGGTATTCCAGAGGGTATTTCTACCCACCAATTGTCTGAAACGATGCTTCTATAAAAAACTAAATCGACACCAGGAGTACTTGTTCCCACAATAAACTTTTTAAGTTCCTTAGCGCGATGGTAAGGGTACTCGCCCTTGCGTTGCCCGTGTCCCTCTACGAAGTGCCAAACAAGCTGCGCAGCAAGGTGAGCACTTTGCCCACTAGGGTCGGCCGATGTAGCCAACTCGTATATTCCAAAAACACTTGTTCTATCGCTTAAGCCGGCATACCGGGTTAGCTGGCAAGCCTCCTCGGCATACAATCCATTTGGAGATGGATGCAAAACCCCGGGGCAATCGGATTGCCGAATGGCCGCCATATCAAAGCTAACTATGTCGGAATCCCTTAGTATGGGTTCTACCTCTTTAAAGTGACCGCGTACAGCGCCCAACCTAACGAGCTCTAGGTTAGCCGTTTTAAGACGTTCTATATGGTTTTGGGCAACAAGATATCCTTGATATCCCAATACGCTAAGATTTAAGAGGCTAACAATTGGTTCTTTTAAAAAGGAGTCGTAAAAGCACGTTGAGCCAAAGTCGCTTTCGTCGAAGCCCAAATCTACCCTTGAATCAATAATGGACACACCTATGTTTTCTCTAAGCTCTTTTACGCCCTGGTAGGCATGCCACGTTAGCTCTTGAGTCCCACCCAAAATAACTACCGTTGCGCCTTTACCTGTAATGTAATTTACTACATCGCGAGTAGCAATATAGGTGTCAACGGTTTTTGATGTGTGCTTGATATTGCCCAAGTCAATTAGGTTACCCTTTACGGCGCTTGCCGATAGGGCGTATAGATGCTTTCTAATCTCATTGGGAGCAAAGGAGGCCGATGCGTTGCTCGAGTTTCGCGACTCAGGGATACCTATAACTACAATATCCCTAGCGCCAATGGTAGGCGTTTTCCCGTTATCGCCAAACGACTGGATTAGCCCAGCAACTGAGTGAGCTTTGGGTAATCCGCCTTTCCATACATCAATATCAATAGGGTTAAAATAACCTGAAAGATCCATTTGCTAGCGTTATTGTTCCGAAACTGGTATGCCCTTCTCTCTACTTCTTTTTAGGGGTCTTTGCTTTTGCTGCCGATTTCGGTTTTTTACTTGCCGAAGTGGACTTTGCAGCTGCCCGTGTTGATTTTGTTTGCTTCGATTCCTTTGCCGAGGACTTACCTGATTTTCGACGCGTATTGGTAGGCGTTTGCTCTGAAATAATTTTTTGGCACTCCTCTAGCGTTAGCGCTTCGGCATTGGTTCCTTTAGGCAGCTTATAGTTATCGCCTTTGTAAACGAGGTATGGCCCCCAGCGCCCATTGAGCACCTGTAGCTCAGGCTCTTCGGGGTATAGCTTAATAACGCGCTCTCGCTCTTTTTTCCTGTTCTCCTCAATAAGCTCAACCGAACGCTCAAGGGTAATGGTTAGCGGATCATCTTCCTTTTTTAGGGAAACAAACTTAGATGCATGACGCACATAGGGGCCAAAGCGGCCTACTCCAATAACAACCTCGTTGTCCTCATAGGACCCAACAATTCGGGGTAGTTTGAATAACGAGAGGGCATCATCTAGCGTAATCGTTTCAATAAGCTGCCCTTTAAGAAGCCCTGCATACTGAGGCTTTTCGCCGGAGTCTGTTGCTTCGCCAAGCTGAGCGATGGGGCCAAAGCGGCCTATCCTAACGGAGACCTGTTTGCCCGTTTTTGGATCCACCCCAAGAATGCGTTCGCCCTTGCTGTATTCGGATACCTCTAGTGTTGTTTCAACGTTCTTGTGGAACGGCTTATAGAATGAGTCTAGCATTTTTGTCCAGTCGAGCTTGCCCTCCGCTATCTCGTCAAAGTCCTTTTCTACAGTAGCCGTGAAGTTATAGCTAAGGACATCGGTAAAATACTCAACCAAAAAGTCGTTAACAACAATTCCAATATCGCTAGGGAATAGCTTAG
Source organism: Bacteroidales bacterium (assembly GCA_016931855.1). Lineage (GTDB taxonomy): Bacteria > Bacteroidota > Bacteroidia > Bacteroidales > Tenuifilaceae > UBA5206. Next base: position 65,322 of record JAFGDZ010000053.1, read on the forward strand.
CCTTTTCGGCTCCTGTTATCTCCGTTTTCTGCTCCTTGCTAATTACCCCTTTTCTAAGGATAAACTGAACGTATCTACGCTCAACCCCTTCGCGATCCTCCTTAAGAACGTAGCCTCTGTTGAGTATTGTTGTGATAGTTGGCGCATACGTTGAAGGACGCCCAATGCCAAGTTCCTCAAGTTTTTTAACTAAACTAGCCTCTGTGTAACGGGGAGGTCTTTGAGTAAACCGCTCGTTTGCAGCAATTTCCTTGGCAACCAGAGCCTGCCCTGCCTTAATTGGAGGAAGAAGGTCTTTTGTAGATTCTTCGCTCTCATCGTCGGTTGATTCGTGGTACACCTTAAGGAAGCCATCAAAAAGAAGCACCTCGCCAGAGGCAATAAACTTATGAGTTGAGTTTGATATATCGATGGTAGCCGTTGTTTTCTCCAAAAGAGCCTCGCTCATTTGGGATGCAATGGTACGTTTCCAAATAAGGTCGTAGAGACGCTGCTCTGCGGAGTTTCCTGATATTTTTTGCTTATCCATGTAGGAAGGACGAATGGCCTCGTGCGCTTCCTGTGCGCCCTTGGTTTTTGTTTTAAACCTACGTGGATTGTGGTACTTCTCGCCATACTCTTGGTAAATCATCTGTTTTGCAGCATCAATGGCTGTTTCGGATAGATTCACTGAGTCGGTTCTCATGTATGTAATGTGTCCCGCCTCGTATAGGCGCTGCGCAATGGTCATTGTTTGCGATACCGAGAAGCTAAGCTTACGGCTTGCTTCCTGCTGAAGCGTGGAGGTAGTAAAGGGTGGAGCGGGGTTTTTTTTTGATGGCTTTTTACTAACATCCGACACCGTGAAGTTGGCCTCTTTGCAAAGATCAAGAAAACTTTCGGCTTCTGATACGTTTTGCAACTTGTTGGATAGCTCTGCCTTAATGCTAACATCACCAGCAAAAAGTCCTGTAACCTTAAAGAAAGAGCTGCTCTTAAATGCAACCACTTCTCGTTCACGCTCAACCAGTAGGCGTACAGCAACCGATTGAACTCTCCCGGCAGAAAGCGAAGGCTTTACTTTTTTCCAAAGAACGGGCGATAGCTCAAAACCTACCAGCCTATCTAAAACGCGACGGGCTTGCTGGGCATTAACTAGGTTTGCATCTATTGTGCGGGGGTTTTCGATTGCTTTTTGAATAGCCCCTTTTGTGATTTCGTGAAATACAATGCGTTTTGTTTTGTCCTTATCCAGCTTTAGCACTTCGAACAGGTGCCAAGCAATGGCCTCCCCCTCGCGGTCTTCATCGGAAGCGAGCCATACTACTTGTGCCTCTTTTGCGAGCTTCTTAAGCTCATCAACAACCTTTTTCTTCTCTGCACTAACTATATACTCTGGCAAGTAGCCGTTCTCTATATCAATTCCTAGATTTTTTTTAGACAGGTCGCGGATGTGCCCAAAACTAGACTTAACAGTAAAATTTTTGCCTAGAAATTTTTCTATGGTTTTAGCCTTTGCAGGCGACTCCACTATGACCAGGTTCTCTATCATGCCCAACAGGATGTATTAAAGGTATTAAAATTGGCACAAAGTAAGTTAATTACGAATGCAACCGCAAAAAAATAAAAAAATGGTGCTAGTCCCTATATATATACACGGAATAGCAAGCCACGCCAATGCAAACATTTTCAACAGAATACATTCTAATCAAAAAAATCTGAATAGCTGAATAATTTGGTTGATATTGGCACTACGGCTGAAATAGGCTTATACTTGCTACAAGAAAAAAATGTAAGTTGCGTTTGTTAGCGTAAGAAATAGTAATGTATGCGCTGAAAATGAATGCACAGGATTTCCTCTAGCACAATATTACCTGCACCAGGGCAAACGCATCTAATTTTTTAAAACCTTAAAAACATAGTCGTTATTCCACCCGATAATCTTGCGTTTCCCTTTAATGCCA
>JAFGDZ010000054.1 GCA_016931855.1 Bacteroidales bacterium
CGCAGCCAAAGCAATTCACAACCGTTGGCGGTCAGCAACACTTTAGCCGCGTGGTGTTTCCAACTATCTCAAAGATACATTTTGAACCGAGCGTACTGTGCGAGCTCGGCGTAGTTAAAGCAAATCTCAAGTTAAGTTAAATATCCTTTTATTGTATGACTTTTGTGCCTTATTGGCAGCCTTTACTTTGTTGATGTTTGTCTATAATCTCTTAATTATTAGCGTGTAAGCATCTTAATGCCTTGTGTAATTCTTGCCAAGAAGCCTATTTTCCTCTTTTCCCGTACTTACAATACAGTTAAAATGCATTATATAGGATTTTGTGTTTAGGCTAGTTTCTGTAAGCTGCTGAGTTAATTCGCTATCTTTGCTGCTGGGCTTGGTATTACTGTGTAGCGCAAACGATGAGGTAACTTGCAGCATAGTGTTTAATATCAAGCTTTGTGTAAGGTGTCTGCGGGTTGTTTAATTGATTCTAATTATTCGGCGTTTTGTAATTTACTGATAATTAACAGCTAAATCTCTGTTTAATAAGAATGATAAGTATTGATATTAGAAGGGTAACGGTTAATGATGTTTTTGCTTTGCAAGCAATTAGTCGGCAAACTTTTCATGAGACTTTCTCATCTCAGAATACGGATGAGGATATGAAAACGTACTTAACTGAGGCGCTATCATGCGAGAAGCTTGCTGCGGAGCTAAGTAGCTCTGGTTCTGAGTTCTACTTTGCCGAGCTGGATGCACAGGTTATTGGTTACCTGAAGCTTAACTTTGGCTTGTCGCAAACAGAAGCGCAGGATGACGATGCGGTTGAAATTGAGCGGATTTATGTTTTAAAGGCGTTTTTGGGTGTGGGAGTAGGCTCTGTACTTTTTGGTAAGGCAATTCAGGTAGCAAGGCAACGCAATGCGCATTATGTTTGGTTAGGTGTTTGGGAGCATAACCATAGAGCCATTCGGTTTTATAAACGGAATGGTTTTGTGGAGTTTGGTATGCATACGTTTAGATTGGGTAGCGACCAGCAAACCGATATAATGATGAGGCTTATTTTGGATTAGCATCTCCATTTCCTGTTACTGCTAGTACATTCTATGCTTGTTAGTAATAGGCTATAGAATACCTTACTTTAGCCTAAACACATAGGTAATAGTTCCTGTTTGGTATGCAGGGGCAGTGGAGCTAACATCAAACTTAGCTTTTAGGGCTGCATTCTCTGCCGCTTTTAACAAGTCGGAATCTAGCGTGGTAGAGCCTTTAACACCTGGTACCGCTTTGGTTACATTACCTTGCTTATCAACAGTTACCTGAACAACAACGCTACCCGATTTTTGCTTTGGGTAGTTGGGTAGTGGAAGATTTGATGCTTGCCTACCACCTAGGCTAAAGCTTACGCCATCGCCAGTACCGCCACCAACAGGGCCACCCTCTCTGTTTTTAGAGTCAACGGAGCCATCGGGTTTGCCTTGGTTGCCAGCAGTACCTGTTACACCCTCGCCAGAGGTGGTTGTACCGTCGGTTTTCTTTCCTGGAAACATAGCCTTGGGGTTGCTCTCGCGGGGTTTTTCTGTAACAATTTCTTGTTTAGGCTTTTCCTCTGCGGGTTTAGGCTTTTCCTTTGGCTGCTCGGCAGGCTTTTCCTTTGGTTTGGGCTGTTCCTTCTTTTTTGCAGGAAGGGCTACGGCTTCTTCAAAATCCTGAGTTAGGGGAGCATCGTTGTTTGGTTGCGCCTGAGTGGGTGCTGCGGAGGCTGCTTGTGGTGCAGCCTCTTGCACGCGTGGTTCTTCCATTCCCATGCCCTGCTCGCTATTCCCAAAGTTAATTAGAATACCCATTTCGGCAGGTAAGGGGAGGGGTGTAGTAAAGCCAACCAGTAGCAGTAGCGCTACTAATGCTGCGTGTACTAGCACCGATCCTATAATTCCTTTGTTTTTTGCTGAAAGCATGGGTATTAAATTTCTTATTGTAAGGGTTGTGTGGCAAGAATTAGCTTGTACTTATTGCTTTGGGCAATGTTCATGATGTTTACTACATTTTCCATTGGAACCGACTTATCTACATGCAGTGCAATGGTAGGCTCTTCTTGTCCGTTTAGCCTTGCTTGCAGAATCCCTTCAATGTCCTCAAAGGGAACCTGATTGGTTTCTATGTAGTAGTTCAGATCCTTGGTAATGGAAACTGTTGTTATTGCTTTTGCCGATGTTTGGCTGTTGCTGCGGGGTAGCAGCAGCTTAAGCGCATTGGGATGAATAAGCGTTGATGTAACCATGAAAAACACCAGCAAAAGAAAAACAATGTCGGTCATTGACGACATGCTGAAACTTGGATCAACTTTAGAGCGTCTCTTTAGAGCCATGTTTTAATGTTTTTCTAGGGCTAAGCCACTGGTTCGTTCAATAGATCCATGAATTCCGTGGTATTGGCTTCCAGTTTGAAAACTACTTTCTCAATTTTTGCTACCAAGTAGTTGTATCCAAAGTATGCAGCAATACCAACTATAAGACCTGCAACTGTGGTAACCATTGCGGTATAAATACCATTAGATAGTAGCCCAACATCGATATTGTTCCCTGCCATAGACATGTCGTAGAAAGCCCTAATCATACCAATAACGGTACCAAGGAAACCAATCATAGGAGCGCCACCAGCAATGGTTGCAAGCGTAGGAAGGCTTTCCTCTAGTTTAGATATCTCTAGGTTGCCTACATTTTCAACCGCTTGGTTTACATCGGTTAGGGGGCGGCCAATGCGTTGAATTCCCTTCTCAATCATTCTTGAAACGGGGCTTTCGTTGGAGCGGCAAAGGGCAAGGGCTGCTTCAATTTTATCCTCGTGAATGTACTCTTTAATGCGGTTCATGAAATTTTCATCGGTACGCGATGCCTTTTTTATGGCCCAGAACCGTTCAAAGAAAATGTAAACTGCAATAACCCAGAGTAGGAGTAACGGAATCATAATCCATCCACCCTTCATGGCTAATTGCCAAAAGTTCATTTTTAGTTCGTCTGGTTGGTTTGCCAGAGCTTGAGCAGCTACGTCGATCTGCTGTAGGATTAGAAGTGCGTTCATCTATTCTGTTTGTTTAAGGCCGAAAATTAGTAAAAAAACGTGAAAGCCGTTGGCTTATTGTTTGGGTTGTGCTTCAATTTTTGGTGGTACAAGGTAAACGGTTGAAGTACTGTCTTGTTCTACATAGTTATCATTTTTCTTTCGTTTGGGCTTAAAGTTCTCCTTAAATCGTTGCACTAAATCTTCAAAGTTATTAAACTCCTCGCGGAACATAATACCTGCGCCTGTTGTGTATGGCGCTAGCTCGCTAAATACCATGTTATCGTTGGATCGGGCAAATGCTTTTAGGCGTAGCTTTCCGGACTCGGTAATTTTCACATCAACGTTAAAGTCGCCTGCTATTGCGCTGTTGGAGTTACGCGCCCCCATGTCAACGTTACCGTTTATTGTAACCCTGTCGTTAAGTAGCTGGGTTGAAACGGCAAGTTCTAGCTCGTCGGAGTTAACCTTGCTCTCCGATGCGGGGTCGCCTGGGCGGTAGTTTACGCCAATGTCAACGGCATCGCTCCACTGCGATAGCCAGTTGCTAAGCTGGTTGGATAGCAGCTCGCTTGCCGTGTTGTATATTCCTTGGCTAAACCCGCTGTTACTGCCGCTTGACTGCGCTTGTGGGTCTGATGCTGCCACTAGCGATGGGTCGGCAATAAAGCTGTTGATAACCAGGAGTGAGAGGAACTGGCGGCTCATTTTATCGTCGGTGTTAAGGGCATTGGCCACCATGGCCTTGGTGTCGCTATCGGCAGTTGGGACCTCTATGTTAAAGCCTATGCTGGGTTCCATTAGCTTGCCGTTTAGCAGGATTTGGCAGTCAACTGGAACACGGCGCTGGTACTTCTCTATGTTTTGCTGGTCTAGCGCCAGCTGCTCTAGTGATGTTTTAACCTTGTAAACGGCGGTAATATCCATGTTGGCATCGGTAGGCTCGCCGCTCCACGATATTTTGCTGCCCTGTGTAATGCTAAACTTTTTGTTTATAACGCCCTGTAGGGTGAAAAGGTAGTCTCCTTTTTCAATAACGTAATCGCCAAACATCTTGAACTTATTCTCGTTGGGATTCACCTCCATTTTTAGGTTTCCAGAGCCGTTTGCTTTAATAATATCGCCTAGCTTTTTATCAATAATTATTTGTGCTTGTGCTGCAGGTGTAACCTCAAGGTCAAAGGTTAGCGCTAGGTTGCTTTTTTTCTCATCATCAAAAGAGAGGTTTTCTTGTATGTAGATATCGTCGGGGTTATTGCTGGCAAAGGTTAGGAAGTTGCTCTCGGTTACGTTCCCTCCTTCGGGTAGCGGCAAGTAGAATGAGGTGTTGTTCTCCGTTTTAACGCTAATGGCCATGTTAATGTTGTTGGGTGAGCCCGTTATGCTTACTAACCCCGATGCGTAAACGGTGCCATAGAAAAGGTCGTTGTCCTTTTCGGTTGTGTTCATGCACTGGAAGTTGTTGGGGCGGATATCGAGGTTTAGGTTGATGTCCTTGAAGTACTTGGTGGTAATTTCCCCGTTTACAGTGGCGTTCCTATTAAAAACGTCTTTAATTGTAAAGTTATCGAGCGCTATATTGCTGTTTGCAATGGCTACCTTATCGGTAAAGGTGTATGTGGTATTCAAAAAATCAACAGTAATTTTCCCATTATTAAGGAATGCTAACCCGTTGATATTTGGCTTGCTGGTAAACCCGTTTACCTTTAGCTTGCTGGTTAACGTGCCACTAAGGTTTGATGCGTTTCCCTGCAAAAGTGGCTCTACGTATTTTAGTGGTAGGTTTTGGATGTCAACATCAACATCAATGGCTTGCGTCTCGGTATAGATATCGCCCTTTGCTATAAGGTTTAGCGTGTCGTTTCGGTAGTTTGTGGCGTTTAGCGATAGCTTTTTCTCCTGGTTAAACCAGCGCGATTCAAAGTGAAAGTCGCCAAAGGGGAGGTTGTTTACGGCTAGGGCGTCAATCTCTACATCTGCAAAGAAAATGGGGCTTTTGTATATGTTGGTTACGTTGGCATAGCCGTTTATATTTCCGTCGAGGCTGTATCCCTGTTTTGCCAAATAGAAGTTGATGTTGGATACATCAATGTTTTTGAGGTTCACCTTAAGCGTATCTGTTGTGCTGTTTGATATGATTCCCGATATGTTTAGGTGCTGATTCTTGTTGTTTATGGAGAACTGGTTAATAACAATTTTGCCAGTATCAATTTTAACGCTGCTTGGTGCAAGGTTCCAAGTAGTGTCGTTTAGCGTGAGCTCCGATGGGGTAAAGCTAACTATTGCAATGCGTGCAGAGTCTGTTGGCTGCTTGCTAAAATCGGTTAGGGCAATAATTTCGCCAAAGTTTTTAATGGAGTGCTTATTGTCCCACGACAGGGCAACCTTAACCTTATTGTTTTCTGCGCTACTTATAATAGCAATGTTCTTAATTTTTGTACCACCCAAGTCAATCTCGGGGCTGGTTATGCTTGCGTTAAAAATGGAGTCGTGGGTTTGCCCATCAATGGTAATATCTTTAAAAATGTTCTCGTCAATTTTGGCCTCGGGAATCTTTACCTTAAGATTTAGCGTCTGCAAATCGGGGTTGTATATGCCAAAAACACTTGTGTTCTCGGCAATCGATAGGTTTGGCGCAAGTACGTTAAACAGCTTTTGTGTTTTTTTTAGCCTAAACTTAATAATGTAATCGTTAAACTCGGGATTCTCAACGCCAGTGCCTGCTATTACGGGTTTTAGTCCGGTTTTGCTAAGGGCAGGAACGTAAAGGAACATTAGCTGCTCAAGGCTTGTATATATGTTGGCGTAGTTGTACTTTCCTCTAAGCTCACCTTCGGCAAATTCACTTTTAAAGGCTATGCGTTTGCTGTCCTCTGTGTTTTCGGCATTTACGGTAATGTTTGATATTTTAAACTCGCCGTTTTGGTTTCGGTAAAAGGAGTTAACCACCTTAATTTCTCCGCGGCTATTGTCTAGGTTGCTACCCGTAAACTTTGCGGTGAGCAGGAACGATGCTTCCGATATGCTATCGGCCTTATTTAGGTTGAGCGCCACAAGGTTTATTTTGGGCACAAAGGCCGAGAAGTCGTAAACGGGAATGGAGTCGGTAAAGTTTAGCGTACCCATAAAGTTTAGCTTGCAGTTGGGGTCGTCTAGGAATACCGAGCCGGTGTAGGTTCTGTTGTTGATATTGCCCGAAGCCTTAATGTTTCTATACTGGTAGCCGTTGGCCTCAAGCTTTTTAATAAGCACATCGGTAAAAGCGTTCACGCTACTTTTCATGTCGGTTTTACCCTTAATGGTGGCGTTAAGGCTTGTTTTGCCCAGTAGGTTGCTGTTGGTTAGGAGCCCAATGTCAAGGTTTTGGGTTGATACGTTTCCGTTTAAATCAATTTGGTTGCTGTTGTCGGGCTTAATGGATATGTCCATAGATATTTGCCCAATGGCAGAGGTTATGGTACCGTACGCCACAAAGTTGTTTATGTAACCCGTAAAGCTGCCTATGTAGGTAACTTTTTTTAGCGTTTTAAGCTGTTCGGGAACTACAATTAGGGGCTTGTTGCTCTTTGTGTAGCGAATAAAGTTAAGGTCGCTGGTGTAGGTGGAAAGCTCTTTAACATCAACAAAAAGTATTGTTTGCTCAATGTTAGGTAAACCGGTCATGCTAAAGTTTGTTACAAACTTTGTTAGCTGTCCAGTTTCAACGGTAACATTGCGGCCCCTTAAATCGGAAATGGTGCCCTTAAATTTTCCGCTCACGTTTGCCGTTACGCTGTACTTAGCCAGCTCGCTGGCAAAATAGGAGAGCGTTTTTGTTGATATTTTTGATTTGGCGATATTGGCGTTGAGCTTAACCTGCTCGGTAAATCCGCTAAGCTTATCATATCCGTTGTAGGAGAAGTGTAGGTCGGGCATCTGAACCTGGCTGTCGTTGGTTACAATCCTTAGCTTGTTAAAGTGCATGTGATGCTTGCTAATGCTAAAGTTGGCCCGTAAACGATTAACCCGTAATCCGCTTTTCTCGGTAAAGTTAATGTCGTTTATGGTCATCGTTATTGTATCGCCCGCAATGCTGAGGTTTTTAACATCGAGGTTAAGCTGGGTTAGCTCCATGTCCTGAAAGTTAACGCCAGAGCTCTTGGGCTGCGCATTGGCGTTGAACAGCTTGAATGTTGAGTTTAGGATGCTAACATTCCTAAAGTCGAGGCTAAAGGGGTTGTCCGATTTTTTTGTGGTATCGCCCTGGGGAATATTGTCAATCAGGGCGGTTAGGTTCATAACTCCCAACGAGTCGGTTGCAAAGTTTATGTAGGCATTATCAATTACCACAGTGTGGAATCGTAGCAAATTCTCCCCAATGCCAAACTTTATTATCGAAGCAGCAATTGACTCCGCTGCAAGCAGCGTATCCTTGTGCTGATCCTTAACAAGAACATCTTTAAGTACAATGCTGCTAAAGAGCTTGTAATCAACCTTACCTATTTGAATCTCTGCATTTAACGTAGTGGAGAGCGTTTTGGAAACTTTTGCTACTAGCCAGGTTTGGACAAAAGCATTCTGCACTCCAAGCCAAATAATGGTTGGAATTAGGAGTAGGGCAATTAGCCCTCCAAAAAGTATTTTTGCTAATTTTTTGATACTTTTGTCGCCTTTTGAAATGGGTTGAACCTTTGCTGCATAAACTATACCAAATGTAATAAATAAGAGGTATTAGGGTAAGTATATGCAACGAAACTCTTGATCGACCGAAAATAACAAAAAAATCAACCGTCTATAACGAATTAGGCTGTTATAATAAGCTAATTTGGCTAGATAAAACTTTTGTGCTATGAGCGTAACAATATTAGGGATTGAGTCTTCGTGCGACGATACTTCTGCTTCGGTTATTCGCGATGGGTATTTGCTGTCGAATCTAATTAGTAATCAGGATGTTCACAAGGCTTATGGTGGTGTGGTTCCCGAGCTAGCCTCAAGGGCTCATCAGGCCAATATTATTCCAGTTGTTGATAAGGCGCTTAAGGATGCGGGTATTTCCAAGGACGAGATTGATGCCGTAGCGTTTACACGTGGGCCTGGGTTGCTGGGCTCATTACTTGTTGGGGCGTCGTTTGCCAAGGGGTTTGCGTTGGCTCGCAAAATCCCTTTGGTGGAGGTAAACCACCTTTACGGGCACATTCTAGCCCATTTTATTAAGGTTGATGAGGGTAGTAAGCATCCCGCGTTTCCTTTTTTATGCCTACTGGTTTCGGGGGGGCACACCCAGCTGGTTGTTGTACGCGATTATTTAGAAATGGAGATTGTGGGACAAACCATTGATGATGCAGCGGGCGAAGCTTTTGATAAGTGTGCAAAGGTTATGGATTTACCCTATCCTGGAGGCCCTGTAATTGATAAGCTGGCAGCTCAGGGGAATCCTAATGCATTTACGTTTGCAAAGCCCCGAATTGCTGGGTACGATTATAGCTTTAGCGGGTTAAAAACTAGCTTTTTGTACTTCTTACGCGATAATATACAGTCCGATCCCCATTTTATAGAGAATAGTAAGGCCGATTTGTGCGCCTCTCTACAGCAAACTATTGTTGATATTTTGCTTAGTAAGGTGCAAACCGTTGCTAAGGATATGGGGATTAAAGAGGTTGCTATTGCTGGGGGCGTATCGGCCAACAGCGGTTTGCGTAGCGCGTTAACGGCTCTGGGACAAAAGAAGGGGTGGAACGTTTACATTCCTGCCTTTAAGTTTACTACCGATAATGCCGCAATGATTGCCATTACTGGATACTACAAATACCTACGGGGAGAGTTTGCCTCGCACGATTTGCCACCCTTGGCGCGAATGCCGTTTTAGATGAGAATCGTGAGACGTGAGATGAGTACAAAACACCAGTAACAAAACACCCTCCTACAGCGTAACCAGTAACCCGTCACTTGTAACAATGCAATAGAGACGCTAGATGCTAGAGGTGAGATGTGAGACGAACACCAACAACTAAGTATTCAAATACGGGGTGTACGGTATTTCGATGGAGAATTTTTTCCCTCCCTCTATGTTGTTGCTTATGTTAACCTGTCCGCCCATTTGCATGGCTATTCCCTGCGCAATGTTTAATCCAAGATCCATTCGTTGGTTCTCCTTGGGGAAGAAACCCGATTTTGTTTGGTTCGCTATTAGCCCCTTTAGCTCATCGTCAATTGGGTTACCAGTGTCCTTAATCCAAACTACAAGGGTGTCGTTCTCCTGCTTTGAGGCGCCAATTTCTATCATCCCTTTCTCTGTGGTTCTTAGTGAGTAGTTTAACAGGCGGGTTATAATTAGCTCTAGGTGCTGGGCATCGGTAATTATATCGTCCGACAGGCGATTGCGGTCGATACTTATGGTAACCCTAACAAACGATTTTTTTTGAGCGCTTAGCTCGTACTCTATAAATGTGGAGATCTTTTTAAAAAAAACGGACATGTTGAGCTTGGAATAGGTTATAACTATTTGCTCCGATTCAATTTTAGCAATTTCAATTATATCGTTAATTAGGTTTAGCAGCTGCTTGCTGTTGCGTATAATTAAATCGAAAAAGGAGTCTTTTTTCTCCTCAGGAATTTGCTTCGATTTTATAAGCTCTGCAAACCCCATAATGCCGTTCATGGGGGTTCTAATCTCGTGCGAGATGTTTGCTAGGAATATTGTTTTTAGCTTATCGGAGTTTTCGGCTTTCTCCTTTGCGTTTAGTAGGTCGAGGTTAATTTTTGTGATCTCCCTATTCTGCTGCTCTAGCCGCTGCGTTAACAGGGTTAGCTCTTCTGTTCGCTGGTTTACTAAAAGCGATAGGCGGCGGTTAAACAGCAGGAATACAATGGTGAGCACTATGATTATCCCCACAAATAGGCCAACTATTTTTGGAGAAACAATGGCTCTTGTTGCGTTAGGGTCGTATATAAAATCGTCAATGCTTCTTACCTTTTTTATAAGGCCAAGGTCGGCCAATATTTCTATTTGGTGAATCCAGCGCCCCTTGTTGGTGTGTCCAATCTCAATAAAATCGGCATTAATAAGCGCTTTGGTTTGTTCCGCTTCAAACATTAGGTGGTCTAATGTTTTGGTCGATTTATACTTTTGAATAATTAGCTGCGATATTTCCTCTGGGTGAGCTATTGCGTATTCCCATCCTTTTAGGCTGGCCTCTCTGAACTTTTTAACGCGTTCGGGATTGCGCTTTTGCTCCTTTTTTGACGTGAACAGGCAGTCGGCGTAAAAGTCTATACCATAGTGTTTTGGGTTGATTATTCGGTAGGGAATGCCAAATTTATCAAAAAAGTAGGGCTCATTTGTGGTGTAGATGTTAACGGCATGTACCTTATCGCTTAGCAGCTGGTTTAGCGAAAACGTTGCAGGAACTAATGTAAACAGGTTGTCTCGCAATCCCTCCGATTGCAACATGGCTCTAATCTCTGCGCCTGCTCCAAGGGTTTCGGCTTCAATTATTTTTCCTACTAGGTCTTGCGGTGTGAATATTTTTGATTGCTCCTTAACCATTAGCACCGCTGGCGAGTGCTGGAAAATACAGGCCAGTACCACAATTGGCTCTCCCTCCATGTATCTTACTGCAAGCTCGGAGTTGCCAATGCCATAGGTTGCTGCTCCGTCCATAACTTCGTCAACATAATCAACGCCTGGTTCTATCTCCTTAATATCAACACTAAGGCCAGCATCTTCATAAAAGCCCTTTTCAAGTGCTGCGTAGTATCCCGCAAACTGGAATTGGTGCTTCCACTTAAGCCTAAGCACTACCTTCTCTGGCGAGGCTTGGGCTGGTGTGTATAGGGTGAAAAAGATGCTTAGTAACACTAAAAGTTGCTTTACGGGGATGTAAAGCGGTGACTTAAGCTTTTTAGTACTAATTGTTTGGGAAAAGAAAGGCATTGTTGTAGGCATACGTTTATGGCAAAACCAATTTGGCATGAAATTAAACAATTTACTTCATTTTTGTATTATATTGTGTGTATAAGTTTATTTGGCTCAACAGGAGTGCCGTACTAGATTAGTGAATAGTGTAATGCTGATTTGGAGGTAAAAGTATATCCTGCCAATGATGCTGTTTACGTAATTCGCTTGTTAACCATAAATCATCAGCTTATGATAATTCTGCTTTCTCCTTCAAAATCACTAAAAAAGAGTAAGTGCCCCGTTGGCGTTGATAGCACAATGCCTGTTTTTATTGATAAATCGGCTGCGCTTGTTAAGGTTCTCCAAAAGTATAGCCCCGTTGATTTAATGGATTTAATGGGGGTGAGCCGCGCCATTGCCTCGTTAAACGTTGATAGGTTTGCTCTTTGGAGCAAGTTATTTTCTGTGGAGAATAGCCATCCTGCCATCCTGTTTTTTTCGGGCGATGTGTATGCAGGCCTTAATGCCGCCGATTTTACTGCGAGTGAACTAGGGTACGCTCAGCAGCACATACGTGTGCTTTCTGGACTCTATGGTATGTTACGCCCATTGGATTTAATGCAACCATACCGCTTGGAGATGGGAACTGCTATTGGCGTTGGAAAGGCCAAAAACTTGTATCAGTACTGGAAGATTCCAGTGGCCGATGAGCTGAATAGCCTTTTAAGCCAGTCGGCAGATAGGGTTATTGTTAACTTGGCATCGCAGGAGTATTTTAAAGCCGTTGATACCGATACGCTGAATGGACGTATTGTGAACATTGAGTTTAGGGAGATGCGCCCTGATGGGCTTAAGATTATTGCCATATACGCAAAGAAGGCAAGGGGACTTATGGCTAGGTTTGCCGTTAAAAATGGTATTGCCGATGTGGAACAGCTTAAGCTATTCGACCTTGAGGGGTACGCTTATAGCGACAATAATTCAACTCCAAACAAGTGGGTGTTTGTTAGGTAGGCGCTGGAAAGTAGTGTTTGGTCTCGCCTAAGGTCGAGACAGGTTGTTTGGTGTTTACTATGGCATTCGTCTCACGTCTATTTTATGTTACAAGTGACGGGTTGCATGTAACGCTGGAGGAGGGTGTTTTGTAAAATTCGTCTAATCTCATCTAATGCCAGCTTACTTTCGCTTTAGACGAGACTAGACAAGTTCATAAATCTTGAACTTTGAGTATTGAGCTTTAAACTTAATCCTTCCTACTCAACCTGTAAAACAAGCCCTTTAAGGTACTCGCCCTCCGGATGGTAAATGTTAATTGGATGGTCGGCGGGTTGTGTTAGCTGGTGAATTATTTTAACCTGTCGTTTTGTGATTGCAGCCCCCGAGAAAACCGCATTCCTAAAATTTTCCTTGGTTACAACCTGCGAGCAAGAGAAGGTGAAAAGCAAGCCCCCTGGTTTTAAGCGTTTAATTGCAGCGGCGTTAAGCCTTTTGTAGGCCTGCAGCGCATTATGCAGCGCATTGTTGTGCTTTGCAAAGGCGGGAGGGTCAAGAACTATGATGTCGTAGTTTTCGGTTGTGTTTCTAAAAAAGTCGAAAACATCGGAGCAATGCGATTCGTGGGGGGTGTTATCCCCAAAGTTTAGCGCTACATTGGCATTAGTTAGCTCAATGGCCTTAGCAGAGCTATCTACGCTAACAACCTTTTGGGCACCAGCTTTAAGGGCGGCAACGGAGAAGCCTCCGGTGTAGCCAAATGTATTAAGCACGGTTTTGCCCTTGCTATACTCTCCAAGGAGCTTACGGTTCTCTCTTTGGTCAATAAAAAAGCCCGTTTTTTGCCCTTCTTCCCACGATACCAGGAAGCGGCTTCCGTACTCGTACAGCTCATCGCACGAAAGGCTTCCTATAATGTATTCGTCCTTTTTCTCCTCAATGGATTTAAATGGCAGGGTTCCTGAGCTTTTATCGTAAACATTTTTAATAGCACCGCCCAATGCGTTTACAAGGGCTTTTGCCAATGTTTCGCGAATAAGGTACATGCCAAGAGAGTGGGCTTGCATTACGGCCGTATCGCCATAAATATCAACAATTAAACCGGGCATTCCATCGCCTTCGCCATGTATTAGTCTGTATATGTTGGTTGTAGGGTGCGATGTTAGCCCAACTGTACTGCGAAGCAGGTATGCCGAGGCTATTTTTTGCTCCCAGAACTGGAGGTTTGGCTCAACGTTCTGGAACGAGAATATTCTAACGCTAATAGAGCCTGGCTGACAATGACCTAGTCCTAAAAAGTTTCCGTTACTATCGGTAACCTCAACCACATCGCCTTCTTCAGGATTGCCAACGGCTTCGTTTATTGCACCGGAAAAAATCCAAGGGTGAAAGCGTTGTACCGACTGCTCCTTACCTGGTTTCAGAATAATTTTGCTATAAGCCATTGTTATGTGTGTGGTTTTGGTTGCGTTTGTTTTGTAGCGTGATGAATATTTGTTGGCAAATCCAAGCATCGGTTGCTGCGTAGAGTTGCTGCCCTTCCGTTAGCTCTGGGTGTTCCCAGTTGGATAGCTGCTGCGATTTAGATATGCGAACGCCAAGAATAATGGCGGCCATTTTCCTTACGCTTAACGCCTCTATGCCAAAGTCGTTCATGTGGTTCTGGAGGTCTATAAAGCCGTTGGGCTTAAAATCGCGGATTTTGCGTAGCGATTTTATGTCGTCGCGAATTGCAGCGCCAACCTTTATTACACTTGGGCTTTCGAGTAGCTTTTTAAGCGAGTTGGTGATTCCCGTTTCTTGTAGCTGTACTAGTATTGCGGTTTCGCTATTGGCAATTTGCAAAAGTGCGACGCTATTTATGTTTCCCTTTTTGAATGAGGGCTTGGTTTCGGTGTCGAAGCCAACTATTTGGTTGGTGTTAAAGAGGGCGAGCTCGTTGTTGAGCTCGTCGGCAGTGTTAACAACCACAATACGTCCAGTAAATGCGGCTTTGGGTAGTAGGGCTATTTGTTCGTTGCTTATATTTTCTGAGAACATTAGCTAAAAATCGTTACGTAAATCATTCTGTCTGCGAGTAATAAACCAGTCCTTAGTGTCTGTGTCGGGTTGGTTGTTGGTCTCTTCCTCCTCGGTTTCGTTCAGGTCTATTCCCGAAAACGCTAGGTGATGAAGGGCTCTAGTGGCATTAATGGTGCGCAAGCCCCAGTACTCCTCAAAGTTAAGGCGGCATTCCCAAACAGCATCGTGCATTACATCTACATTTCCCTCAATGTATAGTAAGGTAAAATCTTTTAGGTCTTGGTAAATGTCGGTTAAGTACTCGGATAGGCTAGCCGATGAGGTACCCTCGTCGTCGGCTGTTGATGGCGGGTGAACCTCAAAAAAATCGTCGTGTTTTTTTAGCAGAGCTAATATTTGCTCCTTAACCTGGTTGTAATCTTCCTCTGTAACAAATTTTTCGTTGCGCTCATCGTAAACCGGCTCGGTTTTGGGTAGGAGTGAGGCTTTGTAGTACAGCAGGGGGAGTAGCTTTTGCATTGCGTGAACAAACGTTTCGCGGGTGTGGCCCGTTGGCGCTTCAACAAATGCGCAGTACTCTTTGGCTACTGTGGCAAACTCTACCACATTGCGGCTGTAAACAAGGCTTTTTGTGTCCATTTAGATTGTTTCAGATGAATTACTCGGAACGGTTAAGCTTGCAAAGATAGCTATTTCCCCTATCCTAGAGAATAGGAATTGGGGTTTAGTGTTTAGTGTTTCGTGATTGGTGTTTAGTATAGCGATCGTTTCATGTCTCACATCTAGCGTCTCTATTGTATTGTTACAAGTGACGGGTTACTGGTTACGCAGGAGGAGGGTGTTTAGTGTTTAGAATGGCATTCGTTTCACGTTTCACGTCTCACCTTCCTTTTCCCCACTCAATTGTTCCAGAATCATTGGTGATAATTTTCCCGTTATCCCGTAGCCACTTAATAACCTTTAGCGTTTTTTCTGGCTGCGCGTTTACCGAGTCAACAAGCGGTTCAACCTCCATTGCAGTGCTGCTAATGGCGGTTTTAATTTGTTCTAGTATCAGATCAAACTCATACTTGCTCATGTCCAGCTCGTTTCGCGATGTACAAATGTCGCATTTGCCGCATCGGTAGGTGTTTTCCTCCCCAAAGTACTCAAGTAGGGCTTGGCTACGGCACTTGGTTGTGCTTTGGGCGTATTGTAGCATTGCTTCGGCACGTTTTAGGTACCGGTTTTTCCTGTCGGTATAGTTTTCCTTGCTAATCCATAACCCCTTAGCATCGGTACGCTCATCGTTAAAAATAATAAGTGGCGTTTTTTTTCTGGGGATATAGTTAATTATGCGGTGCTTGCTTAGCTTTTTAAGGTTTTCGTAAACCTTATCGTGGCTTAAGCCCGACATCTTTGACAGGAATTTCTCGTCGATAACCACATAGTTGTTAAATGGGCCAGGGTAGCTGCGTAGTATAACCTTTATGAACTTGTCCATCTCGGCGTTAGCCACTTGGTACTTGTATAAATCCTGTCGCGACACAACAAAGATGAGCCTACTTGGGTTGTCCAGCTCATCGGTAAGCTCAAGGTAGCCCTCCATTTCCAAAAACTTAAGGCTACTGTATGCCTTTGGCGCATTTAGCTTATAGGCTGTGGCAAAGTCCATTAGGTTAAAGTCGAAAATTTCGCCCTTGCCAGCACCTATTGGTATTTGGAGGTACGAGCCCAGCGCATTGTAGGTATTCCTAATCTCCTCGGGCAAAGGGAAGGCCGTATCTATGCGCTTAGCAACCTTAGAGTCGTCGGTTTTGTTGTAAAGCATAATGGCGTACGATAGCTTTCCATCGCGGCCACCGCGCCCCGCTTCCTGAAAGTACGCTTCGGGCGAATCAGGTAAATCCATGTGAACCACAAACCTAACGTTGGGCTTGTCAATCCCCATCCCAAAGGCATTGGTAGCTACAATTATGCGGGTTTTATCCTTAATCCAGTCGTCCTGCTTGGTGTTTCGCATTTCGGTTGATAGCCCAGCATGGTAAAAATCGGCCTTTTCTCCTGCTTTTTGCAGTATGGTGGCAATTTCTTGCGTGTTTCGGCGATTTCGCACATAAACAACTGCGCTACCGGGTAGGCTCTTTGCAATTTTTAGCAGATACTTTTGCTTGTCGTCCACTTGCCTAACAAGGTAAGTAAGGTTTTTACGCTCAAAGCTCATCTTAAGAACTTTGCGGCTTTTAAACCTTAGCTTGTCCATAATATCCTCAACAACCTCAGGCGTTGCGGTAGCTGTTACGGCAAGTACAGGTACTTCGGGGAGCCTGTCGCGTAAATCGGTTAGCTTAATGTAGCTGGGCCTAAAGTCGTACCCCCACTGCGATATACAGTGCGACTCATCAATGGCAATAAGGTTAACGTTTAGCCTTGGTAGCCAATCGAGGAACAGGGTTGTGGAAACCCTCTCCGGCGAAAGGTACAGGAACTTATACCCCCCGTTGCAGCAGTTCTCAAGCATAATTTGTATTTCGTGCCTAGTTAAGCCTGAGTGTATTGCCGCTGCTCTTATGCCCCTGCTTTTAAGGTTCTCAACCTGATCCTTCATTAAGGCAATTAGGGGAGATATAACCAAGCAAATCCCCTCCTTTGCTAAGGCAGGAACCTGGAATGTTATAGATTTTCCGCCGCCGGTAGGCATTAGCGCAAGTACATCGTGGCCATCGTACACGGTTTGCACTATCTCTTCCTGCAGGGGGCGAAAGTGGGAGTAACCCCAGTACTTAAACAGTATCTCCTCGAATTTATTCAAAGCTAAATGAGTTAAAAGTGAGCTAAACCAAACCGCGATGAGCTTAGTAATGCTAAATGCTAAACGATTGGGCTTCTGCTCAAAAAAAGTACAATTTCAGCAAATGTAAAATCGTTACCTACATATCCCACAAATTTAGCTGTTTTTATGAAGTCCTAAATGCTTTCCCAATATGGCATTGAGTTGTGGGTAAACCATTTTTTTGTATCTTGGCGCATTTAAATTAGTTAACATACACACAATGTCGCTACATACTGAAAAACTTGTTGGAGAGGGACTTACGTTTGACGATGTTCTACTTGTCCCTGCATACTCAGAGGTTCTACCACGTAACGTGGACGTTTCAACCCACTTTTCTCGCAACATAGTGCTTCATGCACCTATTGTTTCTGCGGCAATGGACACCGTTACAGAATCGGCTCTAGCTATTGCTATTGCTCGAGAGGGCGGCATTGGGGTTATCCACAAAAACATGTCTATTGAGGCGCAGGCCCGCCAGGTGCGTGAGGTTAAGCGTGCCGAGAATGGCATGATTTACGATCCGGTAACCATTCATTCTAATGCTACTGTTGGCGATGCGCTAGCCCTAATGCGTGAGTTTCGCATTGGAGGGATACCCGTTGTTGACGATGCCAAAAAGCTAATTGGTATTGTTACCAATCGTGACCTTCGCTTTCAGGAGGATATGCGCCGCCCAATAAAAGAGGTAATGACCAGCGATGGAATTATTACCACTTCGCAAACTACCAATCTTGAAAAAGCAGCAGCCATACTTCAGGAGTACAAAATTGAGAAATTACCTGTTGTTGATGAGAATTTTAAGCTGATTGGACTTTTAACCTATAAGGATATTACAAAGGTTAAGGATAATCCAAACTCGAGCAAGGATACTCAGGGGCGACTACGTGTTGCGGCAGGGGTTGGCGTTACCCACGATACCATGGAGCGTGTTGACGCACTGGTTGAGGCTAAGGTTGATGCAATTATTATTGATACCGCTCATGGTCACTCCAAAGGCGTTATTGATATGCTTAAAAAGGTTAAGGCAAAGTATCCTGCTCTTGATGTAATTGTGGGAAACATTGCTACTGCCGATGCTGCCATTATGCTTGCCCAGGCTGGTGCCGATGCGGTTAAGGTAGGTATAGGCCCAGGTAGTATTTGCACCACTCGCGTTATTGCTGGAGTAGGCGTACCGCAGCTCAATGCCGTTTACGACGTTGCTAAGGCGCTTAAGGGTACTGGTGTTCCTGTTATTGCCGATGGTGGTATTCGCTACTCTGGCGATATAGTTAAGGCTCTTGCCGCTGGTGCCGACACCATAATGGCAGGTTCCCTGTTTGCCGGTGTTGAGGAGTCTCCTGGCGAAACCATTATATTTAACGGAAGAAAGTTTAAGTCATACAGGGGCATGGGGTCGCTTGAGGCCATGCAGCAGGGCTCTAAGGATCGTTACTTCCAAGATGTTGAGGACGATATTAAGAAACTGGTACCAGAAGGTATTGTTGCCCGTGTACCCTACAAGGGTACTTTAGCTGAGGTCTTTTACCAGCTAATAGGGGGATTACGTGCTGGGATGGGGTACTGTGGCGCGCCAACACTTGATAGGCTTAAAGAGGCTAAGTTTATCCGTATTACAAATTCGGGTATTCAGGAGAGCCATCCTCATGATGTTTCCATAACCAGTGAAGCACCTAACTATAGCCGATAGTTCCACTATCGGCTTTGCCATTTTTTGATGACAAACGCTAACCTAAACCCCCTAACATGAATATTTTCCGCTTGCTTTATACGCTAGTTGCACTCACATCTGTTGCTTTAACCGTGAATGCTCAGGATAGATCTAACGATGTATTACTAACCATTGGTAACCAAAAGGTAACCCGTGGCGAGTTTGAGCGCATTTATAGCAAAAACAACCAAATTGCGTCGCAAAGCGATAAAAAGTCGGTTAGAGATTATCTGGATCTATTCATTAACTACAAGCTAAAGGTTATTGAGGCTGAGCACCAAAAACTGGACACCTCCGCCTTGTTTCGCGAGGAGCTTAAGGGGTACAGGGCTCAGCTGGCACAGCCTTACATGTCGGACAGGGAAATGAATGATGCCCTTGTTGCCGAGGCGTACGAGCGTATGAAGAAAGAGGTTAGCGCCAGTCATATTCTTATTGCAATACCCGAGAACGCTGCTAGTTCCGATACGCTTGCTCTATACAACAAGGCGTTGGCTATTCGCCAGCGTATAGTTGATGGCGAGCCATTTGAGGAGATTGCCCGCGCTACTAGCGACGACCCATCGGTTAGGCGCAATAATGGATTCCTTGGCTACTTTACCGCATTTCAAATGGTTTACCCCTTTGAAACGGCAGCATACCAAACCCCAAAGGGTAGGCTATCTATGCCTATTAGAACCAATTTTGGCTATCATCTTGTAAAGGTTCACGATGTAAGGCCAGCACAGGGACAAGTACGCGTGGCGCATATAATGGTTGCCGTACCCCACGATGCCCCACAAGAGAAACAGGCCGAGGCGGCGGAAAAGATTAGCGCCATTTACAACAGTATCCAGAATAATGAGGATTTTGCTGCGCTTGCAATGCAGAACTCCGAGGATCCTGGCTCCGCTCAAAACGGAGGGGAGCTGCCCTGGTTTGGAACGGGACGTATGGTGCCAGAGTTTGAAGCCGCGGCTTTTGCACTACAGAACCCTAACGAGGTATCGAAGCCTATTAGAACGGCCTTTGGGTACCATATAATAAAACTTCTTGAGCGCAAAACAATTGGTACTTTTCAGGAGATGACTCCAGAGATTAAGTCCAAAATAGCTCGCGATGGACGAACATCAAAATCAAAAGCATCGTTTATAAATAAGCTAAAACGGGAGTATCGCTTTAGTCAGGATACCCTAGCCCTGGAAATGGTTATAAGCGCTATTGATTCATCGTTTTACGAGGGCAAGTGGAAAGCGCCTAGGGGAGCATACAGCACCCCCCTTTTCAGCTTTGCCACGCAGAGCTATACCCAAAAAGATTTTATGAACTTCCTTGAGGCCTCTTCATCGCGCCCCCCAACGCTCCCTATTCGGGAACTGGTTACCTATGCTTATGGCGAATGGGTTAGCAGAACCATTTTAACGTTCGAAGATGCTAACCTTGAGAGTAAGTACCCCGATTTTAAAGCATTGGTTCAGGAGTATCACGATGGGATTTTGCTGTTTGATATTACCGACAGAGAGGTGTGGAGCAAAGCCACGACCGATACCCTTGGATTGGAGCAGTACTTTAATCGGCATAGCAGCAAATACACCTGGGGCAAACGTGTACACTACTACGTGTACTCAATATCGTCTCAAAAGCTAGCCGATAAGGCATACAAGCAAATTCAAAAGCGTAAGCAAAAGGGAGCTACTCCGCAAAGTATTGCCAGTAAGCTTACAAAAGGCAACGATAGGGTAGCTGTAGTTTATACCTCGGCTAATACCGACAATCAGGCTATTCAGGGCTATGCTAGCTGGGTTAATGGCGTTTCGGGAATATCGGAAGTAGATGGGCAGCTTATTGTAACCGAAATAGAAAAGGAGACCTTTGGCGATTTAATGCCCTTTGCCGATGCTCGCGGACAGGTAGCAGCAGATTATCAGAACCATTTGGAGGCAGAATGGTTAAAGGGGCTTCGTGCAAAATATCCTGTAACAATAAACCAGGAGGTGCTAAGTGCTCTGGAGAATGAATTTTAATTCGAAATGAATGGCCCAATGAAAAACCTAAACAAATATATACTCCTTGCTTTAGTCTCTACGCTGCTTTGGGCTTGTAATGGCTCGCGCAACGACTCACAGGTTACCTTAGCAAAGGTGTTTGATAAGTACTTGTACCTATCGGATGTAGAGGATATTTTCCCTACAGGGATATCGCCCTCCGATAGTGCGCTAATTCTTAATGCGTACGTTGACCAGTGGGTGCGCCGGCAGCTTTTGGTTTACACCGCAGAGCGAAACCTAGACGACAAGCAAAAGAACGTGGCCAAGCAGCTTGAGGATTACCGCTCATCGCTCCTTATATTCAAGTATGAGCAGGAGTTTGTGGCTCAGCGTATGGATACCGTTATAACTACCGAGGAGATAGAATCTTTTTATAAGGATAATCAGGAAAACTTTACGCTAAGCGACGTTATTGTTAAAGCCCTTTACCTTAAAATACCAAAGGGTAGCCCATACTTAGATAAGATACGTACCGTTTATAAGTCTAAATCCGACGAGGATGTGAAAACGCTAGAGGATTTAGCCTATCAGGTTGCCGATAAGTACGACTATTTTAACGACAAGTGGATTCAGTTTGCCATGCTTCAAAAAAAGCTACCCTACGCAGTTGATGGCTCGGCTGAGGCGTACTTGCGAAAGAGTAGCTCCATAGAGATGGAGGATGGCGACTATGTTTACCTTGTTCATATTCGTAGTGTACTTTTTGCTGGGAATACATCGCCACTTGAATACGAGCAAAAAAACATTGAAAGTGTTTTGTTCAATAGGCGGAAGCAGCGCATAATTAATGAGCTTGAGAACAGGATCTATAACGATGCTCGAAACCGTAACCAGTTCACTATTTTTTAGTTATTCAATACACCCTTACAATGATGAAATTAGTTCGCATTAAGATGTTTTTTCTGCTATCGCTTGCGATGGTTCTATTTTACGGGAACTTAAAAGCTCAAACCGTAATTGATCAGATTGTTGCTGTTGTTGGTGACGAAATGATAATGCTTTCCGATATTGAGCAAGAGGCCATGCGCCAAAAAATGCAGGGATACACCTCCGAGGGCGATATAAAGTGCGAGATACTTGAACAGCTTATGGTTCAAAAGTTACTTCTGGATCAGGCTAAGCTTGATAGCTTAAGCTCAAATGAAATTGGTGTTGAGCGCGAGGTTGAGCAGCGCTTGCGCTACTTCCTTTCTCAAATGGGTAATGAGGCCGCCCTTGAAAAGTATTTCAATAAGGCAATGTACGAGATTCGCAACGATCTTCGCGATATTATCCGTCAGCAGCAGCTAACCGAGCAAATGCGCTCAAAGATTGTTGAGAACGTTAAGGTTACCCCTTCGGAGGTAAAAAAGCTGTTTAAAACAATCCCCTCCGACAGTATTCCCATAATCCCAGAGCAGTACGTTATTAAGCAAATAGTAATTAATCCCCCTGCATCGGGCGATGCAAAGTTCTTGGTTAAGGAGAAGCTGCTGGAGCTTAGGGAGAGAATTCTTAACGGCGAGCGTTTTTCTACATTAGCCGTTATTTACTCAGAGGATAGGGCTTCTGCCGCAAAGGGAGGCGAACTTGGTTTCCGCTCGCGCGATGAGCTGGTGAAAAGCTTTGCCGATGCTGCGTTTAACCTAAAAGAGGGACAGGTTAGCTCAATTGTTGAGTCGGAGTACGGTTTTCATATCATACAAATGGTTGAGAAGCGTGACAATCAGGTTAACGTTCGTCATATCCTAATGAAGCCATCATACACGTCGGAGATGACAGCCGCTGCTCAGCAAAAGCTCGATAGCATTGCCAACCTAATTACCCCCGATAGCTTAACCTTTGAAATTGCGGCCCTACGTTTCTCTGAGGACAAGAAAACCCGCCTAAACGGAGGGCTAATGGTTAATCCCCAAACAGGTACGTCGATGTTCCAAAAAGAGCACTTGGCGCCTGCCGATTTCTACGTAATTAAGGATTTGAAAAAAGGGGAAGTGAGCCGTCCGTTCGAATCGCGCGATGAGCATGCCAATGTAATATTTAAGCTGATAAAGATAGAGGATATCATCCCCTCTCATAATGCAAGCCTTGAACAGGATTACGCTACTATCCAAAACCTTGCGAAGCAAGAAAAGGAGCATGAGGTTTTTATGAAATGGATTGAGAAAAAGAAAAAGCAAGCATTCATTAGAATCGATCCTTCGTTTGGCGGATGCAAGTTTAGCACCGAAGGCTGGAAAAAGTAGATTTTACTCACAATCAAATAGGAGGGTAGCAAGTTGACCCGTAAATTACTCATTGCATTTGGGCTTATGCTTGCCATTTCTGGCTCTGCTAATTTGGCATATACTCAGCAACGGCTCAAAATTGAAATTCTTAATGCCGAATCGGGCGAGAGCGGGAGGCGTAATGGCATCCCCATTCAGCGCCTAATTGGCAATGTTCGTATTTCGCATCGCGGAACAACCATCCAGTGCGATAGCGCGCATATTATGAGGGATCAGAATACGTTTGATGCCTTTAGCCGCGTTGTTATAACCGATGGCACTACTAAGCTTTATGGCGATGTGGTGTACTTTGATGGTGCAACGAACCTTGCTAAGGTTAGAGGAAAAGAGGTGAAACTTGTTAACGAGGATGTTGTGTTAACAACACAGTTCCTTGACTATAACACCCGTACCGAGTCGGCTAAGTACTTTAATGGGGGACACGTTGTAAACAAAGACGCTACATTAACCAGTGAGCGTGGCTACTACAATGCCCCCAAAAAAATATACTCCTTTGCTAACGACGTTGTTTTTGTGGGCGAGGATTTTAAGGTGCTAACCGATTCTCTTGAGTACGTAGCTCCCAAGAACGTGGCATACTACTTTGGCTCAACCCGAATCTACAACCAGGAAAACTTTATTTACTGTGAGCGGGGTTGGTACAACCGTGAGAAGGATCAGTCTAACTTTACTTACAACGCCTTTATAGATAACGGGAAGCAGCGCCTTTACGGACAGGATATTTTTTACGACCGACAAATTGGCTATGCCAAAATTCTTGAGCGTGTTGCCATTGTGGACTCCCTAAAGCATACCACCATTTTTGGAGGTGAGGCCAGCTACTGGGAGAAAACCGGCGATGCCGAGGTTATTAAGAATCCGTTGCTGGTGCTTGCAGAGGAAGGTAAACCCGACTCTCTTTTCCTTCGTGCCGATAAGTTTATTATTAAAACGCTGGAGAACGAGGAGGCACCGCAGCAATCTGCCGACTCTGTTTACCGCAAGCTCAAGGCATTGGGCAATGTTAGGTTTTTCCGTAGCGACTTGCAGGGCATTTGCGATTCTCTAGTATTTGATACCCGCGATTCAATTCTGCACATGTATGTAGAGCCCATACTTTGGAATATGGGCAATCAGCTCACCGCCGATTTAATACGCGCCAAAATGCAGAATCAGCAAATGGATAGAATGTTTTTTGATGGTAACGCCTTTGCCGTATCGCAGGAGGATACTGTGCACTTTAACCAGATAAAGGGAAAGAACATGACCGGAATTTTCTCTCAGGGAAAACTGGCTAGGCTCGATGTATTGGGGAATGGGCAAACCGTTTACTATGTTCGCGATGAGGGGGAGCTGTCCGTTGTTAACCGTTCCGAGAGTTCAAATGTTAGAATTTCCTTAAAAGATAGTAAGGTTAGCCGTATTGTTTACCTTGAGAAGCCTGTTTCTAACATGTTTCCCGTTGATACTGCCCCCGAAGAGGAAATTACCCTTAAGGGCTTTAACTGGCTTAACAATAAGCGGCCCAAAAGCAAAGAGGAGATAATTCCTGTTGGAACAGACTTTAACGCTGTAAAGCGCTCTAAATACACTATTGAGAGCGGCAAGGGAAATAAGCTAAAGACTATTGAAAAAAAACACCTAGAGTAAATTGCCTCCGATACCAAGAGGGGAGTGTAGTATCTCTTGTTTGCTTATTGATGAGGTGAGGGGAATTAGTTGCTATCGCCATGCGTATTTTAAAATATTGGAGCTAATGCGTGGCTAATCCTATTTTTAGAGTTTTAGGAGTAGGCTAAAGTGGGGCTCCGCTTCCCCCAGTATTTCAACCCTCCATCCGTTCCCTGCTAAAGCAATTAGGCGCAACGTAAAGTACTTAGTCCTTTTAGGCGTTACAAAATGCTACCTTATAAAAAAGCCTCGGACTACTACTAAGTCCGAGGCTTTTCTTATAATTGGCTATAGTTGCTATAGCATGTTAAACAGAACAAAGATATAGTGTGCTGCAACCCCTGCGGCTAAGCCTCCCATGGTATGAGAGAGTAACGCTTTTGAGGTAAGATTACGAAACTTAAGTGAGTCAAGCATTGCCGTGTGAGTGCTTAGAAAACCGCTCCAGCACATTCCCATAGCAGTAAAAACGGCAATTTCGTTACCTGTAATTAGCCCTTCGGTTGAGAATACCTTTACAAGCGAAAGTGCAGCACCAACAGCACCCAGCGAGGTAATAGGGAATGCGATTAGCTCAGGGCTTTGAAACCCAAACAGGAATGCAAATAGCCAGTCGAACCATCCCGCAATGGTTGGCAGTACAGGAACACCCTCGTAGGCTAAGCCCTGATAACCAACAGCAGCATCCTTAGGGCCAAAGGTTAGAATCATTACCATGGTACTAATAATTAGCACGCCAGGAATAATGGCTAGCCCTAGCTCAACACCCGATTTCCCGCCATCCAGAATGGAGTTAAGGAAGCGCATAAAAACACCGCCCTTTGATTTAAAGCTGATTTTTTCAGCATCACCCTCATGCTCTTCATCGGCATCAGCAGGAAGTATGGGTTTAATAAACCGTTGCATTAAACGTGTTGACACAATTGCGCCAATTACCGCTCCGGCAAGACCAATCATGGCAGGGCCAAAGTGGCCTAGACCCGACATAAAGGTTAGCACAATAAGCCCCATGCCAAAGGCTGTTCCAAAGTTGGTTAGCGATATTAGCTCGTACTTCTTAAAGTAACGGCTAAAATTACGGTCGTTTGCTAGACCAATAACCGCAGGATTGTCGGAGAAAAAGGTCATAAGTGCTGCCAACGAGGCCACTCCAGGTAGGTTAAACAATGGGCGCATTAGCGGTGCTAAAAGCACCTCAAGCAAGCGCACCACTCCAAACTCTATAAGCAGTCGGCCTAGCGCTCCCGAAAGAACGGTTATACCCATAATAAAGAACACGGTATTCATTAGCAAGTCCCATGCTGTGTTCATTATGGTGTTTAGCATGTTGGCGGTTCCCATTCGGGAGCCAAGAAGTCCGAAGAAGCCAAAAAAGAGTAGTAGAAAGATACCCGCTTCAATTCGGCGAAGTTCCAAGAACCGCAGCTTCTTGAAAATTTTGTTTAACATGTATGGTTTTAATTAGGTTCGTAGTTGGCCGCAAATGTATAATTGCGAATAATCCAATATGATGACTTTTGTCGTGTTTTGTTTGGTTTTACAACATTTTTTTGAGCAAGGCTAAAGTACGTTCACCATAGTGCTGTTGGTGCCGTTTGCTGCTGTACTTTTTTTTAGCATTAATCTTTTGCTCCTGTAGATCAGTAAGTTAATGGCAGCTCCCTTACCTCCTTCTAAATAGCCTGCTAAGCAATGGGCGCTTTGGTTTCTTTAAGCGGGTTGTAATATCGGGACATTTGGGCTCTTTGCGCTTTCTCTGCTTTACGGTTTTGCTAGGTTGTGGCTGAAAAAACTGTGGATCGGGCGATAGGTGCTCCGTTGTATCGTCCTTGCTAGTTACAGGGGGAGCGCTTTGGGGCGCATTTACTTTTGTGCTATCGGCACTATGCGGTTTATTGTTAGCAGCAACAGGTTTTTCTTTGTACTTAACTTCAATTCCATGAAACATCAATTTAGCCTCGTTCCCATTTTGTGCCTTAGTTTGTAGGGTTAGCTTCCAAATAATATCGTTGCGGTTTAATGTTGAGTCTATGCTAAGGAGTGCTTGTATTCTGTTACTTAGCAGTGTGTAATAGTTTGTTATCCAGTCTTTTTGATGTAAGGGGTACTTGGTAAAAATAATGGTTATCGCCACGGGTTCTGCCCCCTGCTCTAATGCGCTTGCAAGCAATTCTGTGCTTTGCAGCTTATGCAGAGCATAGCCATTCTCCATAAGTATAGTGTTACCCTCATGCGTTGCCTCAAAGGAGGGTACTTCCTCGGTGTAAAACAGCGTGTCAAACGTTGATGAGTGCTTTATAGGGTTTATTAGTATCGCTTCTGAGAATTTGATGTTGTGCTGCGCTACCGCTACAAAGGGGAGGCACAACCCAATAATTGCGGCTACCTTTTTTGTTATGTTGATATGCTGTAACGGCATTCCTCTGCTTGTTAATCGTAAAAAAGCTCATCCTGCATTTGGCAGGATGAGCATAAAGGTAGCAATTGGCATTTACACCCTAAAGAAGTCCATCAAAAGGTTAAGCTCCTCAGCCTTTTCGGCTAGCTGCTGCGATGTGGCCGATAGCTCCTCCGATGTTGATGCATTTTGCTGTGCCACTTGGTCAAACTGGGTCATGCTCTTGGTTACCTCTTCCGATCCCTGTGCCAGCTCCTTAATGGCGTAGCTTATCTCCTGTATTAGCTGCGATGTTTTTTGGATATCGGGCACCAGTTCATTCAGCATATCGGCAGTCTTTTCCGATACGTCGGTACTTTGGTGCGACAGCGTATTAATTTCGCCAGCTGCATGTTGGCTTCGTTCGGCAAGTTTCTTTACCTCTTGAGCAACTGCCGCAAAGCCTTTGCCCTGTTCGCCCGCTCTTGCTGCCTCAATGGCTGCATTTATGGCTAAGAGATTAGTTTGGCGGGCAATATCCTCAATAATGGTAATCTTCTCGGCTATGTTCTTCATTACAACAACCGCTCTAGCAACGGTTTCGCCACTTACCTTTGCGTCGTCGGCCGCTTTAATGGACGTTTTCTCGGTAATTAGCGCATTCTCGGCAGAGCGCCCAATGTTGGATTCCATTTGCTCCATGGCAGCGGCAACCTCCTCGGCGCTCGATGCCTGCTCCGATGCGCCTTGCGCAACCTGTTCAACCGCAGAGTTTAGCTGTGTGCTGTTGCTTGCCACTTGCTGTGCCGAGTCCTTAACTTGGTTAACAATCTCCTTAAGCTTATCAACCATGCTCTGTAGCGTTTGGTTAAGCATGCCCACCTCGTCTGTGAACTCATCGGTTATAGTAACCGTTAGGTTGCCCGATGCAACCTCGTTGGCCGTTTCAATGGCCTTATTAAGGGGCGAGGTAATGCTTCGGCGGATGGCCAAGCTAAGCGGAATAATAACTATGGCTAGGGTTAGCGCAATGGCTACAATAAGCGTAAGCACAAGCTTGCGGGTCATGTTTGCCACCGTGTTGTTAATCTCGGTTTTGGCATCCTCAATATTATCAATGTAAACACCTGTTCCAATCCAAATGTCGGTTCCGGGAATCATTTGGGCATAGCCCAGCTTGGGCTGGTCGCCTTTCCCTGGTTTAGGGAACACGTACTCAACAAAACCGCCACCTTCCTTGGCACGGGCGGCCAGCTCCCTAACGTAGTATATGCCGTTAACATCGGTGGAGCCGCTAAGATCAGTTCCCTGTACCTCCTTTTTTATGGGGAGGGCAATGTTAACCGTGCCTTGGTAAACAAAGTAGTAGCCCGACTCATCCTCCTCAAAGCGGATTTGGTCAACCGCCTTACGAATAACCTGGTACTGCTCCTCAGTAGTCATCTCCTTTTTTAGCATGGTGCTAATAATTAGCGATGCCGTGTTTGTGCCCACTTTAACCTTGTCTTTCTGGTCTTTGAGCATAATGGCTTGCGTTTGCTCAATGCTAAAGTCGCGAATGCGCGCTAGCCCCATCCAGAACGCGCCAATTACACCTGCAATGGAGATTACCAATAGAATAATAAGAAACGCAATTCTATTACTGATCTTAAATCTTCGTAGCATAGTTTTACGGTTTAGGTTTACTGCAATTTATGCAATACAATGGTAATTTCCCATAGTGGGTTTGGTGATATTTGTTAATGGAATTTGATGCCCCCTGATTTTTTGGGAGCGGTATTTACTGTGGTATGCATA
Organism: Bacteroidales bacterium; assembly: GCA_016931855.1. Taxonomy (GTDB): domain Bacteria; phylum Bacteroidota; class Bacteroidia; order Bacteroidales; family Tenuifilaceae; genus UBA5206. Next base: position 28,578 of record JAFGDZ010000054.1, read on the forward strand.
GGGGAAAGACCCTATAACAGAATAGCCGTATTTGCTATACTAGGAGTTATATGGAACAGGGGTGAAGTATGTAACTGTTTGGACGTGTAATCATGTTTTTAGTTGTTCTCGTGCTGCTTAATGTTTGTAAAAAAAAATAATACGATAATCATTCCTTGGGGGCAATTTTTATTGTCCAAGAAATTGTATTCAATTCACTCCATACATTTATTAAGTCCCTAAAAAGAAGTGTTTCATTAGGATAATTTAAGTACTTGCCTTTGGATAGCTTGGCAATCTTGCCAGAAGCCACCATGCGGTTCATGTCTTTTATTACCGCTTTTTTTGACTCACCTCAGAGGTGAAGTCTGCATAGGTGAATAAATAGCCTTTAGGAAGTCTATCTGTGGTAAACGCTATGTATTCATATGTTTTCATGTTTTTAACTGTGTTGTAAAGGTGAATTATTTGTCCAGTTTATTATGAAAAAAACTGGACATTTTTGAGTTAAATGAAGTATGGTTATCTTTTGTATTATACTGATGCATTTTGTTTTCTCTGATTGTTGATGTCTGTTTTGTAGTATGCTGTCCACTAGGCTTCCCTCAAGCGGGTTAGTTGAATAGACCTGCAAGAATAATCCGACGGAGGCACAACTTATCCCCATGTTCTTTAGCGGGGCCGACCACCGAACTCTGTAATACTAGGCTTTGGAGCCTGAGGGGAACGGAGTTCTATTGTTTTACAATTTTCTGAGAATGATAATGTCCGTTTATTAGATATCGGCATAAGTAAACACCACTATTCAAAAAGCGGATATTGATTTCGTCACCTGGGGCTTTAAATAGTTTAATACAAGTGCCGTCTAAGGATAAAATCTCAATCCATTCAACATCTTTCGATCCTATTCTCAAAATATCACTAGTTGGGTTTGGATATAGAATAGGAGCATTCTGGCTCTCTTTAAAATCATCAACGGATGTTGTACTTGAACTTACAGTTAGGGATACAGATTTATTTCCATTCCATCCATCTTTTGCCGTTACTTTAACTTTAGTGTCGCTAGATTGAGTGGAGGTTAAGGTAAGGATTCCATTCTTTTCTACTAAAGTTATTTCGTTGCTGTTGTATTCGTAGTGGTACGTTAGAGAGTCTCCTTCTGGATCTGTAAATAGCTTTTTTAAATCTATCTCCATTGATGATTTAATGTTCTCAGATTTAATCTCGTTAGCTATTGGAGCTTGGTTTGTCCATTTAAGAATTGTTCCTCCAGAATTAGGCCCCCCCTGCTGGGTTGCTATATAAGTATAACCATTTAAATAAGCTGGGTTAGCACAAACATCGAAACCAAAATCTGGGTTGGCGGTTATGTCGTCGAAAATTCTAAATTCTCCATCACTGGGATTAATTCCAAATATCTCTGATGAACTTATCCCGTATATTAAGGTATCTGTTGATAACATGTTTGCTTCTACTCGGTCTTTTAACCCACATAAGGGTTCATAAGAAGAACCGTCGAAATTACAGGTGAAAACATTTCCTCCAGGGTTATTCCCCGACGTAGAAAAAACGCCAATTAGTTTATTCTCTCTAATTATTAACGACTTAGGGGATGTTCCAATACCATCTTGTCCAACCACAATTTTTTGGTATCCCGTTCCATCATATTTGATCCTTGCAAAACACCCAGGCATAATATTGCCGCCAGTTCCGTCGGGGTATGGAATTCCACCTCCATTAACAAAGGCAATGTATATGCTATCGTTGTGAAATGCGAAATCTGTTGGGTTTTGCCCAAGATCCAAGTTGGTGTTGTTATAAATTTTAGTGAGCTCAGTTCCGTCTTTTTTTAAGGTAAAAATGCTGCCTTTATCAGCAAAAGACCAATCCGAATTTAACCAGAGTACACTATCGGTTATGTATTTTATGTGAGTTTCCATAACATCAAAGGGATCGAAATCTGCAATGAACTCAAAGGAATAATCCTGAAGCGAATATTTGAAAACTGAACCTCCTCCTTTTTCACTAAATCTGGTAGTTCCATAAATAATAGTGTCGTTTGCCACTAGGCTAGATGGGGCATATCTAACATTGTCAAACTCCCAAATAACATTATATCCCTCTCCATTGCCATCAATTCTAAAAAAAATGCCATGTCCGTTTGGGGTGTTACTAATTATGTAAATAGAATCGTTTGTGCCAACCATTGCTTTTGCGCTATGCTCAAAATCGGCTCCCTCAAAATCATAAATTAGTGATAAATGGTTGTCTTGTGCTTTGCTATAAAGGCTAGTAATTAGTACTACCGATAAAGTGAATAGAAGTTTCTTCATTACTTGTTGTTTAGGTTAATTGGGCGACTTCTGTTGTAATTATCTATCTGTTAATTTACCGATAAAATACATTTATCGGTTTAAATACCGTTAATAAATTGATTGCTATTCCTGCAAAGCGACAATCCCAAAACTTTAAAAGTGCCTACCAAAACATATTCACCTTTCTGAGTGGCATTGAGTCTTAAAATCGATTTTGCTCCCATAATAAGCCCTGCAGCGTCATGCTTCAAAAAAAATTAAGCAAAAGTAAAATGTTGTTCTGTTATACCAATACGCTTTCACGCATTGGGAAGGCTTTTTTCTTTACCATAATTACGTTTTGAGTTGCTTTTTGGAGGATGGGGCCGTTGAACGGTTTAAGAACAGGGCTACATCTTCCTGTGGGAGCGCTATAATCACCTAAAACCAGACAAGGTTTTATTTCTAGTGATTTGGCGAATCGCCAGTACGAGCCCAGTACGCTGGGTGGAGTGAGAGGTGTTCCGGTGGGGCTTTACGGCTCACCGGCTATCAACCCGATTGGCGTTTCGTGCATTTTATCGTTCAGGTTTTATTAGTTTTATTTCTTTACAAAATTGATAGTCAATTGATATCGAGTCTATTTGATTGTCGCTTGAGTCATAAATTTTTGTTTTTATCAAGTTGCCTATACCATTGTATTCATATCGGAAATATGTTCCAAATCCCAAATCACCATTTTTGTCAAGAAACTCATATCTAATCAAGTTTGAATTATCATCATAAGAATAATGATAGCTTTGAAACAGTTCTATATCATCAGATTCATAATTTGAATATCGTAGGCGTTCAATATTGTTTCCTTTACTATCATACTTGTAATACATTTTGTCGTATATCGTCTTCAATTCGTTGGATAATTTTGTAATAGTACTGTCAAGGAATCCGTGGCTATAGTAATAGTTGATTGATGTGTCAATTCTGCCATCTGCAGAATACTTTTTCTTGTCAATTATAGTATTACCTGAATACTCGAAAGTATTATATCCAGTTAAAATCATGTTCAAGTTATAAAACTCTGTTTTTACTTTATTTCCTGCATCGTAGTAATACTTGGAGTATCCTTCATTGCTACTAAAATATTCAACAATTCTATTATTTGAGTCGTATTTATAGGTCTCATAATAATCATTTTTTGAATCAAAAAAACTGGTTTCCACTCTTGTTAAAAATCCACATTCATTATAATGCTCAACGGTTGATTTTACTTGGTTATCATATGCAGAAGTTATCGTCGAAACTGTTGTTCCCGTACATTCTTCGGAATCATTTTTATCCTTATCACAGCTTAGCAGTATTGTACTTGTGAAAAATGCTAATAAAAAAATCCTTATGCTTCTCATGGTTGATATGTTTTTGTATGTTGTTTCTGTGTGAATGCCAACGGTGGTGGTATGAAATCGTAACGCACTTCGAAGCGCTGAATTATCAAACCGTTGCTGCCGTTGATTAACTGTTATATTTCTCGAAGATACCACTTTCTGCGCTATGTTTTTTGACCGCCTATTAGACCCTGGTGGTTTTAATCCTTGAAGGTTGTATCGGTTTATTACAATCAATAATAATTACATCAATATTATATCCTTTCGGTATATTATTTATCAATTTTGAATTCAGTTCTTCAATAGATTGAAACTTTTTGGGTAGCGGATATTTATCCCTAGATTTATACCAAAGCACTAAATAAATTCCAAATGCTGTTTTATCTCTATCCATATATTCAGGAAGCTGCGTATTAATTGCAGTATCAACATCGTCATGATGTGCATTCTTTATTTCTAAACATATATTAAACTTCCCATTTGAGAAAGTGAAATCCACATTTCCATTTCCAACTTTGGGTTCTCTAGCTATGTAAATGCTAGAATCAAGACAGTATTTATTGAGCAATATTTTTATGAATGGTTGAGTTTCTATCTCTTTCAAAGGGGTATCATCTTTCCACAAGTAACGATAACCACCGTCTTTTTCAATATTATATTTTACGTATTCCTTGATATATGAAGAAATCTTCTCTTGTAAATCTTGATAAGAAGAGATAATCGTTTCCGGTATCAGTTTTCTGCGTATCTCAGTCTCATTTTGTGAAATAAAGTCAGCTATAATTTCATCCTGACTTTTCACAAAACCTCTTACGTGACAAAATCCTTCAACAATTTTTTTCGTATCCCTGCCTATTGTCTGTGGCTCAAGTATGCTTTTATTCACATCTGTATTTGAGACATAATCTAAACCATTTAGATAATCAAAAAGTGTCTTTTTCTCAGAATCATCTACATCTAATCTTTTTTCAGCAATTACACCTGCAAAAAACACTATTGTTTTTTGATAATCAGGACTAAGTTGAGCGAGGTAAGATTTTAGATAATCCCATTTTTTAATCCAATACCATTCGTAGTAATATATTACATCAAGTACATTAAATACAATTTCAAAAAAACTTTTCTTCTGAGGAGTTGTCCAGCCATTTTTGTCAAGAGTCATATAAATCTCATGATTCAGGTCATTAGACAAGTACATTTCTAGTATTTTCTCATTAGATAATTCTTCCATTTTATATCAAGAGTTTCATGTTGTTCCGTCAGTCCCGCTTGTTGCCAACTTACTTATCTATCCTACGCCCGTCTTACATATCCACCCAAATCCAGGTGATACGTACGATAACCATTGCCTATACCAAACCTACTAAAAAATCACTTAAAATATTAGCCTGTAACTAAAATATTTAAGATGGTGAATGGTGCTATGTTTTGGATATTATACTAATGCTGCTGTGTGGTGTGCTTAGGATGGGTAGGGGTGTGTTGTATTTATAAACATGCTAAAATAAAAAAGCCAGTAAAACATTGTTTTACTGGCTTTTTGCTTTAGTCGGGGTGAGAAGATTCGAACTTCCGACCCCGCGCCCCCCAGACGCGTACTCTAACCGGACTGAGCTACACCCCGAACTTTTTGCGGTGGCAAATGTAGCCCTATTTTTCTTAAATGCGAAAACTTTTGCCCTCTTTTTTTGTTAACCACCTGTTCGTTTTTAGGGGTTGTGCATTCACCTCCTTTGAGTAACTTTGTGATAGAAACTTATAAATATTTCGCTATATGGATTTATTCAAACCAATGGACTCCAATGCCCCAAAAGAGGCAAGTAAGGGGGCAGGCATGCCCGAGGAGCATGTTAAGGTTCTTATTCTTGGCTCTGGCCCTGCTGGTTACACCGCTGCCATTTACGCTGCGCGTGCTAACCTTAGCCCTGTTGTGTATGAGGGTATTCAGCCTGGCGGGCAGCTTACCACCACCACCGAGATTGATAACTTCCCGGGCTATCCACAGGGTATAACTGGAAATGAGATGATGGAAGATCTTAAGAAGCAGGCTATGCGCTTTGGAACCGAGGTTCGCTTTGGCTTGGCTACGGCTACCGATCTTTCGCAATCGCCTTTTAGGGTTACCATTGATGAGGAGAAGGTAATTGTGGCCGATGCGCTAATTATTGCAACTGGTGCAACGGCTAAGTACCTAGGCTTGGAGACAGAGGAGAAGTTTAAGGGGCAAGGTGTTTCGGCATGTGCTACCTGCGATGGTTTCTTCTACCGCGGTCAGGATGTGGCTGTGGTGGGCGGTGGCGACACAGCCTGCGAGGAGGCTACCTACCTGTCGGGTATCTGCCGGAAGGTGTACCTAATTGTGCGTAAGCCTTACCTAAGGGCTTCCAAAGCAATGCAGGATAGGGTTTTTAGCACTCCAAACATCGAGGTGCTATTTGAGCATGTAACCCAGGAGATTAAGGGCGATATGTCTGGCGTTAACGGCATGGTTCTGGTTAACGGCAAAGGGGAGAAGGTTAATTTTGATATCACCGGCTTCTTTGTGGCAATTGGGCATCATCCTAACTCCGATATCTTTAAGCCTTACCTTGATACCGATGAGGTTGGCTACATTAAAACCGTTCCAGGAACAACAAAAACCAACGTTCCAGGTGTGTTTGCCTGCGGCGATGTGCAGGATCCGCACTACCGTCAGGCTATCACCGCTGCGGGCTCTGGCTGTATGGCCGCTATTGATGCCGAGCGTTACCTTGGCGAGCGTAAGTTTTAAGCTTTGCACATATAAAACAAAAGGGCTGCCCAAAGCAGCCCTTTTTGTTTTTAGTATCCTTGGGTTAAAACCTAAACAATACCAGCAAAGCCCATAAATGCAAGGGCAAGAATCCCTGCGGTTAGAAGAGCAATGGGGGCACCTCTCATTGGTTTTGGAATGTCAACTAAATCGAGAGCCTCACGAATACCCGCAAAGGTTACCAGCGCAAAGCCAAAGCCAATGGCGTTAGCTATGGCAAAAACAACGCTTTGCATTAGTGGCAAATCCTTTTGTACGGCAAGTAGCGCAACACCAAGCACCGCACAGTTGGTGGTAATAAGCGGAAGGAAAATACCTAGTGCTTGGTAAAGGGATGGGCTCACCTTTTTAAGAATGATCTCTACCATTTGTACCAATGCCGCAATTACCAGAATAAAGGCAACGGTTTGCATATAACCTATTCCAAGTGGTACCAGAATAAAGTTTTGTAGCATGTAGGTAACAATGGTGGCAATAGTCATTACAAAGGTAACAGCACCGGCCATACCCATTGATGTTTGAACCTTATTGGAAACACCTAGGAATGGACATACGCCTAAGAACTGGCTTAGTACGATGTTGTTAACAAATATGGCTGATATAACAATTATTATGTATTCCATGACCTAAGTATTAAGATTGCTTTTTAGCAAGTTTATTCATTATAAGAATAAGGAAGCCTAGCGCAAAGAATGCTCCTGGAGCAAGCACAAACACTAGGATACCATCGCCCGATATGAACTTGAATCCAAAAATGGCACCCGAACCCAAAAGTTCGCGGGTGGCACCAAGTAGGGTAAGCGCAAAGGTAAAACCAAGCCCCATACCCAAGCCATCGATAAGCGAGGGTAGCACGCCATTCTTTGAAGCAAACGCTTCGGCGCGGCCTAGCACAATACAGTTAACCACAATTAGGGGGATAAATAGCCCTAGCTGGGAGTGAAGTGCTGGCAGAAAGCCTGCCATTGCTAAGTCGATAACGGTTACGAATGCCGCAATAACCACAATAAACGACGGAATTCTAACCTTTGCTGGTATTAAGCCTGCAATAAGCGATATAACCACATTGGACATGGCAAGCACAAAGGTGGTTGCAAGTCCCATACCCATACCGTTAATGGCGCTGGTAGTGGTACCAAGGGTAGGACACATACCTAGTAGCAGAACAAATACTGGGTTCTCCCTAAGGAATCCTTTGGTGAAGTTCGATAGCTGACTCATTATTTACCTCCTTCCTTTAATGCGTTATAGGCACGTTGAACTGCATCGCAGTATGCCCTTGAACTAATGGTAGAGGCAGTAATTGCGTCAACATCACCACCGTCTTTCTTAACTCGTATTTTAAAGTCCTCTGGGTTTACACCTTGAAACTGAACGCTAAAGCCAGATTTAGAGGTCTCCATCTTATCGCCCAAACCTGGGGTTTCCTTGTGCGATACCACATCAATGCCATGAATGGTTCCATCGGCATTAAAGCCTACCATAAGCTCAATAAGACCGCCAAAACCATTGTTGGAGAAGGTTTTTACAGCAGTTCCAACCTTTTCGCCACCTTTGGTTGCGTTGTAGAACACAAGGGTACCACCGTCGTACTGCACCTCGGTTGCTTCGGCCGAAGGCTGGTTGTCGAACTCGGGGAGCACGTTGCTAATGGCGGTGTTAATTTTAGCCTCCTGAGCCTTACGAATAGGCTCCTTGGTTAACTCGTAAACAAACCCTAGAACTGCCGATGATAGTAGCGTAATCACCAGTAGGGTAAGGGTCATATTAGAAAATGTTGATTCCTTAGCCATTTTTCTTAACCTCCTCTCCAAATCTCTTTGGTTTAACAAGCGTGTTGATAAGAGGAACAAACGCATTCATAATTAGAATGGCGAATGAAACACCCTCTGGGTAAGCGCCCCATACCCTAATGATAACGGTAAGCGCTCCAATTCCAATACCAAAAATCCACATCCCCTTAGGGTTCATAGGCGATGTAACGTAGTCGGTAGCCATAAAAATAGCACCAAGCATTACACCTCCGGTAAGTAGGTGGAAGAATGGATCGGCATTGTGAGCAGGGTCTATTAACCAAAGTATTCCAGTGAATGCAAAAATGGTTACGAATATGGATACTGGGATATGCCAGGTAATAACCTTTTTAAATAGTAACCAGGCAAAGCCAATTAACAGTGCTATAGCCGCTATTTCGCCAAGCGAACCACCCATGCTACCCATAAGCAGCTGCATGTTGTTGGGGATGTGCTCCGATATGGCGCTCATGGTTTGTCCGCCCTTTAGTCCCTCCTTAACAAGGGCTAGTGGCGTTGCACCAGTTAGCGCATCCATGTAGTGTGCGCGCGACTCAATGGGAAGTGGCCAGCTGGTCATTTGAACAGGGAAGGAGATAAGAAGGAACACCCTACCCACAAGTGCTGGGTTAAATGGGTTGTTTCCTAATCCGCCAAAGCTCATTTTACCAATACCAATGGCAACAAGGGCGCCAATTACAATAATCCACCAAGGTAGATTACTTGGAAGGTTAAAGGCCAGCAAAAGGCCAGTAACAAGCGCAGAGCCATCGGATATGCTTGGGGTAACCTTTAAAAGGTACTTCTGAATTAGGAATTCAAAAGCCAAGCACGATACTACGGCAATTGCTGTAACCACAAAAGCCCCTAAACCAAAGTAGTAAATAGATACGGCCAACGCAGGAAGTAATGCTAACACTACGTTGAACATAAGCTTATTTACCGACTCACCACTGTGAACGTGAGGTGAAGGGGATACTGCTAGAAGCTTATTCATTAGCTTTATGTTTATTCTTAGAACTACTTATTATTATCTCACTTAAACTTACGCCTTGCGGGCTCTAACAATCTTACCAACCTCGGCTTTACCCAAGCGGATATAGTCTAGAAGTGGAAGGTTTGCAGGGCACTCAAAGCTGCACGATCCGCACTCAATGCAATCCAAAACATGTTCATGCTCCATACGCTCGAACATCTTCTTTTGGCTTAGCCTGTTAAGTAGATATGGCTCAAGCCCCATTGGGCAAACCGATACGCATTTTCCGCAGCGCACGCACGCTTGTGCCACTTTACGCTTAGCCTCTTCGGCGGGGAACGCAATTAGTCCCGATGTTCCTTTGGTAACAGGAGAATCAATGCTACTTAGCGCTTTACCCATCATTGGGCCACCGTTAACAATTTTGCCTGTATTCTCAGGAACACCACCAGCGGCAGCAATTACCTCCGATATTGGTGTGCCAATACGTACAAGAAAGTTGGATGGTGTAGCTAGGTGCTTACCCGTTACGGTAACTACGCGCTCAAACAGGGGCTTGCTCTTTTGTACCGCTTCGTAAACGGCAACGGCTGTTCCCACGTTGTGCACCACCGCGCCAACCTCAATGGGAAGGGCTCCCGATGGAACCTCGCGGTTAATAAGCGCCTTAATAAGCTGTTTCTCACCTCCCTGTGGGTACTGAACCTTTAGGGCGTGAACCTCAATGCCGCTGTACTTTGTGGCAACTTGGCTTAAGTGGCTAATGGCATCGGGTTTGTTATTCTCAATCCCAATTAGCGCAGTATCAACTCTTAAAGCCTTTTTTAGTATCTGAATCCCAATCATTAGCTCATGCCCTTTTTCAAGCATTACCCTATGATCTGAGGTTAGGTAAGGTTCGCACTCAACGCCGTTAATAATAAGCACCTCGGCCTTTTTCCCTTTAGGCACCGATAGCTTTACTTGCGATGGGAAGGTTGCACCACCCATACCAACAATGCCGGCTTGGCCTACCTTGGCAATAATTTCCTCGGCGGTAAGGTTGCACTCCTCTTTAAGGTCGGTTGAGCGGTCTATTGTTTCGTCCCACTCATCGCCCTCAACGGTTATGGTTATAGCGGGTCTTTTATAGCCTGTTGAGTCCATTACTGGATCAATAGACGCTACCGTTCCCGATACCGATGAGTGGATGTTGGCCGATACAAAGCCATTGCTTTGCGCAATTAGCTGGCCTACTTTTACCTTGTCGCCTTTGGTTACTACAGCGTTTGCTGGTGCACCAATGTGCTGTGCAATAGGTATTGATACTTGCTTTGGTAGCGGTAGCACAACAATTTGGCTACCAGCAGAAATCTTGTTCTCAGGCGGGTGAACGCCACCTATAGAAAATGTTTTTAACACGGTTTTACCTCCTTTTTGCAGGTTATTGTGAAGAAGGAATAATCTTAATTCTCTGATACAGGCTGAGCGGTTTCGTCTTCAACCTTTGGCTTGCGCGCAGGGAAGTGAACCTCCCAAATAGCGGTAGTAGGACAAACCTCTACGCACTTACGGCAAAGCTTACACTTGTTAAAGTCGATGTACGCCAAGTTATTCTCAAGGGTAATGGCATCGTGTGGACAGGTTTTAACGCACTTTCCGCAGCCAATGCATGCAACAGAGCAGCTTCTTTTAGCAACGCCGCCTTTGTCCTTGTTAACGCACGATACAAAGATACGCTTACCCTTTGGCCCTTTTTTTCTAAGCTCAATAATGAACTTAGGACATGCCTTAACACAGGCACCGCAGGCAGTACATTTGTCCTGGTCAACAACAGGAAGACCCGTTACCTCGTCAATGTATATCGCATCAAAGTTACACACATCAACGCAGTCGCCTAAGCCAAGGCATCCAAACTGGCAACCAGTGTCGCCGCTGTATAGCGAAGAGGCAACACGGCACGATTTGGCACCATCGTAAGCATTGGTTTTGGCACGATGCTCGGGAGTGCCCGCACAGCGTACTACTGCAACCATCGGATCAACTGCTGCAGCCTCTTTGCCTAGAACTTTTGCCGCATTTCCCATTGTTTCATTGCCTCCAACGGGGCAAAATAGCGTTGAGATATCATCGGCCTTAACAAAGGCTTCGGCAAAACCACGACAGCCAGGGTAACCGCATCCACCGCAGTTTGCGCCTGGTAAAATGGCTTCAACCTCGTCGATACGAGGATCCTCATAAACCTTAAATTTTTGCGCTACAAAATAGAGCACCACTGCAGAAATAACGCCCAAGGCGCTTAGCATCAAAACAGTGTACAGAACAACAGAACTCATTTCTATGATTATTTACTGGAGTTTTTCTAAATCAAAATTGAAACTTTGTGCAACCTTATTGCGGAAGTAGTACATAATAGCATAGTAGGGAACCAGTACTCCTAATGAGATACCGCCTACAACGGCTTCGCTTATTCCTAGTGCAGTGAGAATGATTAGCGATAGTACTACTACTATAAACGGGAGAATGTAACCAAGGAAAAGCGCTTTAAAACCTAGCGAGCGTTTCATTACTACCTTAACCTGCTCGCCTACAATGAAGTTATGATTTGGCTTTGTTATAACAATGGTTTTCTCTGTTGCTTCACCCATTCCACACGCTCCCTTTGCATGACATGAGGCGCAGGCCGATTGACTAATGATGGAAACCCTAACATCGCTTAGGGTTATTTCATCTACTCGTCCAAAATGATCTATTGTATTTGGAGTGGAAGACATGGTGTACCCTTTTTTGTTGGGTACAAAAATAGTTTTCTTTAGTAATGTGCTGCTTTAAAACGATGGTGACCTTCGCAATTTAGTTTGATTTTAAATAGCAAAAGCCTTATTGTTAAATAGATAACAATTTGTTTTGCGCTGTATTAACTTATTGCTCATTTGATTAAATAAAATGGCTATAGTGTGGGCTTTACACGGGTTTTGATTGTGTTAGTTTTTTTATCACTTTATTTTTTTTGCTTTTGATACTTTCTTTTTGCCTTCCTTTTATGTGGTTTAGCTTGTGTGGTCGAACACTATTTTCCACTCGCCGTTAACCTGTTTCCAAATAAGGGAGTAGTAGCCCCCAATGGTATTGTTGGGATATACTATGGTCCATTTACCTATAACAAGCATGCTGTTCCCAATGGGCTCAACCGATATGTAGTTGAATTCTAGCGTTCCCATGGCCTCTTTGGTTGGGTACGATTTTTTGTACTTCTCCAATGTGCTAGTCCAGCCGTAGGTAATGCCGTTGCGCCCCATAAACTTTAGGGAGTCGGAGTTCCAGTACCCATTCATGTAACCCTCAATGTTGCCATTGGACCAATCGGCTGCTTGCTGGTTCATAATGGCCTTTATGCAGGCTTTAGCCTGCTCCTTGTTGGTTTGGCACGATGTTAAAATTGTGATGATAGCCAGACAGGAAAGTATTTTTGTGAGCGATTTCATTGTAGCTGTGGTTTTAAGGAATGTGCGCTTTTGCCTTACTTTACCTTTGCGGTGACTGGATGGCGTAGCCCATGCCAATTGGTAACCCTTACTTTAACGCTCCCCACCTTAATGGGGGACTCAATGGAGATGGGGATTTTGTTCTTATCGTCGGTAACCCATACCATTAGCTTTTGCTCCCCAGAGAATACGTCGCCAGCAACCAAATCAACCTGAAACTTAAGGCAATTGAACTTACCCATGCCGCTAATGTTTTTGGTTTCGCGCCCAAGGAACTTGTAGCCCACGTTGTAAACCTCCCTGTCAAGCGCTACCGACACGGGAACCATTTTGCCAATCTGGGCTTTGCTAAAATCGAGGTTTCTGGATATGTATATGGCTGTAACAACATCGTAGGTGCAACCGGGAACGTTGAGGGTGTCGTAGGTGCTGGGCTTGTCTCTGCGCTTTATTCGGGCGTAAATTTGGTTGCTCTCTTTATTAAAGATGTACTCGTTCTCCTTTTTGTAGCCTCCCTCGTTAATGGCCCGGTTAAAGTAAATGGGCTCAAGGGTTACGGGGTCAACCCACGACTCGTACAAATCCCTAACCTTAAAGAACCAGTCGTAAAATGGGTACGATTTCCCGGTGCAATGCAGGTGTAGCGCATCGCGCCCAAACTTTTTGTCGCTTTTAACCTCAAAATTCACCTCTCCAACATCGGTCCACAGCATAAGCCACGTGTAGCTAACTGTGTAGGTAACCCTTTCGCCAACAACAAAGGATGTGTTTGTTATGCCGCAGTTATCCTTTTTTTGTCCAAACAGTATTGTTGGGAAAAGTGCAATGCAAAGGGTGGTTATGAATATGGGAGCTATTCTACTTTTCAAACTGATTTATTTTTAGTGAGATAATGCTAGCTAATTCTGCTAAAATCCAGTTTTTGGCTAGCAATATCGGTTAATCGTTTTACTAAAACGGCATTCTTGCTATTGGTTAGCAATGGGTCGTCCTCAATAATATCTTCGGCAATGTTTCTAACGTATTGCAGAAGCTGCGCATCGCGGCTAAGGTTGGCAATTTTAAAGTCGAAGGGGATACCGCTTTGTTGCGTTCCCTCAATGTCGCCAGGGCCACGGAGCAGGAGGTCGGCCTCGGCAATCTCAAAGCCATCGTTGGTGGCAACCATGGTTTCAAGGCGCTTGCGGCTCTCGTTGCTTAGCTTAACGCTCGATAGCAGCACGCAGAAGCTCTCATCGGCACCACGGCCAACGCGTCCGCGCAGCTGGTGTAGCTGCGAAAGTCCAAATCGCTCGGCGCTCTCAATAACCATAACGCTGGCGTTTGGCACGTTTACGCCAACCTCAATAACGGTTGTAGCCACCATAATGTGCGCCTTCCCTTTTACAAATAGCTGCATGGCCTTCTCCTTTTCGTCGGGTTTCATTTGCCCATGCACAATAACGGTTACGTATTGTGGTGGGGGGAACAGCTCGGTAATAGATTGGTAGCCCTCCTCAAGATCTCTCAGGTTCTCCATCTTTTCCGATTCCTTTATTAAAGGGTAAACCACGTAAACCTGTCGGCCCAGCTTAATTTGCTCGCGCATAAGGCCGTAAACGGCATTTCGGCGGTTCTCCATGTAGTGAACCGTTTTAATGGGTTTTCGGCCAGGGGGTAGCTCATCAATAACGCTTACCTCAAGGTCGCCATAGGCGGTCATGGCAAGCGTTCGGGGTATTGGTGTGGCTGTCATCACCAGTACGTGTGGTGGATCGTTGTTCTTTTCCCATAGCCTAGCGCGTTGCATAACGCCAAAGCGCTGCTGCTCATCAATAACCACAAGGCCAAGGTTTTGAAACTGCACAATATCTTCTAGTAGGGCGTGGGTTCCAATTAGCAAGTTTATTTTGCCGCTAAGAAGCCCTTGGTGAATGTCGTTTCGCTGCGATTTTTTTGTGCTTCCCGTAAGTAGGCTTATTTCAACGGGCATGTTGGCTAGCATGGCGCTAAGCGATATGTAGTGCTGGGTGGCCAAAATTTCGGTGGGAGCCATAAGGCACGCCTGGTATCCGTTATCTACAGCAATGAGCATACACATAAGTGCAACTAGCGTTTTTCCGCTGCCCACGTCGCCCTGTAGCAGTCGGTTCATTTGCTTGCCGCTACCCATATCGCGCCTAATCTCCTTAATAACTCTTTTTTGTGCCCCTGTTAGCTCAAAGGGCAGGTATTTGTGGAAAAATAGGTTGAACGTGTTGCCAACGGTGCCAAAAACATGCCCGTTCACCTTGCTCTGCCTAAAGCTACGCTGCTTTATGTAGCCTAGCTGGAGGTAAAACAGCTCATCAAATTTAAGCCTGTACTGCGCTTTTTGGAGTAGCTGGGCTGTGTCGGGAAAGTGGATTTGTTTTAGAGCCTCGTTAATGCCCAGTAGCTTATGTTTCTCTAGCATATAGGCGGGTAGCGTTTCTTCCAACTTACCGTAAACCAGCTTTGCCGCTTCCTGCTGTAGCTTAAAAATGGTTTTTGAGTTGAGATTACTGTTTTTTAGTCGCTCTGAAGTGTTGTATGCTGCTTGCAGCGGGCATTGCAGTATGCTCTTTGCTTGCGATAGCTCCTCAAGCTCGGGGTGAGCAATGGTATAGCGCCCATTAAAAACGGTTGGTTTGCCAAATACAAGGTAGTCAACGTTTTTTTTAAGGTTTTGCATTACCCATTTTGCTCCCTTAAACCACACCAGCTCAAGTACACCAGTTCCATCGGTTAGTAGGGCAACTAGGCGTTTGCTTCGCTTATCGCCAATTTCTTCTATCTTAACCAAGCGTCCTATTACCTGTACGTATGCTGTTTCGCCAACCAAATCGGCTACTTTGTACACTTTTGATCGATCCACATACTTAAATGGGAAGTAGTAAATTAGGTCACCAACGGTACTAATCTGTAGCTCTTTTTGCAGCAGTTCAGCACGTTTGGGGCCAACTCCGGGCAGGTATTTTATGTTGGTTGTAAGGTTAGCAGCCATGAAGCTAAAATAGCAAAAAATGGTGAGGCGTGAAACGTGAGGCTTGAAACGTGAAACGAGTTAAACGGTAAACGTTAAAAGTTAAATGATTGTGGTAATTGCCATAATCTTAAATCTTAAATTTTTAACCTTGAACGCCTAACGCCCAACACTGCCATCTAGCATCTAAAATCTAATTTCTACTATAGGGGCGGATGTTTGCAGATTTTTATGAAATTTGGGCAGTTTTAATCCGTTGGGTGTAACCAGAGAAATGTATGATAAATATTAAGGAGCGCTGTAAGCTACTAAAGCGTTATGTAGTCTATAGGTTTAGGGCAAAAATGAGAGGTGGGCACGGAATACACTCCCCATTTCTGTTCCAGCTGTACAATAGCGTTCTTTACAGTAAGGTTAATTGTAGCTACAACAATGCGCCTCAAATGCTAGTTAGGTTATTAGAATCAAGCAGAATGGCTTTTGTTGCAAGCGCTCAGGGTGCTCAGTCTAAAGTATCTGCTCCCAAAAGTATTAAGCGGTTTGCCGCCGCAGCGGCAATTAGCCGTGCCGATGGAATGTTGTTGTACCGACTGGTAAAGCATTTGCAGCCACAAACCATAGTAGAGCTGGGTACAGGAGCAGGAGTGGGTACCGCTTTTATGGCTAGTGCTGCAACGCTGGCTAGGGTTTATACCATTGAGGCAAATTCCCAACTGGTGGCCGTAAATAGGGCAAACTTTGCTAAGGTAGGATTGGAGAATATTGAGTGTATTGAGGGGGCATTCTCGTTAAGCTTGCCTAAGTTGCTTAGCGATATTGGTAGGGTTGATTTGGCTTTTGTTGATGGGGATCATACCTACGACGCTACACTCGCTAATGTGGAGCTGATTTTAAGCAAGTCCCATAGCAACACGGTTGTGGCTATTCACGATATACACTGGAGTGACCAAATGGAGAAAGCGTGGAATGAGCTTAAATGCGATGAGCGAGTGACAATTGCAGTGGATTTTTTTACCATAGGACTCTTGTTTTTGCGCAAGGGCATTGCTAAGCATAGCGTGGTGCTAAGGTATTAGTGATTGGTGTTTAGAGTCTAGTGTCTAGTGTTTGATGCCTAGTGCTTTCTCGTTTAACGGCTAACGTTTCACTATTAACGTTTCGCTTTTTTCCTGTTAACAAAAATTAACCGAGGCAAGTTTGGGCATCACTATATAATAGTGTAGTATTACGTAAGAATTTGTAACGCTAACCTTTTAAGAACATTAAGCTTAAGTAATTTTATAAGGGCTTTTAACAAAATCGAATGCGATGAGGCAAGAAAATTTAATTACCATCGACAATATTAAGAAGTACTACAAAGTTGGAACTGTTGTAGTTAAGGCGCTCGAAGGCGTGTCGCTTACAATCAATAAGAACGAATACGTTGCCATAATGGGGCCATCGGGTTCGGGAAAATCAACTTTGATGAACATTCTGGGTTGCTTAGACACTCCAACAGAGGGTAGTTACGTTTTGAATGGAACCGATGTAAGTAAACTTGAAGACGACGAGCTTGCCGAAATACGAAACAAGGAGATTGGCTTTGTGTTCCAAACCTTTAACCTCTTGCCTCGCTACAGCGCATTGGAAAATGTGGTGCTGCCATTAATCTATGCGGGTATCCCTAAAGAGGATCGCATTCAGCGCGGAATAAAAACCTTAACTCAGGTTGGCCTACAGGATCGTATGGAGCATCGGCCTAATGAGCTCTCGGGAGGTCAGCGCCAGCGCGTTGCGGTGGCACGAGCCTTGGTTAACACTCCATCTATTATTCTTGCCGATGAGCCTACTGGCAACCTCGACTCTAAGACATCAATAGATATCATGAATCTTTTTGAGGATATATATAGCGAAGGGAATACCATTATTCTGGTTACTCACGAGGAGGATATTGCCCGCCACGCCCGCCGAATTGTTCGCCTAAAGGATGGAGTAATTGAGACCGATGAGGTTAATCCTAATCCTGTAATGAAGCAAGCGGTTGTGCTAACTGAACAATAGAGCTGCTGGGCTGTTCTGATATCAAATTTTACTCTACTAACATGAAGGTATATACTAAAACTGGCGATAAGGGAGCAACATCTTTAATAGGAGGGAAGAGGGTTCCCAAAAACCACCCAAGAATTGAGGCCTACGGCACTGTTGATGAGCTTATGGCCTTTGTTGCTCTGCTTCGCGATCAGGAGATTGATGCTAGTACCAAGGCCTTTTTAGCCGAGGTGCTTGATAGGCTTATGAGCT
This sequence comes from Bacteroidales bacterium, assembly GCA_016931855.1. Classification (GTDB taxonomy): domain Bacteria; phylum Bacteroidota; class Bacteroidia; order Bacteroidales; family Tenuifilaceae; genus UBA5206. The sequence continues at coordinate 46,520 of JAFGDZ010000054.1, forward strand.
GCGCCTCGGTACTTGCTGCCGATTGCGACGACTGCAAGGTGAAAATCCCCCTCATTCTCGATTCCGATATTGCTTTAATTGAAAAAGAAATTGACGCAATGGATTCCGTGCTTCCCCCTTTAGCTTCGTTTGTTTTACCGGGTGGGCATCAGGCCGTTTCGTTGTGCCATGTTGCGCGTACAATTTGCCGTAGGGCCGAGCGTTTAGCTATTGGTGTTGCAGAGCATAATGCGATACCCGAAAATCTTATTATATTTATTAATCGCTTAAGCGATTACTTCTTTGTTTTATCAAGAAAATTGGCAAAAGATTTAAATATTTTACAAATTCCTTGGAAACCTAGAGTATAGTATTGATATTTTTTTATATTTGCAGAACAGTATTTTTTTGCAATAAACTGATTATCAAACAATTAACAAAATAACGAGCTATGTATTGGACACTTGAACTGGCGTCGAAACTAGAGGACGCTCCATGGCCTGCTACTAAAGAGGAGCTCATAGACTTTGCAATTCGCTCTGGGGCTCCTTTGGAAGTTATTGAAAATTTGCAAGAGCTAGAAGATGAAGGAGAAGTTTATGAGAGCATTGAGGACATCTGGCCTGACTACCCTACAAAGGAAGATTTCTTTTTCAATGAGGATGAGTACTAATTTTTGATTTGGAAATAAAAAAGCGGCGAAACCATTTGGTTTCGCCGCTTTTGGTACTACGCTGTTTTAGTCAACAGCAACAACTCTTATGCTACCTGTGTATTTTCCCGTTCTCATGCGTACAAAGTATATTCCTGCGGGAACCCGGTTCTGACTAAAGGCTGCTCTATCCCACATAACATCATGTTCTCCGGTAGGGTACACTTTGTTGGTTAGTATGGCAACCTTTGACCCAACTAAGCTATATACCTCAATGGTTACATTGGTGGCTTCTTCTACAGAGAACTGAATCTTAACACTACTGCTAAATGGGTTAGGATACGCACCGGCTAGCTTTGTGGCAAAAAGCGTGGTGTTTGGCAATCCGGTAACTGTTGATGTGGCCTTTAGCGCTCCAATAGCTATACCCGATGCGGTGAACGCTTTGTTGTAATTACTATTGAGCGTTAGCTCTGCTTCCTCCGACATGGTTTCAAGGCTCGCTCTCCAAATCTTGGCTGTAATTTGGTTGTTCTGGCTAAAGCCATCCTTTTCGGCCGTAAACGGATCATCGGCTGTTGCCACAAGCGCTAATGGATAAGTTGCATTATGGAGAACGGTATATGTTCCAACGCAAATTTCACCATCGAATAGGCCAATTTGGTCGCCACCTTTTAGCTTCTCTCCATTAAATGTGGCGCTGGTAAGGTATATGTTCATGTGGTTGTACCCATATCCTACCCAGCTGCGAGTAAATACGGTGCTTGTAGGTGTATGTGCTGTTGCCTTTTTGGTGGTTTCAGGGGTGTTCCCCTCGGGCGAGAATACGGTACTAAATGCCATTCTTAACCTGTAGCCTTCGCCTGGATGGAAGTTGCCAATTCTATTTACCCACCCAATTTCTGGTAGGTTCTCAACGGATGCCCCGTTTTCCGATTGTATTTTTTCAAGGCTCCCGTTTTCAACTAAAGGCCACATAACATCAAGCGCATTCTCAATGTCTTTGCTATGATAACCGGCAAGGTTCCATCCTGTATTCAAATCAATGTTACGCCCCATTACAACAGGCGAGCCAGTCATTATTAGGGTGTCGTTTGCACTAACCTTTACAAGGTAGCCACGCCTAACATCAAAGTTGCCTATGCCGTTAATCCATGTCCCCTCCACTTCCTCAAGAGCAAGTCCATGCTGATCCTGTACTTTTATTAGGTTGTTTCTTTGAATAATATCATTGAACAGCGCTTGCATGTTGGGGTTTTCGGCATCAATAAATGATGCAATAATGTTCCATCCTGCCGCAAGTGGTATTCGTTGGTATGCCGATATGTAAGGTATTGCACCAATGTCGCTGCGAGTACCGTCTTGGTTGTTGTAGGCTGGGTTTGGATCGCCAGTGTTAATGTATGGCGACCCTGCTAGTGGGGAGTAGTTTCCGTACACAGGGTCTGCAAATAGCGGATCGATACCCTTTAGTACCCCTTCGCCAAAGGTTATGTTTGCTAGCGACGAGGTTAGCGTATCGGTTGTACAGTTAAAGAATCCGCTATACTTCACAAATACGTTGCCGCTGTAGTTGGCGGTTAGTCCTGTTGTGGCGCCATAGAATGCTGTGTTTGTAATTGTGCTTTGTAACGAGGAGTTAATGGTTAACCCACCCACACCAAAGGTGTTATTAACACTTGTAACGTTGGTGCATTCTGATATTAGCGATCCTGTTGCTGATGGATGGCTAACATTGCCACGCAGAATTACTTGGTTTAGTTTTGTTAGTAAGATGTTCTCGTAGCTCACTCCGCCTAGGATATACGACTTCTCTAGGGTGACGTTTACGTTTAAAGCTCCTTGAACGTTTACTCCGTAAACATAGCTTCCTTGAGGCTCAATCCTTAGCCCCGAGATGCGGATATTCCCACTTATTTCTGGCGTTTGTGTAAAATCGAAGCTGATTATACCTCCCATATGATCCCATGGGTTTGTTACCGTGGTGTTTCGCTCTCCTTCTATGCCTATAATAGTAAGTGGCCACCTTACAGCTTTAAGTTGGTTATTAGCGCTGTACGCCCTTGTGTGATAGCCGGGGAATAGGTAAATGGTATCGCCAGCCGAGGAGTTGTTAAAGGCGCTGTCCAGATTTGTGTATGGAGCGTTGTACGTTCCATTTGCAGTAAAGGCATCGCCATACTCTATAACGTAAATTGGTAAGTTAAGAAGGTTTAGTACCTCTAAAGCTAATGTATCATTCTCAAAAACACCAAATTCGTTGGTAACCTCAAGCCTAACCTTTATTGTGGTGTCCTTTTTTACGGTTGGAATTGTGTGCTCCACAATAGGATTAGTAGAGGTTGCAAAGGGCGAGTATGCGCCTAGGAAGTACCATTTGTAGGTTAGGTTATAGCCCGATGAGCCCGAACCATCAAAGGTAACTGCCGATTGCTCGTAAACGGATTGGTCTGGCCCAGCATTGGCTACAACCACTTCCGATACAATTACGTTTACAAAGTTCGATGAGGTTAGCGAACCTTCGGTTACTGTTACCTTTGCAATAAAGTTCCGCTCGCCCTCAACCACAGGTGCGGTAAATGATGTAACAGCGGTGGTTGTACTGGAAAGAGCTAGCTCGGCAGGAGCACTCCATTGGTAAGCTATACCAGATGTTGTTCCGGTGGAACTAAGGGATAGCGATGCGTCAAGTTCCACTATAGCGCCCGAAGCAACTCTAATTTCGTTACTGGGAACTACTGCTTTAGGCGATGCGGTTATAACTGGTTCAACCACAATTTCTCGTTCCTCGTAAGTTGTTCCACATCCATTGGTTGCCTCAAATGAAACTTGGTACTTCCCTGCTTTTGTGTAAGTGTGCAGGGCTATTCTCTCTGTTGATATGGCTGTGCCGTCGCCAAAATCCCACCTAACAGCGGCGTTAAGATAGGTGCTATTTTCGGGTTCGTAAGTAAAGGAAATGCTTTCGCCCGCTTTTATGCTTAGGCTGCTAATAAAGAAGTTTCCTGTTGGTTTTGATCCGTTAATACCAACCTCAACGCTGGTGTAAATGGAGTCAACTCTTCCGCAGCCGTTGGTGACCTGTGCAAATACGTTGTAGAAGCCTGGGGTGGAGTAAGCGTATTCCGCATTAGCTGCAGCCCCTAGCTCGTTACCATCGTCCATAACCCACTTGTTTGGGATTCCTCCAAGAAACTCAAAGAAAACCTTGTCGCCAACGCAAGCGGCGCGTTCGTTCCCGTTGTCCTTAAACTCGGAGAACATAAAATTCCCTTGGTTGGTAAGGGCTGCTTCTCTTACGGGGCAGGCTTCGTTAACAATGGCAAAGTTAACGCCATAAAAACCTGGGGCAAATGTTATGTTGTAAGTGCCTTTTGAGGCATAGGCGCAGCTGCTACCATCAAAGGAGGTAAATGTTATTTCGTTTTTAGCACGGGCAAACGTTCCAATATCAATTAAATACTTACCCATGCCTATTGGCTCCTTGTAAATCTCAAAGTTGCCCTTTGGGGCGTATAAATCAGATATTCCAAAGTAGATAATTGTATCTGGAGTACCCGATATTAGGATCTCAAAGTAGTAAAGTTCATTTGGCGATTTGCTTGGGAAGGTTGTGTTTGCTGTGTAGTAGAAAGGAGTTCTATCGGCATTGTTTACAACATATACCTCTTTCATAAACTGCCCTGTTGTTTCGTTCTCTGCTGCAGCTGTTATGTAAACGGGGTAAACACCCTCGGTAGCGTAGGTGTGACTTGCTACTATCCCCTTTTCTATATCGAAAAAGTTTGTGTGATTGGTTAGGGTTGTTCCATCGCTAAAGTTGATATTGTACGATATGTTGGGGTATTGCCTCATCCCCTTGTTGTCCAGTACATACAGTGGGTCGCCAACGCAAAGCGTATCGGGAATAATGTTTAAATCGACATTGGGAATTAAGTACGGACTGGCAACAACGGTTACCCTTGATGTTTGCTTGCTTCCGCAAGGATTTTTTTGCACAAGGTAAACGTTGAATTCTTGCTGATAGGTCATTGTATCGGGGAACGTGTGCTGGTATTCGCGGCTCGATGTAGCAATGCTATCGCCTGGGTAGGTTGTCCATTTAAAGGTGTTGCCCTGAACGTAGGGGCTCATGTTAACAAAGGTTACGCTACTGCCAGAAACTATGTAAATGGTATCAATGAGTTCCCCTGCTGGCGATTTTATACGAGCAAGCGTATTCTCAACGGGGTTTGAAGCTGCATCGGTGTTTACATTTACCTGCATTGTTTCAACAGCCGAGTTCCCGCAACCATTGGTTAGCATAGCTTTTACATCGTATGTTCCATTAAGTTCTGTAAAGTAGTGAATAACCTCTCTGCCTTCGGCAGTAGCTCCATCGCCAAAAGCCCAAATAACGTCTCCTGGGTTGTGTGTTCTAAACACAACGGGCTCGTTTTGGCATATAGAGTAGGTAGCTACTTGGTATTCAAAACCTGCCGATGCTTTAAGGTTGCTGTTTATTTGGATATACGCGGTGTCGGAGTTGAATCCACCGCATCCGTTCGTGGCTGTAAGCCTTGCCCAATGCGCCCCAGCAGTGATAAAAGCGTGCTTTAGCGTTCGTTCTGTAGATGTGGTTCCATCGGAGAGTTCCCACGCAAAGGTATAATCGCCACCCCAAGTGTCTCCAATCTCAAACACGGCCTCATCATTGGGGCATAGCTCGGTGTATTTTGATTCTACTATAACGGCAGGAACAGCTGCTGGCGTTACTTCTAGCTGCTTAACAATAGTGTCGCTAGGGCAATTTGTGAACTGAATGCGTAAGGTAATAGGGTAAGTTCCTGCTGCAAATTTATGGCTGATGTAGTTCTTGTCCTTAATTATCTCTCCGTTAAATTCCCATTCTAGGGTTGTGTACTCATCATCGGTAAATAGGAATACTTCGGAGTTTGGGCACGCCTGTTCTCCTGTAGAAACGGTAAAGCTTAGCGATGAGCCCTGTATGTTAAGCTGCTGCTCGTAGCCACCAACGTATCCTCCTTGTGCATTGTACACCTGTAGGCTTAAATGGCTAAAGCTTGGCAAGGCGGTTATAGTGGGAAGGTTAAACCCAGTGTGGATAAGCATTCCGTCCATAATCCATTCTGCAGTGGAACCCAGCGGTATAGTGCTGTAGTTTTCAATCCGGATGGTATCGCCGCCGCAAGCCCACTCTCCATTAGGGTATTGTGCGTAAAAGTTAATATTGGTTTGAGGGTAGGAAAGTTCAGTTCTGTATTTTATCTGTACCCCATTTACGCCAGTTGCAACAAAGTACATGTTGTTTGTTAGGCTACTGAATGGGTCGGCTAACGAGGTTAACGATTCGTTTAAGTAAACTGCTTTTGTTCCTAATCCGCCATCAACCTCAATATCGGCAAGTAGCTCCGACACTTTTCCCGACGAGAATCCATAGATATATTCGTAGTCCAATCCCTTTACTATTCCCGACAGGGAGACTACCGTTGGGCCTAGCTTTATAGCGTATTCCCTAATTTGTTCCCCATTTGCAAAGTTGGCCTCAAGAACCATCCCTTCGGTTAAAATTGTTTGAGGCGCAACCTCTGCTCCTCCGGGTGCGTTAAGTACTCGTATAGTGCCCGATGGTGAGAGCTGAATCTCTTGTCCGTCTGGGTTCAATACTTCTACTGAAGCTCCTTTCTTTATGGCAATAGAGAAAGGAGGGAGGTTATTTACGCTTATTACGTACTGGGGCTCAACTAGCTCTATTTCGTAGGTCTGCGCAACTGTGGTTGATGATAGCATTAGGTTTACCCCTACTGCAATTACTACAAAAGCCACGTTTACTAAAAATCTTAGTAAAGATGATTTCATATGCGTTGATGTTATAGGTTACAATTCAATATGGAAAAGGTTTTGCTCTGGTAGCTGGGTGAATTCCTGATTTTGAGCAATAAGTGAAAATTACTGAATATTTAAACCGGAATCAATTTTTTATGGTTAAAAAGCTTAATGCTTACACATATATGTTGTTTTTGGCTCTAAAAGCTAGTTCTCAATAGCTTATTTTGATTTTGATTAGTTGCTTAGCTTAGGCATTAGCTTATGTTTGTTGCGCCACACAATTTAGGTAATTGCTCATTACCTTGGGTTTTAGTTGGTAATAGATTACTTTTGCACCAATAATATTCGATGGCTATGATCTACTCTATGACCGGCTTTGGAAAAGCCGAAGCAAGTGCCGATGGTAAGAGAATAACGGTTGAGGTTAAGTCGCTCAACAGCAAACAGCTTGATATGAATTTCAGGTTGCCCTCATTTTACCGCGAGCGGGAACTGGAACTACGAAACATTATATCTAGTCAGCTAATAAGAGGTAAGGTTGACGTTTCAATTAACGTTGAATCCGAAGAGGAGTCTGTTGCAATTCCCATTAATACCGCAACATTTAAGGCTTACTACCACCAAATATCCGCATTAGCGGCTGAGTTGGGTTTATCGGAAGCAAACGAGTCTATAATACAAACCATTCTTCGCCTGCCCGAAGTGCTAAAGTCCGACAAAAAGGAAGTGTCCGATAATGAGTGGGCTGCTCTTATTAAGGCTACAAAAGATGCTGCAACAGCCCACATCGCGTTTAGGGAGCAGGAGGGGCTTTCCCTTGAGGTAGAGCTTACCAAGCGGGTAAACCTTATTCTGGAGCTGCTGCTTGAGATAGAGAAGCACGAGCCAAGCCGCTTAAGCGCGGTGAAGCAAAAGCTGCTCGATGCACTTACCTCATTAAGTGGCGACGTTAAGGTTGATAAGGATAGGTTTGAGCAGGAGCTTATATACTATATCGAAAAGCTTGATGTAACCGAGGAAAAGGTACGCCTACGCAACCATTGTAGCTACTTTATGGAAACTATAAAGGAGGAGAGCGCTCCTGGCCGTAAGCTGGGCTTTATTGCTCAGGAAATGGGCCGCGAGATTAACACCCTTGGCTCAAAATCTAACGAGGCCAACATGCAAAAGGTGGTGGTTAAGATGAAGGACGAGCTGGAGAAGATTAAGGAGCAGGTGCTAAACGTGCTTTAGCTTGCACCCAATTATCAGTGTAAATGTATAACTAACAATTGCTGCGCGGGGCTGGTATAACGCTCCGCGCACATCTATAAACGCTATGCAAGGAAAGCTCTTAATATTTTCCGCACCATCGGGTTCAGGAAAAACCACAATTGTAAAGCATTTGCTAAAGGTTTGTAACAACCTTGAGTTTTCGATATCGGCCTGTAGCCGAGCCATGCGACCAGGAGAGGTTCATGGAAAGGATTACTATTTTCTTTCCGTTGATGAGTTTAAGCAGAAAATTGCCGACAACCAGTTTGTTGAGTGGGAAGAGGTTTACCCAGGCTCATTCTATGGCACGCTAAAATCGGAGCTGGAGCGCATTTGGGCAAAGGGCAATCATGTGCTATTTGATGTTGATGTTAAAGGCGGAGTTAGCCTTAAACGGATATTTGGCACTCAGGCTCTTTCTGTATTTATACAGCCACCATCTGTTGCCGAACTGGAGAAACGGCTTGTTGCCCGTTGCACCGAAACACCAGAAACCCTTGCCAAGCGAGTTGGTAAAGCAGAGGAGGAGATGGCCTTTGCCCCTCATTTTGACGTGATTATTGTAAACGATAAGCTTGAGCAGGCTTATGCCGATGCAATAAAAACCGTTCATCAGTTTATATCTGCATAACCATGAATGTTGGGCTGTTTTTTGGTTCGTTTAACCCTATTCACAATGGGCACTTAGCTATAGCACAGTTTATGCTTAGCCACACTAGCCTTACTGAGGTTTGGTTTGTGGTTAGTCCCCATAACCCTTTAAAACCAGCCCATCTGCTTGCCGATGATAACTTGCGGTTAGAGATGGTACGCCAAACCGTGGCAAGCATCAATCCAAACCTGAGGGTTTGCAGCGTTGAGTTTAAAATGTCACGGCCATCATTTACCATTGATACTCTACGGCAGTTAGAGCAAATGCACCCTTCCTATAGCTTTACCCTGCTAATGGGTGCCGATTCCATAGCTTCAATAATGCAGTGGAAAGAGCACCAAGCGCTAACAAACAGCTACAATATATTTGTGTATCCTAGGCCTGGCATAGATTTGGGAGAGCCGCAAAAGCTTTACTCGCGGGTAACGGTTGTGAGTGCGCCCATTTTGCCAATTAGCTCAACCCTAGTGAGGGAGCATGTTGCAGCAGGAATGGACATAGCCCATTTGGTTCCAGAGGTTACTGCCCAGTTTATAAAAAGTAATGCCATGTACCAAACAAAGCAGGGGTAAGCCTGTTCTTTATAAAAAATGATTTTATGAGCCAGTCGATAGTAAGTAAGGGAGTAGAGAAGTTTTCGGAAGGATTGCTTGATGAGGCCGAAGCGCTTTTTAGCAGCGCTATTGAGGCCGAGCCCTCCAACGCCGAGGCCTGGTTTTTACGCGGAAAAACCCGCCGCCAAATGGGAAATCTAATAGGTGCTAATAACGATTTTTACGAGGCGATACATATAGATCCAAATCATCAGCAGGCAAGGGTTGGTGTTGAGATGCTACAGCAAATATTTGCCTTTAGAAATACCGATATGTATAACGTTTAACCTCAAGTGTTGAATGGATAACCAGTTGCCCTATTCCGAGCTATTCTTTAACCTAAACCGTTGCGCTATCCGCCTTAAAACGGAGGTGAACCGGGTGCTTAAAGCCGAGGGATTTGGCGATATTACTGCCGATTACTGGATTGTGCTATCGGAGCTGGTTAAGTCCGACAATACCCCCCATAATGCTCTAGCCGCTGCTGTGGAAAAGGATAAGGCCGCTCTTTCTCGTATTCTGGATGGGATGGCCGACAAGGGTTTTGTTAAACGAATAGACTCCCCAACCGATAAGCGCTCTGTGCTAGTCTCCATTACCAAAAAGGGACGAGAGGTTTTTGCGGCCATAAATCCAATAATTACAGAGGCCATTGCTAGCAGCATATCAAGCATTAGCCCTATTGAAACCCTTGAGCTAAACCGAATGCTGCTACAAACCCTTAGGCTGTTTGGGTAGGACGGGGAGGGGTTGGAGTTTAGTGTTTCGTGTTTGGTGTTTAGTGTCTGCATAACACTCGTCTTGTATCTAACATTTAGCGTCTCTATTGTTTTGTTACAGGTGACGGGTTACCGCGCTGCCGCACGAACCGAGCGTACTGTGAGAGTTCGGCGAAGCCAATCCCCTTGTGTGGCTTTGCGTCAGCAAAACATTACCTAGCCCAAATAGTTTCTATGGTTATTTTGCAAAAATAACCAAATCCTTTGCTTGGTTACCCGTGTGGGGACATGCACGGTAGCAGGTTGGTTAAGCGATTTGCTGAGATGCTTTTTAAAAACATTTAGTGCTAAAAAGTAATCTAGCCTTGATCCTTCTTGTAATAATCAACCCAAAGCATCCAGAAAATCAAATCGCCATTTGATGAGTTGTAAAAAAATATTTTTTTTCGATATTGTGTACCTTTGGTGTACAATACATACTATATTTGGTATGGTTAATACACCTTAGGTGTATAGATAAGTGAGTTATGTGTAAGCAAAGAGAACGACTGAGAAACACCATATAATTTTAACAATAAAAACAAATAATTATGAAACTAACCAAATTGATTCTTGCTTCTGGACTGATTGCAAGTTTAATGTTATCAAGCTGTACAAATATGCTTGACAAACCTTTGAATAAAGAGGATTTTGAAAAAGTAAAAGAGTTAGTAAATGCAGACCAAACTCTTAAAGAAATGAAAAAGAAATACATAATAGACAACCTGTCAATGTATCTCGGATTTTCAGAACTTGGAAAGGCAATTGTTGGCGAAGGTGCTCAAGTAAAGACCTTTGGCGAATATATAGGAGAATTAAAAACTGATTTTGACTCAACGGAAACACAGATTCTACAAAACATTGAAAACAATAAGAAATTAAAGGATTTTATAACATTGACAGACGCAAAAACGACTTCAATTGATGAATACAAAGGATATCTGACAATGAAACTTAAGTTTAAAAATGAATTTGAAAAACCGATACTTTACACAATTATTAATTACAAGTATGTGAATAAGTACGATTCTAAATTCTTCGATGAGAAAGTAAAACTGACTGACGAAGTAGCTAAAAACTTTAAGGACGAAGTTGAAGTAACAACAACAGAACAATATAATGATGTTGCTGAATTTATGTATAAAGAAGTTCCTGTTCAAGCTCCTTTGAAAATGAGAAATGAAATGGGAACAGAGGCTGCAAATCAAAAAGTTGAGCATGATTTTTTAATGGAAGGACTTAGAATAGAAACATTAGGTATTGTTTTCCAAGACAAATCTGAATTGACTGTTCAGGATGAAGAATGGGAATACTTGACTAAATAATGCCTACACACAATATATAGGAGTCTGAGCGGTCGGCACGACCCAGCGATGACTCTCGGTTGAGCTACATCCCGTTAGGACTACAACCTGCTGTTA
>JAFGDZ010000055.1 GCA_016931855.1 Bacteroidales bacterium
ATAACCAACGGACTAGCATTTACGCCTACAGCAACAACTACCTACACTGTTACAGGAACCATTGATGCTACGGGCTGCAAAGCAACCAACATGGTTACCGTTACCGTTAACCCATTGCCAACAGTTACTGCACCCGATGACTTTTCGACCTGCGAAGAAACAGAGATAACGCTTACCGCTACTGGCGACGCCGATGAGTTTGCATGGGATAATGAAGTTACTAATGACGTAGCATTTACTTCGTCGGTAACAACAACATATACTGTTACTGGAACCATTATTGCTACTGGATGCCACAGTACCGACCGAGTTACCGTTTCAGTAAACCCAATTCCAGCGGCAATCATAAACACGTCCAGAGAAAGCATTTGCGAAAACGAGACCGTTAACGTAACCATAACAGCAGAAACAGAAGCAACAACATTACAATGGCTATTCAACGGCACCCCAATTGATGGAGCAACAGAGCTAACCCATACAGCAACAGCCTTTGGTGAGTACTCGTTATCGGCGTCTAAAGATGGATGTGCATGCATTAGCAATGTACTTACTATTACCCCAGTTGAAGCACCTGTAACTTCTCTCCCCAAGGAGATTATTACGATAACCACTGCCGATGAGATTACACTAGATGCTGGGATAGGATTTGTAACCTACCTTTGGGACAACAACAGCAATGAGCAAACCCGCCTAGTAAATGGCAAGGAACTAGACCCTAACACTTACATTTTATGGGTTGAAGTGACTAATGAAGCGGGCTGCCTAACTAGGGATACCGTTAAGGTGAAGGTTGACCCATACCAAAGCGTAGCAACAAGCAATGGGCTAGCCGTTGAGCTTTATCCAAACCCAACCAGAGGTATAGTTAAGATTAAGGTTGATAATGCCAATGGCAATGCAACCATATCTATATACAACCAAACAGGACAGCTGATTAGCAAGATGCAAAGCATGGTTCAAGGCAAAGAAATTCTTGACGAGGCCAATTTATCAGATCTTGCCAAAGGCATATACATTATTCAAGTAGCCACAAAAAACCAAAGAATTACAAAGCTGATTGTTTTAGAATAATTGCACAGAAAAACTATAGGAAAAGGCTCGCAAAACGAGCCTTTTCTTTTTTCCTCATCTTAAAAAGGCTCAACAAGCGCCTACTAAGAGGAAAAACGAACAAAACCCTTTTGCAGGAACAAATATCCCAACAAAAGAACCATGGCAATTGGGCAATACGCATATTTGGGTTAATTTTATAACCCAAAACTAATCCCAATCTCGATGAACGTTTTGGTACTTGGCTCTGGCGGCAGAGAACACGCAATTTGCTGGAAATTAGCGCAAAGCAAAAATCTAAACAAGTTGTTTGTAGCACCAGGAAACCCTGGTACGGCAGCAGTTGCATCAAATGTAAACATTAACCCCCTAGATTTTGCGCAAGTAAAAAGCTTTATTGTAGCTAACGGCATCCACATGGTTGTGGTAGGCCCAGAAGAACCTCTTGTTAAAGGAATAAGCAACTACCTACAAGCCGACCCAGCAACAAGCAACGTTATGATAATTGGCCCAGGTCAAAACGGCGCACAGCTTGAAGGCAGCAAAGATTTTGCAAAATCGTTTATGCTAAGGCATGGCGTACCAACTGCGGCCTACAAAACCTTTAGTGCCAGCGAGGCGAGTGAGGCTAAGACCTTCCTAACTACCATGAAACCTCCCTATGTACTCAAAGCCGACGGATTAGCTGCTGGCAAAGGCGTTGTTATTAGCCCAAGTATTGATGAGGCAAAGGAAACCCTTGACCTGTTCTTTGCTGGGAAATTTGGCGATGCTAGCAAAAAAGTGGTGATTGAGGAATTCCTCTCGGGCATTGAACTTTCCGTGTTTGTACTTACCGATGGACAGTCGTACGTAATTCTACCAGAAGCCAAAGATTATAAGCGCATTGGCGATGGCGACACTGGATTAAACACCGGTGGCATGGGTGCCGTTTCACCCGTTCCTTTTGCCAGTAAAGAGTTTATGGATAAGGTTGAAACCAGAATTGTAAGGCCTACTGTAGAGGGATTAAAAAAGGACTCTATTGATTACCGTGGTTTCATTTTTATTGGACTAATTAAGGTAAACAACGAACCCTTTGTTATTGAGTACAACGTAAGAATGGGTGATCCTGAGACCGAAGCGGTAATGCCGAGAATTGAGAGCGACCTACTTGACCTTTTGGAGAAAGCGGCAACGGGCAAGCTAAAGGGCGCAAGCATTAAAACAAGTACGCAAACAGCAACAACAGTAATTCTTGTATCGGGCGGATACCCTGAGGAGTACAAAAAAAACATTGCAATTAGTGGTCTGGATAAAGTTTCCGAAACACTTGTATTCCATTCAGGAACAAAAGAGCATGAGAATTGCGCCATTGTTACAGCAGGAGGACGAGTACTTGCCCTCACCTCTTTGGGCAATTCAATTAGCGATGCACTAAGTAAAAGCTACTCTGCAGCAGAAACAATTACCTACCATGGGAAGTATTACAGAAAAGACATTGGGAAAGACCTAATGCAATAAGAAACAGACAACTATGCTACTAAAATTCTTTAGGCGACCGCTCCCCATTGTTCTAACCAGCATTATTTTGCTGGCAATAGGTCTGTGGGTAAAGACATTGGTTACAAAATTTACAGTCCCTTTTTACTTCGATTCAATACAAATGCCCCTGTACAAGCTGATAATAGAGTGGATTCCAAACAACTTTATTGTAAGCACCATTATTGCTTTTGCGCTGTCGCTTATAGTAGGATTGTGGCTGTTGGGATTAAACTCCAAGCACATAATAATTAAGCAGCGAACATATATCCCAACCCTTATTTACATAATTATAGCAACAAGCATACTTCCCCTCCAGCGTTTGTCGCCCGCAGTTTTTGCTGCATTTTTCATACTCCCATCAATAAACCACCTACTGTCTATATATCAAAGTCAAAATGTACTTGACCATCTTTACAGAGCGGGCTTTTACGTGGGGCTAGCATCCCTTTTTTACGCCCCAGCAAGCGCGTTCCTTATTGGGCTGTTGGTGTCGGCCATTGTAATTAAATCGACCAACACCAAAGAGATACTTGCTGCAATTGGGGGCTTTTTAACTCCGTGGTTCTTCTTTATATTTATCCTTTACATTTTCGATAACACGAGTACTATAGCAGAGTTGCTAACCATAAACTTTAGAACCGAAGCAGAGCTAAACCTTGAATGGCACCAGTATATTCCGGTAGGCTTTATGGCACTTCTTTTACTTACTACGGGGCTCTTTGTTGCAGACTCCATTGGGCATGAGAAAATCAACGTAAGGAAGTTCTTTACCGTATTCTTTTGGTACACCGCAACTGGAATTATAACACTAGTTTTTCTCCCAACCGTATCCTACGAGATGGCTTACATACTAGCCATTCCGCTTGCGTTCCAATTTTCATACTACTTCTCCTATGCCAAGAACAAATTTTGGTCGGAGCTTCTTTTCTCGCTAATAATTGTGCTGGCCATTGTGGCTCAGTTTATATAGTTGTTCTAAATAGTTTATAAACAGCAAAGCCCGATAGCGATAGCTAATCGGGCTTTGCTATTACCTATAATGTATTACAGAATTAGCATAGCATCGCCATAGGTTCCAAACCTGTACTTTTCCTTAATAGCAACCCTATAGGCTTCAAAAAGCAAATCGTACCCTGCAAATGCGGAAACCATCATCAACAAAGTTGACAGGGGTAAATGGAAATTCGTAATCATTGCATCGGGAACGCTAAATTCGTATGGAGGGAAAATAAACTTATTGGTCCATCCGCTGTATGGCTTTAGGTAACCATCGGTAGATACAGAACTCTCCAGCGTACGTAAAACGGTTGTTCCCACAGCACAAACATTCTTCTTGTTCTGCTTTGCACCGTTAACAATATCAACAGCCGCATCGGGAATGCTAATCTGCTCCGAATCCATTTTATGTTTAGTTAGATCCTCTACATCAACGGTACGGAAGTTACCTAAACCAACGTGCAGAGTAATCTCGGCAAAGTTTACACCTTTAATCTCAAGGCGCTTTAGCAGCTCGCGGCTAAAGTGCAAACCCGCAGTAGGAGCAGCAACGGCACCCTCGTGCTTGGCATAAACAGTTTGGTACCTATCCCTATCCTCTGGAACAACCTCCCTACGGATAAACTTTGGAAGTGGGGTTTCGCCTAAACGGTATAGCGTATCCTTAAACTCCTCGTACGTGCCATCAAAAAGGAAACGTAGAGTTCTTCCTCGGCTTGTGGTATTATCAATAACCTCCGCTACAAGAATATCATCCTCGCCAAAGTACAACTTATTGCCTATACGAATTTTACGGGCTGGATCAACCAGCACATCCCAAAGGCGCTGCTCGCGGTTAAGCTCACGAAGGAGGAATACTTCAATCTCAGCTCCAGTTTTCTCTTTATTTCCATACAAACGAGCGGGAAAAACCTTGGTGTTGTTAAAAACAAAGACATCCCCTTCATCGAAGTAGTTAATAACATCCTTAAAAACTTTGTGCTCAATTTGCTTGGTCTTACGGTTTATAACCATTAATCGAGATTCGTCCCGGTTATCGGAAGGAAACTTGGCAATAAGCTCTTGAGGCAAGTTGTACTTGTACTGAGAAAGTTTCATTTGATGTGGAATTATTATTTATTATTTACTTTTTTCGAACACACAAAGGCTAAATAGCAAACTGTCAGATCATAATTTACAGAAAGACAGCAAGACATAGCAAAACGGGCTGTGCCGTTTATACGTAGCAATATGCTACTTGTTACATTTCCCTAAAAATTTTTTCGAAATTTTCTAGCGATAAGGCATCACTAACTAGGAATGAGCCGCTTTGGGTACGATGCAGGTTTTTTAGGTAGGCTCCTGAGCTTAATCGCAAGCCAAAATCGCGGGCAAAGGCGCGTATATAGGTTCCCTTGCTGCAGGCAATGCGTAGCGTAACCTCGGGGAGGTTTACAGACAAAACCTCAACACTAGAAATAACTACGGGAACGGGTTCAAGGCGCATATCAGAACCTTTTCGGGCCATTTCGTATGCTCGCTTACCGTTTACGCTTTTTGCAGAGAACAATGGAGGCTCCTGCATTTGTGGCCCAACAAACGATGCGGCAACCTCTCTCACCAGCTCATCGGTAATGTGCTCGGTTGGAAATTCTGCATCAACAGGTTTCTCCAAGTCGAATGACGAGGTTGTTTTACCTACAACAAAGGTGGCTATATACTCCTTATCCTCCCCTATTAGCTTATCAACCTGCTTTGTGGCTTTCCCTATACAAATTACCAACAGGCCAGTGGCCAACGGGTCAAGCGTTCCGGCATGGCCAACCTTAATGTTCTTAAGCCCTTTAACATGCCGAAGAAGGCTACGCACCTTGCTAACAACATTAAATGAGGTCCACTCATAAGGCTTATCAAGTAAAAGGATTACCCCTTCGGTAAAGTCGGTATCCTTATCGAAACCTATTTGCATTACAAAGAATTATATTAGTGTGGTTACAATGGCAATAGCACCAACAACAGCACAGTAAACTGCAAACCACAGCAGCCTACCCCTCTTCACAAGTTTAATCATCCAGCTACAAGCCAAATAACCCGATACAAATGCCGCAATAAAACCGGCTATAATAGGAAGCCCTTCGCCCGACGAAACAGCAAATGAGCCATCCATAATATCCAACAGGTTTGCCCCAATTATAGGAACCAATACCATAAGAAACGAGAAACGGGCAACATCACTCTTGTTATTGCCTAGCAGCATTCCTGTTGCAATGGTAGAGCCAGAACGGCTCAAGCCTGGCATAACAGCACAAGCCTGTGCGATGCCAATAACCAAACTATCGAGAAAACCAATTGGCCTCTCGCCTCTAGGCTTTACTACTACGGTTAACGACAGCATTAGCGCTGTTAACAAGAGCATTAAGCCAACAACCAATAGGTTTCCGGTAAAAAAGCCCTCAACCTGCTCCTTAAAGAAAACTCCAACAATTCCTACAGGAATCATGGACACTGCTATTTTGGCAACAAACTGGGTTTCAGTATTCCAACGAAACCTAAAAAGCCCCTGAAACAGCGAAACTATATCTTTCCAAAAAACAACTATTGTACTAAGCACTGTAGCACCATGCACAGCAACAGTAAAGGATAAGCTCTCCTGAACCTCTACCCCCAGCAGCACCTTACCAATTTCAAGATGACCGCTGCTGCTAACCGGAAGAAACTCCGTTAAACCCTGAATTATTCCAAGAATAATAGCCTCAATAATACCCATAAACAATAAATGATTAAGCAACAGGGGCTACCTGTTGCTATAGATATAACACAATATGATACAATTACTTATTCCGATGGTTTCTTCATTATAGCGTAAATCTCGAACACGAAACCAAAAAGGACTACAAGAGGGGCTAAGGTAATTCGCCTAAAGCTAAATATTTCCTCACTAAAAACGTTTGGATCATCGGAGCCACCGCCAATCATTAGCACAAATCCAAAAACAATAATTGCAAAACCAATTGCAAGTAACTTGTAATTCTGCTTACCAAGGGCAAATCCGGCACTTGTTTCGGGGGTAGGATTCTGCTTTGCTGTTTCTTTTGACATGGTATTCTGTTTATACGTTAAATACTTAGCTATTAGTAGTAAAGGTCATCGGTTTTTAACCGCAAGAACTTGCTTACTGCCAAAAATGTTGCCATTAGGTTCATCACAATTCCTAAAACCACAACAAGGCCAAAAAGCACTGCGATGAGCTGGATATCGCCAAAGGAAAGTATTCCCTCAACCTCGTTAACCATAAGATAGATAACACCTGAGAGCATTGCTATGGAAAGCATAGATGCGTAAAGCCCGTGCAGCATACTTTTAAGCAAGAATGGTTGACGAATAAAGCCCCATGTTGCCCCAACCAGCTTCATGGTGTTTATGATAAAGCGCTTTGAGTAAACCGAAAGCCGTACCGTATTATTTATGAGCACTAGTGCTACAAAGAGCATTAGCGCGCTAAACATTAAAATAATAACACTTATTTTGCTGATGTTTTCGTTAACTAGGTTAACCAGCGATTTTTGGTAGTGCACCTCTTTTACCTGACGGTAAGCAAGTAGCTTATTCTCAATTTTTGCGATGCTATCGTTATTCGCATAATCGGCACGCAGGCGTACATCTATTGAGGCCGACAGCGGATTGTACCCCAAAAAGGAGATAAAGTCTTCGCCAATCTCCTTCCTCATCTCATTTGCGGCACGCTCCTTTGATATGTACTCTGTTTGCTTCACAAAAGCCGACGCATCCAGCGTTTTGCGCAGAAAGTTGGCATCAACATCGCGGATATCATCCTGAAGGATAACCGAAAACCCAATATTCTCCTTAACGTAATCGGATAATTTTTTGGCATGGAGTACAAGTAAACCAAGCAGTCCAAGCATGAAAAGCACCATTGAGGTGCTTATTATGGACGACAGGTACGAGCTCCGTAACCGTCGGGTAGTATGCTTATTTTCAGCTTTTGCCATTTTGCAAAGGTATATCTAATGCGTCAATTTTTTGCAATCTATTTTTTTGCAACCAGTTCCTTGTACGCTCCTAGCCCTGCCCATCCAACAAACAGAAGGATAATTAGCAGCGAGGAGGCCAAATCAACCACTTTGCCAACACCAAACATTGCGGGCTTAAACTCAAACTCCACCTTGTGCTCGCCAGCAGGAATTGCCATTGCCCTAAGTATATAGTTCGCCCTAAAGTGAGGTGCCTCCACTCCATCAACGTAAGCTTTCCAGCCCTTCTCATAGTAGATTTCGGAGAACACAGCAAGCTGATTCCCCAATGATTTAGTGCTATACACCAATCGGTTTGGCGCATACTCAACCAGGTCAATGCTTGCCATAGAATCAACGGCAGGAGTAAAATCTTTAACAAAGCCCTCAAAACGAGTATCAATAAGTGCGGTGGTTGCTGGGTTAAAGGTTCCTAGTGCGTCAATCTCGGCATCGGCGTTTGGCTGTATAGAAATGGAGCTAACAAACCACGCATTGCCCAATGCCTCGGGGTTTAGCCTTGCTATAGGGCCAGACTGCCCCTGCTCAATGGTGTACTTGGTGTTAAGCATGTTTAAAACCTTCATATTGCCCTTGGAGATATGCAAGTCTATAACATCCTGATATCGCCTAAGCTTTGCACCATGGTAGCCACCAATTGATTTATGGTAATACGATGTGCTAGCATCGTTAAACGGGCTAACAGTTAGGTTAAACACCCTATAGTTTAACGATTTATCAGTCAGAATTTGCTCATCGGCAGCCGTTTTTGGGAAAGGCTTCTCAACTCGACTAACGTCAACAAAATGCTCATTATTAAGGTAGCGGCGGTTAATAACCCACATATCGGCAATAATAAGAAAGCCCAACGCACCAATAAACACCATTGGTTTAAGCTTCTTCTCAACAAAGGCAAACACAACTCCTCCGCCCAGCAGAATGTACATAAGAGAACGCAGCGCATCGGCTTTCATAAGGGTAGCCCTATCGGCAGATACTGCTTCGAAAAGCTCGCGTGGCCAACCTGCAGCAATGTATTGAGCATCAACCTCAGCAGAGAAGCTCATGGCAGAACCGCCAAACAGTAGAAGGAATAGGCAAATACCTCCTGTTATACCCAATGCCCAGAAAAATGCTTTTCTAAAATCGGCCTTGCTAAAGTCGCCATCAAAAACTCGTTTAAGTGCAATAAATGCTAGAAGTGGCATGGTGAGCTCCGCAATATACAGAATCATGGAAACGGTTCGGAACTTATTGTAGCCAGGAAAGTAGTGTAGGAACAAATCGGTAAACCACATCATGTTTTTTCCCCATGCCAGCGCAATACCAATTAGCGTTACTATAAGGATAGCCCATTTCTCGGGGCCTTTTACAAACATCAACCCAAAAATGAAAAGGAAAACTACAATAGCACCAATGTACACTGGGCCAGAGGTCATTGGTTGTGGCCCCCAGTAAGCAGGCATCTGCTGCACAATTGCCCTAGCCTGACTTGGAGGAACATTATTCTGCATTAGAAAGTGGTAGGTGTTTGACTCCGTACCCAAGTCCGACATAGAAGAGCCTCCGTAAAGGTTTGGAACCAACAGGTTAAAGGTCTCCCCTACGCCATAGCTCCACGCTGTTGCATAATCCTTATCGAGCCCCGATGTTTTGTTGTGCGCATCGGCGGTTAGCTCCGATGGGCCACGAATAGAGTCCTTACCGTAATCGTAGGTAAAGTAAAGCCTTGAGAAGTTGGCACCCACAGCCAGTATTGCGGCAATACCCAACGCAATGGTGGCTTTAGCAAACTGCGGCATTAGGTTCTCCTTTACGGCCTTGTACAGGTACGCAAAGAAAAGCGCCACCATAACAAAACCTGCATAGTAGGTAATTTGCACATGGCCAGCATTTAGGTTTAACCCAAGGAATAGTGCGAAGAGAGCTAATCCGCCAAGAATTTTACCTCGGTAGGCGAGCACCAATCCGGCAATCATGGGAGCAACATAGGCAATAGCATGAATCTTTGCGTTATGCCCCGCCGTAATTATTATAAAGAAGTACGATGATAAGCCATAGGCAAATGCCCCCACAATGGCCAGCCATGGATTTACACCAAGAACCAGCAAAAGGACATAAAACCCAAGTAGCGTAATAAAGATTAGGCTAGCAGGATGCTTGGCAAAACCCAAAAACTTATCGACATAGCGCAATAGGTTACCCTCAAAAACAGTGGAGATGAGATAGGACGGCATGCCACCAAACATGCTATTGGTCCATAGAGACTGCTCTCCTGTAGCCTCGCGGTAGTCAACTAGTTCCTTGGCCGAGCCGCGCCACTGCTCAATATCGTGCTGAGCAAGCCCTTTGCCTTCTAACAGTGGCGAGAAATAGATGTAAGCCGCAACAATAAACACTATTGGAGCAACTATATGTGGTAAAAACTGTTTCAACTTTGGGTTCATACTATGCCGTTAGTTTGTTGGAAATTAGTTAAGATGTCAAAAATAACAATTAAATCTTAAGGATTAAGAACATATGCCAGATAGCTTAAATAGGTAACCCTAAGTGAGGAGAAAACTACCCTTTGGCAAGATTTAAGAATACATAACCCGTAACATAGAACCCATATTAGGCAGCACGCATTCAACTAAACCCAATTCCAGGTCTGCACTACTGCTTACGCAATACGTAAAAAGGTGCTAGTTCGCCTGTTATCTCCGACTTATCGCTAGAAAGCATTACAATGGTTGAGTCTGATGTTTGCTTATAGTACTCCATTGGAGCTTTTACCTGCCACGATATGCATATAATGCTATCATCCTCAACATGCCAATAGCCTGGCAAATCAACATCTACAACACCATTATCTATGTAATTGGTTGATTTTAAGAGCGTGCCATTGGCACTAAAATTAAATGTTGTTTCAATTCCTGGGCACGATGCGCAGGGCAACACTCCTACGTACTTTCCGTCAAGTTCAATGCTTTCCTCATTCTTAGAAACAGAGGAACACGAAACCATAGTAACAAACAATAGACTAACCACCAAAACACTAACTACATTTTTCATCTTATACTAGAATTAGATTAACATAATAAACATCTTCCAAAATGGCTACAAGTACTAACTAAACACCCTAGCAATGCGCTCCGATGCATTTCCACCGCCGTACAAATCAACATCAAAATTTATGTTGGCAACTAGCATCCGCCTGGTTAGCTCAACAATGCTGCGGGTATCGGCACCCGATAGCACGTTAAAGCCATTCTCAACCAGCTCAACCCACTCGGTTTCGTTACGCATGGTTACGCAAGGCTTTTGAAAGAAAAAGGCCTCCTTTTGCACTCCGCCGCTATCGGTTAGCACAACGGAGCAGTGCTTAAGCAGCTCCACCATATCAAAATACCCAACGGGGTCTATTATTTCAAAAGTTGGCTTAACATCAAGTTTACTTATAAGCTGCTTTGTTCTAGGATGTAGCGGAACAATAACGCGTTGCTCCTGATGCAGCTGATTAAGGGCACTTACAATACCCTCAATATTTTGCTTAGTATCGGTATTCTCTTGGCGATGAATGGTTGATAGAATAAAACCACCACCTATTCGCAGTCTTTTTACAATATCGGAACGCATGGGTGAGCGCTCCGAGTAAAAGATGGCTGCATCCTGCATAACATCGCCCGATTTTACCACCTCAATACCAAACCCATCAAAGCCTTCGCGCTTTAGGTTTGCAATGGCATTATCGGTTGGGCAAAAGAGCCAGTTTGATATTCTATCGGTGAGTATGCGGTTAACCTCCTCGGGCATGGCCATGTTGAACGAGCGAAGCCCCGCCTCAACGTGCGCCACAGGAATTAGCAGCTTTTTAGCGGCTAAGGCACCTGCTAGGGTGCTATTGGTATCGCCATAAACCAGAACGGCGTCGGGTTTCTCGGTTAGCAGAACGGCCTCAATGCCCTCAAGCATACGGCCTGTCATGGCGCCATGGCCAAGACCATGAACATCAAGGTTGTACTTTGGCACGGGTATCTCCATCTCATCAAAAAACACCTGCGACATGTTGTGGTCAAAGTGCTGACCCGTGTGTACAATAACCTCATTAACACCAACCGCTGCAAAGGCGCGGCTTACAGCAGCGGCTTTTACAAACTGGGGACGTGCACCAACTATTGTTACAACCTTCATTTCCTGTCTCTATTTTATATCATTTAGGATATTGGCTATCCGCTGCGTTAGGTTGCGACGCGAATACCTATCGGCACCACTTGGATTAAAGTGCTGCCAACCTCCTTTATAATCAGTCCAAAGCTTAGCTATACCCGCAATCATCTCATTGGTATCATCAAAATCAAACAGAACGCCAGCCGAGGTTTCACTCAAAAGGTTATCAATATCGCCACCTTTTGGGCCAACGGCAAGTATGGGGCGCTTTGCGGCCATGTACTCAAAAATCTTACCCGTTAAAATTCCCTTTGCATTGGGGCTATTGTTTACCAGCAGCAGCAAAATCTGACTTTGCAGCTGAATGGCCGCAACCTGTTTGTGCGGTAGGTAGCCCACCAAATCAACATTATTGGT
Source organism: Bacteroidales bacterium (assembly GCA_016931855.1). Classification (GTDB taxonomy): domain Bacteria; phylum Bacteroidota; class Bacteroidia; order Bacteroidales; family Tenuifilaceae; genus UBA5206. The sequence continues at coordinate 12,147 of JAFGDZ010000055.1, forward strand.
AAGCCCCAAGCTGTTTAGCGACTCTATAACCGATTGGTCAACCGAACCAACTAGCCTGATTCTTAGCCGCTGCTTAAACTCTGCGTTCTGCGATGCATAAATGGATATCGCCTTCCACAAAGCGGGGCAGTTCCTGTTTGGTGTAATGGAGCCAACGTGGCAAATGGAAAAATCGGCATCTAGTGCAGGCTCACTATCATGGGAATAGTCATCGGTATCAAAACCATTCTCAACCAGCTCAATACGAGGCGATAAAGCCCTATACTCATCAAGCATTTGCGATGATACCACCACCGTTGCATTGGCAGTTGCCAAAACCTTACGCTCCAAGCGGTGATGCAGCCTATCGGCAAAGCGGGTAAGTTTTAAATCCTTGTAGTAATCGATGCTTGTCCACGGGTCGCGAAAATCGGCCAACCAGGGCAAACCCGCTTTACGCTTAACGCGCAAAGCGATTAAATGTGTGGTATGCGGTGGACCTGTTGAGATAATGGCATCAACAGGATTATCCTTTAAGTATTTGGCAATTTGATTTGCCGCTGGGCGAATCCACAGGGCACGGGCATCGGGAATAAAGAGGTTTCCACGAACCCAAACAGCAAAATCTGATAGGTACGAGCGCTTTACCGGCTTAGCCGAAGTGAAGCCAACCCCAATGGTTCCCTTTGCTCCCACAACCTTACGGTAAATGCTGTATGGCTCAACCACATTGGAGCGAATAATCTCAACACCAGCGGGAACATCCTTTAGCAAGGAATCATCATAAGCAGGAGCCTCTGGGTTTGCGGCAGTAAAAACAACTGGCTCCCACCCAAAATCCCTAAAGTACTTTACAAACTTAAGCCAACGCTGAACGCCACTTCCGCCAGCGGGAGGCCAGTAGTATGTAATAATAAGCACCTTGGGCATTTAGTAGGATTTTAAAAAAGCATTAGAAGATATGCGCTAGGCATATCTTCTAATGTATTGAATGGGATAACTAGATATTCATTAACAGCTTACGCATGCTAACCTTCTCTTCCATGATCTCACGAAGACGCGATGCTGGCACACGCTCCTGCTCCATGGTATCGCGGTAGCGGATGGTTACAGTATCGTCCTCAAGCGATTGGTGGTCGATAGTGATACAGAATGGCGTTCCAATGGCATCGTGGCGGCGGTAGCGCTTTCCAATGGTATCCTTCTCCTCGTACTGGCAAGCAAAGTCGAACTTAAGCTCGTCCATAATCTTGCGAGCCTTCTCGGGCAAACCATCCTTTTTAACAAGAGGTAGCACGGCTAGCTTAACGGGAGCAAGTGCTGGTGGAATTTTAAGAACCACGCGCTCATCAACGGTTCCATCCTCCTTGGTAATCTTCTCCTCATTATATGCCGATGAAAGGATAAGCAGGAAGGTTCTGTCTAAACCTATTGATGTTTCCACTACGTAAGGTACATAGCTCTCATTGTTCTCTGGGTCGAAGTACTGAAGCTTTTTGCCAGAGTGCTTTTGGTGATTGCTTAGGTCAAAATCGGTACGAGAGTGAATACCCTCAACCTCCTTAAAGCCAAATGGGAACTGGAACTCGATATCGCTGGCAGCGTTAGCGTAGTGAGCCAACTTCTCGTGCTTATGGAAGCGGTACTTTTGGTCGCCAAGCCCAAGAGCCTTGTGCCAACGCATACGCTTCTCCATCCAGTACTCGTACCACTTCATTTCCTCGCCTGGGCGAACAAAGAACTGCATCTCCATTTGCTCAAACTCGCGCATGCGGAAAATGAACTGACGAGCCACAATCTCGTTACGGAAAGCCTTACCTACTTGGGCAATACCAAAAGGCAGCTTCATTCTACCCGTTTTTTGCACGTTTAGGTAGTTAACAAAGATTCCCTGTGCAGTTTCTGGGCGTAGGTAAATGGTGCTAGCATCGTCGCTAACAGAACCCATTTTGGTATCGAACATCAGGTTAAACTGGCGAACATCGGTCCAGTTACGGGTTCCCGATATTGGGCAGGCAATTTCGCAATCCTCTATAATCTTTTTAACCTCGGCAAGGTCATTGGCATCAAGCGCCTGAACCATGCGGGAGTTAACCTCGTTTATCTTATTCTGATACTCTAGTACGCGGGGGTTGGTTTGGCGGTACATGCCCTCGTCAAACGACTCGCCAAAACGCTTGGCGGCCTTATCAACCTCCTTGTTAATCTTCTCCTCAAGTTTGGCCATCCAGTCCTCAATAAGCACATCGGCGCGGTAGCGCTTTTTGCTGTCCTTATTGTCGATAAGCGGATCGTTAAACGCTCCAACGTGGCCAGATGCCACCCAGGTTTGCGGATGCATAAAAATTGCGGCGTCGATACCAACAATATTCTCGTTTAACCGAGTCATTGCCTCCCACCAGTAGCGGCGGATATTGTTTTTTAGCTCAACCCCATTCTGACCGTAATCGTAAACGGCGCTAAGTCCATCGTAAATCTCGCTGCTTTGGAAAACGAATCCATACTCTTTGCAATGCGCAATTAGCTTCTTAAATAGCTCTTCCTGGGTCATATGCGTATTTGTTAAAAATTACATTCTACGGAACTAGCAAAAGTAGCTGAATAATTTCTATTTATAAATTGAAAAGGTGCGGTTGATAAAGAATTTGAGACAAAGATGAAGTACGAACATAATCCCTGCTCACAAAGGGGTGGTATTGACAGCTTTTATAAAATTCAATACTTTTAATATATGAAAGAAGACCAAAACATATCGAGAAGAATTGACGGATTGATTGATAGCATTCGTTCAATAATCCTTGAAGCACGTAAAAACGTTGCCAGAAAAATCAACACAGAACTTCTATCAACCTATTGGAAGATTGGCAAGCTAATAGCAGAGGGAGAATCTGATAGTGACATTGAAAAGAAATCATCCAGACAACTAATCTTAAATCTTTCCAACCAATTAACCAAAGAGTTAGGCTCGGGATTTTCGCGCGCAAACCTCTTCAACATGAGAAAATTCTACCTTGAATACCAAGATGTCCAGACAGTGTCTGGACAGATTAGCTGGTCACATTATTGTGAACTTCTCATAATTGAGGACAAACAAAAAAGAGCATTTTACGAGAAGGAAACAGAGAACTCAAATTGGTCTGTTCGTGAACTAAAAAGACAAATAGATAGCTCTCTTTACGAAAGACTCCTCCTCTCTTCAGGCAAAGCAAACAAAGAAACAGTTAACCTACTCGCAAGAATAGGGCAAGAAATAGCCAAACCCGATGACATTGTTAAAGACCCTTATGTTTTTGAATTTCTCGGGATACCTGAAAACAAGCCAATACTAGAAAAGGATTTGGAGAAAAGGCTAATTCGCCACATCGAAGACTTTCTTCTTGAATTAGGAAAAGGATTTATGTTTGTTGGCTCTCAACAAAGAATTACCATAAGCAACACACACAACTATGTGGATATGGTTTTCTACAACAAAATACACTAGCATCCGAAACTTTTCGAAAACAAGGAAAAAAACAGATGAAACCCCACTGAATACGCTAAATAGAATCGAGTTATCCAGA
>JAFGDZ010000056.1 GCA_016931855.1 Bacteroidales bacterium
AGGAAGTAGTTGGAAGTTATCGGAAGCCTCAGGAGGTTGCTGCCGAAGCCTAACGCTAATGCTCCTAACCCCGAAGGGGTGGAATATTTGTAGAATAATAGTTCCATCCAATTTCAAAACCCCGAAGGGGTGACATAGTGAAGTATAGGGAGAACACTACCCAAATATTGAACGACCAAACACTAAAAACTAAACACAATACACTAAAATCCCCAAATCCATGCGTCCAATAATGTTCGTAGGTACGGGCTCCGATGTGGGCAAGTCGGTGGTGAATACTGCCTTCTGCCGTATCTTCCTTAACGATGGCTATAGCCCAGCGCCCTTTAAGGCGCAGAACATGTCGCTTAACAGCTACGCAACCCCCGATGGACTTGAGATTGGTCGCGCCCAAGCCGTACAGGCCGAGGCGTGTGGCATTCCCTGCTCGGTGGCAATGAACCCCATTCTGCTTAAGCCCAACAGCTTCATGAACTCGCAGGTGGTGCTGCACGGCAAGCCCATTGGCAACAAGAGCGCAGTGGAGTACTTTGTGGGAACCGACCGCGATATGCTGTTCTCCGAGGCCATGAAGGCTTACCACTCGTTGGATGCGAAGCATTCGCCCATAGTGATTGAGGGTGCAGGAAGCATCTCCGAGGTTAACCTGTGGGATAAGGATGTTACCAACATGCGGGTTGCCGAGGAGGTTGGTGCCGCCACTTACCTTGTGGCCGATATCGACCGCGGGGGCGTGTTTGCCAGCGTGTATGGCACCTTGCAGTTGCTTCCGCAGAAACATCGCGACCTCATAAAGGGTATCGTCATTAACAAGTTTAGGGGTGATGCGGCGCTTTTTACCGATGGCCGCCGGATTCTTGAGGAGCTAACCGGAAAGCCTGTTGTTGGTGTGATTCCCTACTTCAACGATATATTTGTTGAGCAGGAGGATTCCGTTGTGCTCGATGCGCAGCGCGGTTCGCATCGCGAGGGGGTGGTTAACATTGCCGTGGTGCTGCTTAGGCACATGTCTAACTTCACCGATTTTAACCAGCTGGAGCGGCTTCCCAATGTGCACTTCTTCTATACAGCAAATCCCGATGAGCTGCGCAGGGCCGATATCGTCATCATTCCCGGTTCAAAAAATACCATATCGGATCTTATGCACCTTCGGCAGAACGGCCTAGCAAAGGTTATCCTTCAGCATCATACCAGCGGAAAGCCCGTTTATGGTGTTTGTGGTGGGTATCAGATTATGGGGCGTGAGATTCACGACCCGCATGGCGTTGAGGGCGATATCCCTTCCGTTGCCGGATTGGGCATACTGCCTGTTGTAACGGTGCTCACCGCCGATAAGAAGACCGAGCAGTGCCGCTTCTCTTTCCTTGATAGTGCCGATGATTGCCAGGGATATGAGATTCACATGGGGCAAACCACTGCCGAGGTTCCTTCGCCGCTTTGCCACATAAACGGCGATACTCCCGATGGCTACTACTTAAACCCCAAGGCCTGGGGAACTTACATTCATGGCGTGTTCGATAACCAGAGCGTTATTCAGCACATGCTTGCTCAGCTTGATGTAACCCAGCAGGTTGCTGTTGATTACCATCAGTTTAAGGAGCAAAACTATGATAAGCTGGCGGAGCTGGTTCGTCAGCATGTTGATATGGACTACATCTACAAAACCCTTCGCAATGATTAACGGGCATGGCAACGATTGGCACCTTTACCGTGGGCGCATTGTAACCGATTTTAGTTCCAATGTGGTTCCCTCGGGAATTGATGCAAGCCTGAGCGCGCATGTTGCCCAGTGCATTCACCTCCTTGCCAATTACCCCGAGCCCGATGCCGCAACGCTGGCTGCAAAGCTGGCCGCCCATCACGATGTGGATTCTGACTGTGTAATGGTTACCAACGGCTCGGCCGAGGCGTTTTACCTGTTGGCGCATCACTTTAGCGGAGGGCAATCGCAGGTAGCTATTCCCGCTTTTGCTGAGTATGAGGATGCTGCTCGTGCCCACAACCATACGCTTAGTTTCGTTGCTGGCTCAGATATAACCGCTACAACTCAGTTCACAGCTGGTGTGGTTTGGTTGGGCAATCCCAATAATCCCGATGGCAGGGTGCTGTCGCCTGAGCTTATTGCCGAGCTGTGTAAGCAGAATCCTAAAACGCATTTTATTGTTGATGAGGCCTATGCTGTGCTATGTCCCGGTTTTCGCTCTGTAATCTCTTTGGTCGATATGCTGCCAAACCTAGTAGTGGTGCGTTCCTTAACCAAGGTGTTTGCCATTCCTGGATTGCGCTTGGGGTATATAGTGGCCAATAGGAACTTGGTTAAGCTGCTGTGGAATATCAAGATGCCGTGGAGCGTAAACGCGCTGGCCGCAGAGGCTGGCTGTTTTATTGCTGATAATTATCAAGCGCTTCTGCCCGATGTTTCCTCCTTGGCGCAGAGCTGTGCCAGTTTGCAGAACGTGTTGCGCTCTGTTGATGGGGTTGAGGTTACCCCATCGGGAACCAACTACTTGTTGGCTCGGCTTACAAAAGGTAGCGCCGCGCAGCTAAAGGAGTTCCTTGTTGAGCAGCACGGTTTGCTAATTCGCGATGCATCCAATTTTCGCGGACTATCACCCGCCCATTTCCGCGTGGCTACGCAGGGAGCGCAGAATGATAGTGCACTTGTAGCCGCCATTGCCAGGTTTGTCTCTGAAATATATCGGGAGTAGGCGGAAGTTAGTCGGGAGTTGTCGGGATGATATGAAGATGAAGGGATTTGTGAGATTTGTGGAAGTATCAAAAGAACGCATCCCAAGCACCCAACCCCAATATCTTGAATTTTGAACCTTGAACCTTGAACCTTGAATCTTGAACCACTAACCACCAAGCACCAAACACATTCCCCATGTCTCTCCCCCTAATCATCGGCTATCTTCTCGATCTCCTTATTGGCGACCCACATCGCATGCCGCATCCCATTAAGCTGTTTGGTAACGTCATCAGCTTTGCTGAGAAACGCTTTAACCGAGGTGCTTATCTGCGGCTTAAGGGTAGTTTGGTGGCAGGTGCACTAGTGCTGCTCGTTTTTTTTGTTATCTTTTTGATTGATAAGCTTACTGCGCCTAATATGTGGCTACATCATGTTGTGGTAGCCGTTCTGGTGTTCTATGGGTTAGCCAATCGTTGCCTTGTTGATGAGGCGCTGCGTGTTGAGCATCAGCTTACGCAGCACGGGCTGGAGGCTGGGCGCAAGCAGCTAAGTTTCATTGTGGGGCGCGACACGCAAAACCTCGACGCTAACAGCATCCGCACCGCGGTGCTTGAGACCCTTTCCGAGAATCTTAGCGATGGCGTTATTGCCCCGCTCTTTTACTACGCATTGGGTGGAGTGCCGCTTATGTTCGCCTATAAAATGGTGAATACCCTCGATTCCATGGTGGGGTATAAGAACGAGCGTTACCTTAGGTTCGGCTGGTTCTCTGCTCGCCTCGACGATCTGCTTAACTTTATTCCTGCTCGCATTACTGCGCTGCTTATGGTTCTCGTAACCTTTAGCTGGCGCGGAGTTGCTTTCGTATTCAAGTATGGGCATAAGCATGCTAGTCCCAACTCGGGCTATCCAGAGTCCGCACTGGCGGGTATTCTAAACTGCCGCTTTGGTGGTCCCAATGTGTACCATGGCGTTTTGGTTAGCAAGCCCTACATAGGCCATAATCAAAGGGATATTACCCGTGCCGATATTCGTAAGGCATGCGCCATCAATCTTGCTGTATCACTGGTTGCCGTGGGGGTAATTGTGGCAATAGATTTAATTGTAAGGTAGGATGATTTGCTTTACCAACTAGTTGTAAACTACAATTGACCCACTTTGTGATGATACCCTGTATCTTTTTAGTGGATAACCTTCTGCTGGGTAGCCTGTGGTAAGCCAGTATGTTGTGTTGCAATGAGGGCAGGTGGCCGAAAAACCGCAGCCATCACCATCGAGTCTAACTGCAGTTGGTTTTTCTAAATGCTTTGGGCAGGTTGCATCATAAGCAACGTAACCATCATCGGGCTGATTAAAAACAACAACCCCGTTGCCATAGTAGCCGTTACAGTCGTATGGATCTTTGGCAATAACCGCACAACCTTCGTTCTTTAGTGTTGTGTACTCAGGATAATCTAGGTAAAGTTCAACATCAACACATCCATTAGGTATAGGATGCTTTTCCTCCTTGGCACAGCCTACAAACAAAACCAGAAAAAGGGGTATTCCAAAAACAAATGCTAACTTTGACATGATCGTTACGTAAAGATTTTTACAAATATATGACTAAGGTACTAAAACTCATTTCGGTTTTTTTAATTATCTTTTCAACTTCTTGCTCTAGCCAGCAGGTAGTACCAAAGCCAATAGAAACACCATTTAACGTTTCAAGGTCTTACAAAAGGTTGGAGCGTAAGCGTGAACGGGTTGCTCGTAGAGCCCAGCGCAAGAACAATAGGTTATACCGTAAGGCGCAGCGTCCCAAAATTAAGGTGGAACGCGAAGCCGAAAAGGCAAGAGAGAAGCTAAGGCGCGCGCATGTAAGGAAGCAAACCCCCGAGGTTCGCAAGCGCATGAAGGAGTCGCTAAAAGAGTCTCAACGGAATAACCAAAGGAAGCGCTCCTCTTGGGCCAAGAAGTTAAAGAAGGGGAAAGGGGGCTGTTAGCACCTAGTTCTAGCAGTGCACCACGGGCGTAATCCCGGTTTATGCTTGTAATTGTATTGGGTAAACAGGTTAGCCGTTACACGGCAAAAAGCAGGAACATGCAGCCCAGAGTAAAAGGTTAAAACAGAAGTGATAATAATTTTGAGCTATGGATATCGATGATATTTTTTACATTGTAGTTGCCATAATCATTGCAATAGTAAACGGTATTGCGCAAAAAAAGAAGAAGAGCAACCAGCGCGCAAGGGCAGCACAGGCTCCTGTTGCTAATCAGGAGCAGGAAGAGCCCGATGATGTAGCCCTTGACCCACTCCAAATACTCTTTGGTGGAGCCATCCCTCCGCAGCAGCCTCCGCAACCAGCAGAGAGGTACACCTTTACTGATGAAGAGAAGGAGGAGCCCGAGGCTGAGCGCTACGAGTACGCCTACCATGCTCCAGAACAGGTCGAGTCCATAGAGTACCAAGTGCCTCATGTTGCGGTAAAGGAGGAAGAGCTATATCAGCAAAAAACGTATCAGCCCATCGATATAGTGGCACAGCCAAGCCAATTCCCGTTGGATGTAGTTCCGGACTCAGAGGAGCAATCGCTCGACATAGAGCTTAGCGATATTACCGAGGGAGAGATTAAGGGCATAGATGAGGAGGAGGCCGAAGCACGCCTTCTTGGTGCCAACCGCTTGCTTGATGGTTTTGACGCCGAAAAGGCAATTGTTTATGCAGAGATAATGCTGCCTAAGTACTTTTAGCTCGAATTAATTTGTTAAAGTGGTTGTTTTTAAACAAATTACCGCTTGTTCTGTTTGTTACGTAAGGCCATGCAAGCGCATCGCGTTCCCTGTGCCAATAAGTAGCATAAACTTGTACAATCCCTTAGCGCCTAGCAAGGAATAGGATAGGAGCAAAGGGAAAGGAGCCATAGGCTAACCTATTGGAAATTAAAAAAATTAAGTATCTTTGTGAACAGAAGAGTTCCGAGGAATCGGGATTCTTTTTTATTTATCAGCATTTTTAAAAAGGAGGTTTAACATGTCACAGGTAGTTTATCTTACTGAGGAAGGTTTGCTAAAGCTCAGGTCTGAGCTTGAGCAGCTTAAATCTGTTGAAAGACCAGCTATCTCTAGGATGATTGCAGAGGCTCGCGATAAGGGCGATTTGTCCGAAAACGCCGAGTACGATGCCGCCAAAGAGGCGCAAGGTTTACTTGAGATGAAGATTGCAAAACTTGAAGATACCGTAGCCAAGGCTAGGTTAATTGACGAGTCGCGTATCGACACATCAAAGGTGCAGATTCTCAACAAGGTTACCATAAAGAACCTTAAAACCAACACAAGCATGACTTACACCCTAGTTGCCGAGTCGGAGGCTAACCTAAAGGAGGGCAAGCTCTCCGTGGGTACTCCCATTGCAAAGGCGTTACTAGGTAAAAAGGTTGGCGATGTGGTGGACGTTGAAATTCCATCAGGAAGCGTTAAATTTGAAGTTATTGAGATTTCCCGATAACCCTAAAAATTAACAGCTATGGCAACCATCTTTTCAAAAATCGTAAACGGCCAAATCCCAGCATACAAGATTGCCGAAGATGACAGGTACTACGCCTTCCTCGACATCAATCCTCTTGCCGAAGGGCACACGCTGGTAATTCCTAAGCAGGAAGTCGATTATCTTTTTGATATTGATGATGATACGCTAGCAGGGCTTACCCTGTTCTCCAAACGCGTGGCCAAGGCCATTGCACGGGCTATTCCATGCAAGCGCGTAGGCGTTGCCGTACTTGGGCTAGAGGTGCCACATGCTCACATTCACCTTGTTCCACTGAACAGGGAGTCCGACATCGACTTCCACAAACCGAAGCTGCAACTTACCCAAGAGCGCTTTGTGGAAATTGCCAGCGCAATAGCCCAAGAGTTTAAGTAATAACAACATACTGAAAATATACCTTGCTACCCCTGCCCACAAAAGCAGGGGTTTTTTATTGTAACTTATAGCAGGATTAGAAGGTGTGTAGTGTTTTGAAAAAAAGTTGTTGGAATTTAAAATCTAGTTATTGCCGATCAAACTATTCTTATCCAATATTATAAATAATCCATTTTTACACTTTTGTGAACTTATTAACAAAACGCTGTTTAAAGGCTTGGGATATCGTGAGATATTGATTGCCATTTAAAAAATAATCGTAATTTGTATCTCGCCTTAAATAAGGTGTATTTAAATATATAAAGTGCCGATGTGAGCGGCTTTGATCAATTTAAATACATTAGTGTTTACATTTTTAAAAATTATTTTTTATGGCTTTTAAATGTCCTTATTGTGAACATGATGGTATGCCCATCGTTGAGAAGAAAATGTCTAGTACTGGTTGGGTGATTTTTGTTCTGTTACTTCTGTTTTGTTTGCCCTTGTGTTGGATCCCTTTTGTAACTTCAGGAACGAAAGAGGAAATAAGGAAATGTGCTCGCTGTGGAAGTAGGTTTAACTAGGTGGAATGTAATTGAGAGGGAAGAAAGGCTAACTGTTTTTGGATATTTATTGTATACAGCAATTATCGGTTCGTGCTTATTGACACTTAGTTATCCCTTTTTTGATGCCATAAATGGTTCTTTTAGTTGTATTTTCCATTCAATAACAGGTATCCCTTGCCCTACGTGTGGATATACCAGAGCATTAATGAACGTTTTTGATGGAAACTTGCTTGAGAGTTTTTTTTACAGTCCTCTTTGGGTTGTTTTTGTTTTTTACCAATTGGCGTTGGTCTTTCTTTCAATTAAATCAATTTTTTTGTCTAAAGCCCTTTTGTTTAAAAGTTTGTATGTTAAACTTTTTATTGCTCTATTAGCAGTTAACTGGATTTTGAAATTTATTATTGGAGCAAGTTTTTTTTAATGAGCAGTCAGTACTTAGTATAGTTCATGCAGGATTTTATGTTATAAGCAAATCTCTAATAATTTTCTAAGTAAATTATTAGAGATAAACATTAGTCCTGCATGGCTATTCTGTTATATGGTTTTTAATGATAAAGTCTCTTTGGTCAGATAGAATCCGTTTTTATCTCTATAACTGTGCTAGTCTTTTTTATGAACTACATTATTTATTAGGATCACTTTCACTAGCATCCGAAAGTACGAAATTTAAAAATGCCCTCAGAATCCCCTATTTTTGAGTTCGAGAAAAAACTTTAAAATTATGGGA
>JAFGDZ010000005.1 GCA_016931855.1 Bacteroidales bacterium
CATAATTTTAAAGTTTTTTCTCGAACTCAAAAATAGGGGATTCTGAGGGCATTTTTAAATTTCGTACTTTCGGATGCTAGTGATAATCTTTGTAACAAGTTGGACAATCAAACACAAAAAACATCCTTTCAGGATTATGCGATACACGGAACTGATACCCCCAAGGACTCAGCAAAGTATCAGACCAACTTTTTTCTTGAAAATATTGATTATACAATACCTCTACTGTAATCTTTCCCTCTGCTTTAAAACTAACACTATCTAAATCGCTTTGACAAAAAGCAGAATAAGTACTTAGGAAAAAACTATCAATGCTATAATTCTATAAATTAATTTCATTGTTGCTATTTTGTTTTAGAAATGAAACGCATATTAGTGTTTAGCTGTGAAATAGAGTGCTGTTGTACAATTACCTTGCACTAACCAACCGCAGGCACAGCCTGCAAGAATATTTGGACGGCGGCAGAGCCGACCGCCCAACGCGGTAATAATTGGCTTTGGAGCCTTGAGCGAACGAAGTACTAGACAGAGTTCAGTTTACAGTCTCCACTGGACTGAAATTAATTTACACTAGCCGGGGGGAGAAGAAACAGTTGATTTAAAACTTTTATTTTGTATATACTGTCCTACATTTCTAACAACGTCATCAAGGTAATCAAATACTTCATTTTTTAAATCAACAATATCTCGAACAGAAAAATCCTTTCCAACATCATAAAATGTATGCTCGCCATGCGCTAGACGATTTCGCTTATCCTTTATCTTTACAAGATTTCTTCCATCTGGGGATTTTAAAAAACCAATCTTTTCAGCTAATCCTCTAATTTCATTTGCATCTAAATTCCCTGAAAAATCCATCCATTCTTCAGAAAACATAACAACTTCTTCTTTTGCTATTTTATTTGCAAATTCCAATACAAATTCTCTTATTGTTTCTATTCTAAAATTTCCTTCTTTAAAACGATCTGTTTCAAATTTCGTCCAAAGTTTTTTTAGGTTATCTGATAATTCCGTAAATGTTACACCCTCCTCTTTTATATTATAGTAAATAGCAATAATAGAATTACGAATAGTTGATTCAATAACATTATATAGCAATAAAAAAGAATTTGCAGTTAAAGTTGTTAGAAACTCTGAAGACACTGGAGTATATTTTGTCTCTTGAAATTCTTTATACTTTAATTCAACACCATCCTTATCAAGTAATACCAAATAATCAAGGTAAATATTAATTTCTACTTTTCTCTTTTCGAAATTTAAAATCGTATTATCCATTTGCGAGTCTTTCTACTTCAAGTTTTCCTAATAAACCATCTCTCACAAACTCAACTCTTTCTTTTAATCTGTTTGGATTATTTGAAGAATCTGAGGTTGTTTGCACCTTAAAACCTTCTGAATTTAACCACTCCAAGTTAGGCTCTGTTAAATTAGGATTCTCCTTAAGTGCAAGATAAGTTCCAACAGAAATTGCTTCGAATCTAACACGAGGGGTTGAACTACTATTTTCTTCTTTTCTAAAACCAAGGGGAAAATACATTTTAATAAATGACACCATATCATTAAATCTCTTCCTATAAATCTCGGCATTAAAATCACTTAAGTTTTTTGATTCAAGGTATATATTAAGAAACTTTGCAACATCATGTTTAAATTCAAGATATTTATCTGAATAAGCAAGAAATCTCAAAACTAATTCTTCATATTCTCCACGTTTCTCTCTGTCGTCCGAGACAGGGCAAATAGTTCTAAACTCTTTATTTTGTCTTAGTTCCAAAACTAAATCATAAAACGGTCCAGAAAATGACCCTTTTCTAATTTCAGAATCTGTGAGTCCTTCACTAGTAGTATTTATTCTTTCAAAAATATCTTGTCTGATTGTTTCAGAAGCATCATCAACAACAATAATTCTAAAATCCTGATTTTCTAAATACCTTTGCAAATTAACTGGCAAGTCTTTAAACCGAGCACCATCAAGTTCACTTAGTTTCTCCAATTTTCTCAAACTAAATTCATCCTTATAAAACGAAATAAGTGTTCTAATCCTTTGAGAACCATCAATAATTTCTAGACGACGTTTTTCATCTTCCGAAACTAAAAATGGAGTTAGTGGCATACCTAAGAGAACTGATTCAATAAATTTTGATTTTTTATCATTCTTCCACACAAACTCCCGTTGATAGTCAGGAACATAAAGCGTTGCATTTTCATCATCCTCTTCGCCATACTTTGAAAGAATTACTTCAAATGCATAGTCTTTAGTCCTATATTCATACAACTTTGACTTTTGACTAAATTGTTCTATAATTTTAGCTTGTTTCTCTTCTGAAAACCTACTTTTTTTTCTTTTTATCATAGTTAAGGGCTTCAATATGTTTTTGAAAACTAATACCGATTACTTCTCCTAGCCTTGGGGGTACAGCATTGCCTATATGTTTTGCTATATGTTTTGAAACTAAATTTCCAGCATTCGATGCAAACTTATACTCCTCTGGAAAACTCTGTAGTATAGCAGCCTCTCTCAAAGATATTGCCCTATCTTGCTCTGGGTGTCCAAATCTGCCATTCCCTATACCATTACAAAATGTAGTCATTGTAGGAGATGGTTCATCCCACTTCATTCGCCCATAAACACTACCATAGCCCTTGCCTTTTTCTGAAATATGGCATGCTAATTTTAACTCCTCATCCCAATCTGTTTTCCAACTACCACCTGGTTTTGATTGCTGAATCCTTCGTAAGTTTAATTCTGTAAGCTTTGCAGCTTTATGTATAATATCCGTTTTTGAACATTCTCCATCTTTAATCTTTTCTAAATGACCAATAGCATCATAGACTGTCAGATATTCTTCTCTTTTGTGGGTAGGAGAAATAAGTTCAATTTTGCCGTGCTTTGAGGCAAGTAAAACTAATCTCTTTCTATTTTGGGGAATACCATAATCAGGAGCAAAAACAACATCATACCATACAGAATACCCTAGCCCTTCTAATTTTTTAACAAAATCTCTAAAAACTGGAGCTGCCTTGAATTTTAGTAAGGTTGGAACATTTTCCATTGTTACAAAATCTGGTTCAGTTTCAACGATCAAACGAGAAAATTCATATAATAGTTGCCATCTACTATCCTTATTCTTATCAGATTTATAAGTATACGATGAGAAAGGTTGACATGGAGCACAACCTGCAAGAAGTTTATAAGAACCTTTTTTGAATTTTTTTTGTAAAACTTCACCTTTAATTTTATCAATGCTTTCGTGTATGAATTCTGCTTTACAATTTTCAGAATAAGCAAATTCACAAGTATCATCTAAGTCAACACCCGCAAGAATGTTAATTCCGGACTTTTTAAGACCGTAAGAAAGTCCCCCAACACCACAAAATAAATCAATTGCTGATATGCTCATACTATTATCCATAGATTACAAATATAAAATTTTGTTCTGGATATTAGTATTATCAATTGTAAGTTAGAAAATCAAAACTAACAAAAATTGGAGTAGAAAAAGGAGGCAAAGGTTGCACTCTTTTGGTAAAATCTGGATTATTGGTCAGTTTGTACTGTTTGCAAATGTGCGCATTTTGCGTTGACTTCCTACACTAACCTAATAGCAGAAGCAATGGATAGAAACTTTTTTTCACAAAAAAACATTACCCCAAACCTAATAAAAAATCCCCACCATTATCCCCTCTCCTATAACTTTTTACAAAACACTAGCCACTATACACTAAACACCAAGCAACTCTACTCCCCCATTTTCTGAGACTCTAGGTGCTTAAGCACCAACTTTAGCTCGCCATAGGTTACGCTGTCGCCAAGGGCTTCCTTGGCGGGTAGCAGGTGGCGGGTTTGGCTCGTGGTAAAGTACTCCACAATTTGCTCCACCTTGGCGGCTGGGAGCAGCTTGGTAATGGGGATTTCGCCTGTTGCAACAAATTCGGCTAGGTGCCCCTCAATGGTGTTAACGGTTAGGGAGCGGTGGTGCGCTATCTGCTCAACGGTTAGCCCCTCGGTAAACAGGTCGAACGATACCCTTTTGGTGTCAACCTTTTGCTTAGCGGGTGTCTCCATGGGTAGCTCGGCCTCGGTATCGTTAACGGGCATGCTGTTGTCTATTCTGTAATCGCGGATAATATCAATAAGCTCGGCGCCAAACTGGGCGGCCTTCTTCTTGCCCATGCCCTTAATGGATATAAGGTCGGCGTAGGTTGTGGGCAGCAGCTGGGCAAGCGATATAAGCGTTTTTTGGGGGATAACCATGTAAACGGGTAGGGCCAGTTCCTCGGCTTTGGCATCGCGCCACGCCTTAATCAGCTTAAAGGCCTCGTTGCCTGCGCCAGTGCCAGTGCCCTCAAACTTTGATGCGCGCGAGCGCTTGGGTGTTTCGGCCTTCTCAATGGAGGCCTTGGCGCGCGCCTCAAGGTACTCCTTGGTAAAGAACCCTTTGGTTGACTCGGCTAGGCACGCCTTTTTAACCTTTAGCTCCTGATTTAGCCTTGCAATGGCATCGTTAACCGCTTTGGATACGGCCTTGTTATCGGTCTCGGCGGCCAAATCGGGCAGTAGGCTAAGGGGCGCCTGCTGGAAGAGGCGCATAAAGTAGTCGCACCCCTTCATTATTCTGGTTTGTAGGGCGCCGTTGCCCTCAATATCGCCATTCTGGGCGTAAAGGTAGTCCACCTCGGCTCTAAACTTAGCCCAAACACCAATTAGCTGGTCAGTTACCACGGTTAGCGCGTTTTGGGGCGTATCAATAAAGTTGGGCTGTAGGCTGCTCTGGTTATCACGAATCTGCTTTAACAGGTAATCGAGCCTTCGCCTAAGGATATCAAAATCGAATAAATCGTAAACTAGGCTTAGCTGGTAGGCGTTTTTAGATTCGGCAAGCTGCTGCTGGGTTGGCACGTTCTCCTCAATGCTGCGGGTAACGGAGAGTATGGTGCCATCGGTTTTTACCGATGAGTGCGCCAGCTTTGAGTTTAGCACCATCCCCTCAAAGGTTTTGCAGCGGCTAAGCGCCACGTAAACCTGCCCAAAGGCAAAGGAGGATTTGGCATCGATAATGGCCTTCTCAAAGGTTAAGCCCTGACTTTTATGTATGGTTATTGCCCACGCCAGCTTTAGCGGGTACTGCATAAACTTACCAATAGAGGTCTCCTCAATCTCCTGCGTGCTCTCGTTAATGGAGTACTTGTAGTTGTTCCACTCGGCAATGGATACCTCAATTTCAAAAGCATCGGTGGGGCACTTCACAAATATGGATTTATCCTCGATGCGGGTTATGGTGCCTATTTTGCCGTTGTAAAAGAGCTTCTCGAACGAGCTATCGTTCTTAACAAACATAACCTGCGCGCCGGGCTTTAGCACCAGCTGCGATTCCGTTGGGTAGGAGTACTCTGGGAACTCCCCCTCAACCGAGGCCTTAAACACAAACTCCTTTGATGGTAGCTTGGTTAGCTTAGCGTCGTTTATGGACTGCGCCTGATGGTTGTGCGTTGTAAGGGTGATGTAGCCCTCCTCGGCCTCAAGGGCAAAGTTGGGGATGTACCTAGAATTAAGCGTGTTTAGCACCTCATCGGTAATGATGTTATCGCGCACGTGGTTTAGCAAATCGATAAACTCCCTATCGCTTTGCCTGTATATGTGCTTTAGCTCAATGCTAACGTAGTTGGTTTGCCTAAGGGCAATGCTGCCAAAAAAGAAGGGGGTGCTGTAGTACTCGCGCAGCAGGCTCCAATCGGCATCCTTAACCACGGGGGCAAGCTGGTGCAAATCGCCAATCATAAGCAGCTGCACGCCACCAAAGGGCTTGCTGCGGTTCTTGTAGCGCCTAAGCACCTCATCGATACCATCGAGCAAATCGGCGCGCACCATACTAATCTCGTCAATAACCAGTAGGTCGAGGCTGCGGATAATGTTAATCTTCTCGCGGCTAAACTTCCTAACCGATGCCGACGACTGCTCCTGCCCTGCAAATGGCGCGTTGCTACTTTGTCCCGTTGGGATTATGGGGCCAAAGGGCATTTGGAAAAAGGAGTGAATGGTAACCCCACCCGCATTAATTGCCGCCACACCTGTTGGTGCAACCACAATCATCCGCTTTGGCGATAGTGTTTTTAATCGGTGTAAAAAGGTGGTTTTTCCCGTTCCCGCCTTTCCCGTTAAAAATACGTTACGATTGGTGTACTGAACAAAATCAAAAGCCAGCTGGAGCTCAGGGTTAGTTACCTCTGCCATTATTTTTAATATAGTTTATCGTGTTGATATTCTAAAGATTAAATGCAGCAATACGCTGCATCGAATCCTGCAATAAAGGTAGCACGATAAAACGTTTAAACCAACCTAGAATTTTAATGATGATGGTTCTAGGGCACAATCTACTTAAGCCTAAGTCCCAGTAAGGTGATGTCGTCGGTTTGGTCAATCTGCTGATTTTGCTGTGCGCGCCACTGCATGTTGGCCTGCTCAAAGGCAGCCCTCTGCTGTGCAAGGGGTAAACTGCTATGGCTCTCCAGCATATCAACAAATCGCCTAAACGAGAACTTCTTAAGGTCGTTACCGCCAAGCTGATCGGAGTAGCCATCGGTGTAGAGGTAAACCGTATCGGATGGAGCTATTTCCAGCTCTTGCTGCGTAAAGGCTGTCATTTTACGAGAGATACCAATTGTGGCTCTATCGCCCTTAACTACGCTAACGCCGCTTGCCGATGCTATGGCTATATTGCCGTTGGCGCCTGCAAAGTAGATTCGTCTGGATGGGCAGTCGATGGAGATTACGCTCATATCCATACCATCGCGCTGGGAGTACTTACCCTCCTCCTGCCTAAGCGCCCTTATAACCTCTTTGCGCAGGAACTCCAAAATGCTGTTGGGCTCAACAATTTGCTGGTTGTACACAATCTCGTTTAGCAGCGATGCGCCCAGAACGCTCATAAATGCGCCAGGAACGCCGTGGCCGGTACAATCGGCCACAACCATAATTAGGCGGTTCTGTATCTTGGTCCACCAGTAAAAATCGCCGCTAACAATATCCTTTGGCTTATATAAAAGGAAGTAGGAGTCCAGCTCGGCATCAAGCAGCAGCGTTTCGGGGAGAATTGCGCCCTGAATTTGGCTAGCATAGTCGATACTCTCACTCACCTTATTAAGCGCCTTCTCAATGTTTCGTTTTTGGTCCACAACCATGTTACGCTGCGCCTCAATCTCGTCGCGCTGCGCCTCAATCTCCTCTTTTTGCTGATTTAGCTGCTCGTTCTGCACATACAGCTTATCGTTCTGATGCTCGATTACCCTTTTTTGCCTACGTACAATTCTAAGTCTGCCCACAATAACAAGTAGCAGAAGAATAAGTAGAACAATACCTACCAGAGTGCCAATTAACAGGTTGCGCTGGTGCCTAGCCCTTAGCTCCTGAACCTCCTTGGCCTTGTTCAGGTTCTCAATTTCTAGCTGCTGCTTCTCCCAGTTGTACTTGGACTCCATCTCGGCCAGTGCGGTAGTTTTTTGCTCGGAGAAAAGGCTATCGGTTCTATCTATTAGTATTTTGGCATAGTCAAAGGCTTTTGCCTTAAGCCCCATGGATGCGTAGGCCTTCATAAGCATATCGGCCGCTTTTTGCTCAAGCGTTAGGGATTGTAGCTCCTCGCCCATGCGCAGCGCCTTTTCGCCATAGCCAACGGCAAGCCTTAGGCTTTGCTGTCGCTTTAGCCCATCAACATTGGTTGAATCGGCAATTAAGCGGTAGTTCTGCGATAAATCGCTATATAGTAACGACAAAGAATTCTTATCCTCAATTTGCAGAAATAGCTTCTCTGCCTTTAGGTAAAGAGGCGTTGCTTGGGCGTAGCGCCCCCTTTCGCTGTATATGTTCCCTATGTTATTGGAGAGCGCAGCCATGGCCTCAACATCGTCAAACTCCTCGGCAATACGTATGGATTTATTGTAGTACTCAAGCGCAAGCGAATCGTTTTTCATGTTTTTGTAGGCAACGCCAATGTTGTTGTAGCACCTAGATACTAGCAGCTTATTGCCCAATGGCTCAATGTACTTAACCACTTTTTGGTACTGCTCAATGGCCTCTTGGTTGCGCCTTTGATCGGCAAGAATATTGCCTATGGCGTTGTAGCTTACGGCCAAACCTCGGGAGTCGTTAAGTTTATCGAAAATTTTAGCTGCGCTATGGTAGTTATGGAGAGCCTGCTCAAAGCTTCCCCTATCGTAGTACAGAATGCCGATGTTTAAATGCCCTTTTGCAATGCCCACAGCACCTTTGGTGGCAATCTCCTGATTGGATGAGAGGCTAAGTAAGCTATCGATTCCCGTTGCCTTTGTAAAGTACTCTATGGCAAGTACATAATCGCCCTTATCGCGGAACATCTTACCCAAACGACCTAAGCAATCGGATAGTCCTTGACTTGCACTTAGGGCAACATGTTCATGCTTACTTTCTACTAGAGATGTGTATATTGCCAACGACTGGTTGTAGGATGCTACGGCATTATCAAGTTCGCCACGAGTTTGGAGTATCGATCCTACCCTTAGCATGATATGAGCCTTTTGGAATAGGAGCTTCTGGTTTACCAATTTATGTATCCAAATGGATGTTTCGCAAGAATCGGCATAACTAAGAGCTCTGTTATAGTATAGAAGCGCAGAGTCGGGGTTTTGACCTTCGAGTAAAAACCCAATTCTTGTATATGCATCAACCTTTACCGTATCTATTTTTGTTTTGCTAAATACGGTTAGCAACGAGTCCATTTTGGTGGACTGCTGCGCATAGCCACTCAACACAATAACCACTAAGAGCTGCAAAACAGCAATTCTTAAAACCATTCTCATCGGAATACTCTATTTAGAACCAATTGAATTGCTCCCCAAAACAGTCCGCAGCGCTAAAGCTAAGCACAGGGTTGCATTCTGTTTTAGAAAATTGTTCCGAATTTAAACAATGATTAAGTGAGATAAAAAACCATTCGACTATAAATACTGTGGCTTTATCAAATAGCAATAAAAAAACGCCTTGCAAACTCAGCGTTTACAAGGCGTTTATGGTGTGTGCCCAGGACAAGACTCGAACTTGCACGCCCTAAACGAGCACCAGCCCCTCAAGCTGGCGTGTCTACCAATTTCACCACCTGGGCAATTTATTATATTTCGTAACTACATTCAGGCCTATTATCTATAACTTCCTTGGTCTGTAATGTTGTGCCCGGAACAGGACTCGAACCTGCACATCATTGCTAATACTAGTCCCTGAAACTAGCGCGTCTACCAATTCCGCCATCTGGGCGTTCTATAATATTTTGAAACAGTTTAGAACTGCTCTCAGTCCAATTTTAGGGCAGTTATGTAATTTATAATACTTCACTGCCGCCCAAATCCGCTCTGCGAATTGAGGTTGCAAAAGTAGCAAAAAATTGATTTTTGCAAAAATTGAGATGTGGAATTTAGCGCAATTGCAAAAAAAAGAGGCGTAACCACAGCTACGCCCCTTTCGAAACACGAATATGTTGCCTGAATATCAACTTACAACAGGACTATAAATTTTCCTTTATGTAGCTATCCATTAGGTTGTATAGGTGCATGGTGGTGTTCCCGCCATAAATACCGTGGTTCTTATCGGGATAGAACATCATATCGAAAGGCTTATTGGCCTGAACCAGCTTTTCAATCATCTCCACGGCATTCTGAACATGCACGTTATCATCGCCAGTTCCATGTACAATAAGGAGCTTACCCTTAAGCTTCTCAACATGGTTAATTGGAGAGTTGTTGTCGTAACCAGTAGGATTATCCTGTGGAAGTCCCATGTAGCGCTCGGTGTAGATGCTATCGTAGTAGCGCCAGTTGGTAACAGGTGCAACGGCAATTGCCATGCGGAACACATCGGCACCCTTGAATAGGCACAACGACGACATGTACCCGCCATAGCTCCATCCCCAAATACCAATGCGCGATGGCTCAACGTAGCTAAGGGTTTGAAGGTACTTGGCTGCCTCAATCTGGTCGATGCTCTCATAGTAGCCCAGCTGACCGTAAGTCATCTTCTTAAACGCCTCGCCACGGCCACCAGTTCCGCGACCATCAACACAAACCACTAGGTATCCGTTGGTTGCAAGATACTCGTCCCAACCAATTCTCCAACGGTTTAGCACCGATTGCGACCCTGGACCACTATACTGGTACATCATTACAGGGTACTTTGTATTCGCATCAAAGTTTAACGGTTTTACCATGTACCCGTTTAGGGTTACACCCTCCGATGTGGTGAAGGTAAAGAACTCACGCTGTGGCATGTTGTAGCCAGCAACGGTTTCCTTTAGCCTAGCATTATCTTCAAGCACCCTAACCTGCTTGCCCTTGCTGTTGTGAAGGGTTACAAGCGTTGGAACGGTAACCGATGAGTAAAAGTTGATGTAGAACTTAAAGCCCTTGCTAAAATCGGCAGTATTGGTTCCCTCTTGGGTAGATAGCTTGCCGCTGCTCTTGCCATCGATGGTTGAGAAGTAAACGGCAGTGTTAAGTGGCGAGCCATCGTAGGCCTGATAGTAAACGCGCTTTGATTTTGCATCAAACCCATAAATGGTTTTAACCTCGTTGGTTCCAGTGGTTAGCTGGCGCACTAGGGCACCATCCATACCATACACGTACAAATGGTTGTAGCCATCCTTCTCGCTGGGGATAATAAAGTACTTACCATCATCGGTAAAGGTTAGGTAATCATCAGCAGGCTCATCAACATAGTAGCGATTCTCCTCGGAGTAAAGCACGCGCGAATTGCCTGTAGCAGCATCAGCAACCAGAATATCGAGCTTATTCTGTAGGCGATTCATACGAATCATGCTTAGCTCGTTGGCGTTGGTTGTCCACTTAATGCGGGCAATGTACTGGTTGGTTTCGGGGCCAATGTCCATTTTGTTGGTTGAGCCCGTAGCGGTGTTGTAAACGTGGATGGTAACAATAGAGTTATCCTCGCCTGCTTTTGGGTACTTATAGGCGTAGTTCTCTGGGTAAAGCTGGTTGCGGAACATGTTCATGTTGAACTGCTTTACGCGGCTCTCATCAAAGCGATAAAAGGCAAGCTTTTTACCATCGGGCGACCACTGCATACCTGTGGTTAGGGCAAACTCCTCCTCGTAAACCCAATCGGCAGCACCGTTAATGATGTGGTTAAACTCGCCATCGGTGGTAACCTGTGCCTCCTGCTTGGTTGCTAGATCCTTTACAAAGATGTTATTGCTGCGCACAAAGGCCACCTTTGAGGCATCGGGAGAGAATGTGGCAAGCATCTGCTGACCGTTATCCGATAGCGCCTCAACGCTCTTTGTTTTGATATTGTAGATATAGTAGGTTGCAGTGAACGAGTGGCGGTAAATAGGATTCTCGTCGGTTGAAATAAGCAGCTTAGACTCATCGCTGCAAAACTCGTACCCGGCAAAGTCTTTAAAAAGCTCAGGACTGGTAGTTGTGCCATCAAAAATAACATCGAGCTGCTTACCCGAGGCGTAGTCGTAACGCACCACTTTGGGGCCGCGCTCAATAACGGTGTAGCTGTTGCCATCGTTCATAGAGCGTAATCCGTAAACGCTGCGTGCCCTAAAGGTTCCTTTACGGAACAAATCGTCGAGCGAAATGGTCTGCTTTTGCGCAAATGTGCCAATTGATGCTATGGCAAGCACTGCAAAAAGGGTTAGGAATCGTTTTAGCATCGTTCTATAGGTTTTGATTGGTTTTCTGTGTTATACTTATGTGTGAAAATAGCTGCTACAAAAGAGTTGAAACCTGATAATAATCAGCCATCGGACTAGTTATACAACACCATTTTTTTGGCTATTGATGTTGTTGATGTTGATACAACCAGAATATAAACCCCACTACTAGCTCCCGATGGATTCCAAGTTAGGGTGTTGTGTCCAAACATCGTCTGGCTATTTAAAAGAATATCAACCAGCTGGCCGTTGGCATTAAAAACCTTAGCCGACACAGCCGTGGGCTTATCCACCGTAAAAGCAACCTGTGTTGATACGCTAAATGGATTGGGCACATTCTGTGAAACCACAATTTGGGGTTCCTCATCAACCATATCAACCGAGGTAAAACTTGGGCGCCCAGCCTCAATCCATGCGGTGTAAATAAGCTGCGCAAGGGCATGCGAAGCATTCTCGAAGAGAACCTTGGTAAACCCTTTGCTCTTTTGCCACAATGCCGATTTATATGCTGTTGACGATGTATTTGACGATACGCTCTTTGCGTAGTTATCAGCAATTAGCACGGAATCCTTGTACTTAAAGTTATCGTACAGGTAGCTAAAAACGTACCGGCTTACGTTATCAACCTGAGAAACCTCTCGTCCCGAGTACTGTATGCTGCCAACGTAGTAGTTAATCATGGTTGACTCGTATCGGGAGTGGATACCCGTGTTACCCGTTAGCTGCCCATTATAGTTTTTGGTGAGATGCATGGGCATATGACCATCGCCCACATAGTGACCTAAATCAGCAGCATAAAGGGATGCTTTTTGGTATTCGCCCCGTCTTAGGGTGCTAACCAATGAGTCGTAGCTAGCTAGAGTAGCCCAGGGTAAAATACCCCAGTCGTAAACATCGTAGGAGCCATAACGGGCAATGGCATCGGCCATATTCTCGGGAATACCACCACCAGAGTTAAACTCAGCATAGTAGTCTAGGTCTATATAGTGTTTTGGCCCCTCGGTTGGGTCGCTGCCCTTTCGGTAGTCGGCATCGGAGGCGTGGTTTGCCAGCACAGATGTCCACGAGTAGAACTGCTGCATCTCGGCATTAAACGACTTCTCTGCATTTTCGCTAATGGCATAGTGACCGGAGTTGCCCCAGCTAATTAGCGCTAAGGCAAGCGGTATTACCCCCCAGCTTAACCAAGTAGATTTATGTTTCAACGCATTAACTTTAAAGTAAATAGAATAGTTACAATTAGTTCCTTATGCCCCTTTCGGTAAAAACCTGCTTTACATCGCCCCAAGTAGTAACGCGCGTTATAAGTGGGTTTAGCGAATTGCCCTGATTCCAAGGCCTATCAATTAGCGCAACGGGTACACCAAGCTTATCGGCAAGGTACTTTGCCATGGTAAGGGAATCCTCTACTGCAAAGTCAATATCAATGGAATGAAGAAACTCCAGCGGCTTTGCAATGCTCCTATCCATCTCGGGACGGCTATACTTATCAACTATGCAGAAGTGGTTATAGGGAACCTTGTACATAGCCAGCCAATCAAGCGTTGAGGTGTACGCATCGGTAATACGCCCGGTGATTATGCTAACCTCATGCCCCTGACTCATCCACTCCGTTAGCGTTTCAATGGCGCCCTCAATGGGCTTAAACTTCATTATCTCCTCGCGGGAGTGCACAACCTCAAAAAAGTGGTTAAACTGCTCCTGTGTCATCCCAAAGGAAACCTTTAGGTCGAATGAGCTAATATCCTCAAAGGTTCTCTTTATACCAAACTCCCTGTCAATGATATCAATATAAGCAGAAGTGCTCTCGGCAATAACATCATCACAATCAACATAAATCATAAAATACCCCCTCAATACAAATTATTTAGCCCGTAAATATATAAAGACTATTGCCAAATGGTAGAACAAAAACCCGCAAGACCCTTTTTAGGTTCACCTTACCGCTTTAACCAATACCATTTTTTCTTTACATTTGAGCCCATTTAACTATTGATTACATCAACAGCAAAGAGCTTAATTTTTATTTGGATGATTTTGCTCTACGCCCGATACTACTTTTACTTTCACTATGCAGCTACTGGTTAAACTACAGCAGGAAATAATATCACTTATTGGCAATGTTCACAAGCCTTTTAAACAGTTAGTTCCACTGGACACCTTTACTTACGGTGTTTGTGGCGCTAGTAACACCGCATTCGATATTTTCCTCTACTTTATTAGCTACAACTTCGTACTTCAGAAGCAGATTGTGGACTTGGGCTTTGTTGCCATATCGCCCCACATAGCCGCATTTATTATTGCGTTCTGCATTACTTTCCCCACAGGATTTGTGCTAAATAAGTACATCACGTTTACCGAATCGAAGCTACGCGGTATTCGTCAGCTATTTAGGTACGGACTGGTTGTTCTGGCCAACGTTGGAATTAACTACGTGTTCCTAAAGCTGTTTGTTGAGGTTTTCTACTGGTACCCAACCCCATCAAAGATTGTAACCACGGGCATTGCCATAGTATTTAGCTATTTTGCCCAGAAATACTTTACCTTTAGAGTCGATTCTGAACAATCAGAAAACGCCTAAAACATCCTACAATGCCCGCTTTTCTTAATGTAGCAACAGTTCATATTGCCGATGGCCTGAGTAGCAGGAGCATCAGCTCCGAGTTTATGTTCAGCGCATCGCGTAGCAGTGGCGCAGGAGGACAAAATGTAAACAAGGTAAACACCAAGGCCGAGCTTAGGTTTAGCATTGATTCCTCCGCCATTCTCACCCCACAGGAGAAGCAAACCCTGCTTTTGGCGCTTGCCAGCAAACTTAACGCCGAAGGCGAGATTGTGGTTGTTTCGCAGGAAACCCGTTCGCAGCTAAAAAACAAGGAGATTGCCGAGGAGAAGTTAATCCTGCTTCTAGCCAAAGCCCTTACACCGAAAAAGAAAAGGGTGGCTACTAAGCCATCAAAAGCATCAAAGA
The DNA here is from genome assembly GCA_016931855.1 of Bacteroidales bacterium. Lineage (GTDB taxonomy): Bacteria > Bacteroidota > Bacteroidia > Bacteroidales > Tenuifilaceae > UBA5206. The sequence continues at coordinate 14,674 of JAFGDZ010000005.1, forward strand.
GAAAACGCCTCGATAGCAAAAAGCAGCACTCAACAAAGAAAGAGCAACGCAAAAAACCTTTACTTTAAGCATGGAAGATGTTAACTTTAGTGGAATTGACAGAAGTATTCTGCTAGATATTGCCCGAATGGAAATGCCCTACGGTAAGTACAAGGGATGGAAGCTAAAAAGCCTTCCGGAGCCCTACCTGGTTTGGATGAAGGGACAGGGATTCCCCAAGGGGCGGCTGGGAATGCTACTATCAACGCTATACGAGATTAAGCTAAACGGATTGGAGTTTTTGCTAAAAAAGCTATAGATAAACCTTTTTGCACACCAGCTGTTAACCTAACAAAAACATTACCCATGAGCAAAATTACTTTACAAACCGATTGGAAAGAGGGTATGCGTTTCGAAACCGAAATCAACGGTCATAAGCTAATTATTGATGCAGGAGAGGATAACGGCGGAACCAACCAAGGCCCACGTCCCAAACAGCTTATGCTGGCTGCTCTAGCAGGTTGCACTGGGATGGATGTTGTTGGCATACTTAAGAAAATGCGCGTTGATTTTACCGATTTCAGCATTGAAATTGAGGCCAACCAAACCGAGGAGCACCCAAAACACTACGATGCCATGAAGGTTATATACAAATTTAAGGGCAATAACCTTGACATGGAGAAGCTGCAAAAAGCCGTTAGCCTATCGGAAGAGCGCTACTGCGGAGTTAGCGCCGTTTACAAAAAGGCTATGCCCGTTACCTTTGAGGTTAGGATTGAGTAAGAAGTGAAAGGTTAAAGGTGAAATGTTAAAAGTTAAATGACTAGACTCTACTATCTAACGTCTAAAATCTAACGTCTCTCTCCTTTAACCTTTACGTTCATATATCGCCCCGCTGAAACTATTAAAAGAAGGTGATTTGTAATTTTGTCTAAAATCTAACGTATAACGTCTTTCTCCCTAACATGCACTTTCCCACACAGCTAATACATGGTAGGCTAATTAAGCGCTACAAGCGTTTTTTAGCCGACATTATGCTTGATAGCGGCGAAACGGTAACCGCACACTGCACCAACTCTGGCTCCATGAAGAGCTGCATTGAGGAAGGAGCTGAGGTTTACCTCTCCCCCGCCACCGACCCTAACCGCAAAACGCGGTTCACATGGGAGATGATTCTAATAAATGGCAGCTGGGTTGGTATCAACACATCCAATCCTAACATTGCAGCTCTTAAGTGGGTAAAAGAGAGCAGAATACCAGGATTAGAAGGATACACAAAGGTAAACAGAGAGGTAACCTTCGGCGATAGCCGCTTTGATATCTGCGCAGAGAAGGACGGGGAAACCTGCTTTATAGAGGTTAAGAACGTTACCCTAAAGGATGGCGATAGCGCCCTGTTCCCCGACTCGGTAACAACCCGCGGACAAAAGCACCTTGAAACGCTAGTAAAGGTTAAGGAATCCGGTATGCGAGCTGTAATGCTATACATTATTCAGCGCACCGATGTAACGGATTTTGGACCCGCCACCTCCATTGACCCCGATTACGCCACCAAGCTGCTAAAAGCAATGAGTGCTGGGGTTGAGGTTATTCCCCTTCAAGTTAAAGTAACACCGCAAGGATTAGAGCCGGTAGGGATTTTGCCGATGATTGAATTCTAATGGACGGTATGTTGGCTTGCTAACCCTAGTTGGGCTACATCCGTGTCCTGCTCTGAAAATTTGGATATTACACCTACGGTCCTTATGAGAAAAACTAGACGTTAGATTTTAGACGTACTAAATACCAATCCCAAAACACTTATCCCCAATAACCCCTTCGAGTAGGGTGCCAATTAGTGGTATCCAAAAAGCAAACGGCGAGTATGTTCTTTTATCCAATCTCTTGATAATAATTATAATGTAATTTCATGTTTAATTTACAATTAAAACTGCATAATACATTGACTTTATCACTAGTGTCCAGTAAAAAGTTACCGGACACTAGTGAAATCTAATATTAAAGATACAAGCATAGATTTAGATATTTTTTCTAACTTGTGCCATGTAAACTGCTGCTTCTATTATAAACAAAAAAGAATTTCCACTGGTGTATGACTAGCCATAAGGTGATTGACTTGAACTACCTAAAGGAGATGTCTGAAGGTAGCAATGAGCTAATGGTTGAGCTTATTAGCATGTTTTTAAAGCAAGTCCCATTATTTCAGGAGCAGCTAAAAATGCTGCATGAAACAAAAGAGTTTATTACGCTAGGTAAACTGGCCCATAAAATAAAGAGTTCGGTTGCCATGATGGGAATGAACGAGCTTGCCACCGATATGAAAACGCTTGAGGATATTGCTAAACGAGAGGTTGAAATAGAAAAGTATGCTGTCCTCATCAATAAGTTTAACACCGTATCGACTGAGGCCGTTACAGAGCTAACCCAAGTATTAAATAACTTAAAGAGCAACAAATTATGCTGACTGTAGAAAAAATAGGAGATGTTTTGATTATCTCATTCAATGACATTGATAAGCTAAATGTAGTAGTTGCCCAATCTATTAAAAGCGAAGCTAACGCCCTTGTTAGTGAGCCAAACATTAAGGTTATACTTAACCTAGGTGCACTAAAATACATTGACAGCTCGGGTTTTGGCGTACTGCTATCGATTCTTAGAATCTGCAAAAGCAATAATAGCCAGCTTCGCTTATGCAATATCAACAGCGAGATAATGGAGGTGGTTAAGCTGCTGCAGCTCCAAACCGTGTTCGATATAAAAGGATCGGTTAACGAATGCTTAGCAAGTTTAGCCAATTAGCACTATTTGTTGCTAAAAACGTTACCTTTGCCCGAAATTTTTTAGGCAATGGATACTAGTGTTGAGATAATTGGATGGATGGGTAGCATCCTTTTTAGTATTTGCGGCATACCTCAGGTAATTAAAACGTTTAGAACAAAACGTGCCGACGACTTGAGTCATATGTTCCTATGGTTCTGGTTTTTAGGAGAGATACTCACCCTTATTTATATTGTTTACACCGATATACAAAAGGAGAGCTATCATTTTCCACTATACTTTAACTACGTTTTCAACCTAGTAATTGTTAGCTACCTTATATACGCTAAGTTCCAGTACAGCACAGCAAAGGTAAGAACAGAATAGAGCAAGATTTGAATAAAGAGCTGAGGCTATCTAATATACTTAGATAGCCTCAGCTCTTTTCTTATACATACCTACTTAACGGAAGTAAAACTGAGCTCATTGCCCCCAAAGTAATCAACCGTAATGAGCTTTTCCTTTGATACCTTTCCTGCAAGAATCTGCTTGGACAGCTCGTTAATTACCAATCGTTGGATAAGTCGCTTAACAGGACGAGCCCCAAAGGCGGGATCGAACCCTTGCTGAGAAATCCACTCGGTGGCACTAGGCGTAATTGAAATCTCAACACCCTGCTCACCAAGCATCCGCTTAACAATACCAAACTGCAAGGCCACAATTTGCTTAACATTATCAAGCGATAGCGGCGTAAACATTATAACCTCATCAATCCTATTAAGAAACTCGGGGCGAATAGTTTGCCTTAACAGGTCAAAGACACCATGCTTAGTGCGTTCAAACGCCTGCTGGTAGTTGGACGCAGAGGTACCAATTAGCCCTTCCTGAATGATATTAGAGCCAAGGTTAGAGGTCATAATGATTATGGTATTACGGAAATCAACAGTACGCCCCTTATTATCGGTTAGCCTACCATCATCAAGCACCTGTAGGAGAATGTTGAACACATCGGGATGTGCCTTCTCAATCTCATCGAGAAGCACCACGGAGTATGGCTTGCGGCGCACGGCCTCGGTAAGCTGACCGCCCTCATCGTACCCAACATAACCCGGAGGAGCACCAATAAGTCGCGATACGGAGTGCCGCTCCTGGTACTCGCTCATATCGATACGGGTCATGAGGTTTTCATCGTTAAAGAGCAACTCGGCTAAGGCACGAGCCAGCTCCGTTTTACCCACTCCTGTAGTTCCAAGAAAGATGAAGGAACCAATGGGTCGCTTGGCATCCTGCAAGCCGGCACGGCTCCGCCTAACCGCATCGGCAACCGCAATAATGGCCTCGTCCTGCCCCACTACACGCCTGTGCAACTCATCCTCTAAATGGAGCAACTTCTCGCGCTCGCTCTGCAGCATTCGGCTTACAGGAATACCAGTCCAGCGCGAAACCACCTCGGCAATATCCTCTGCATCAACCTCCTCTTTTATAAGTGCAGTTTCGGCTTGGTTCTGCGCCAGCTGCTCCTTAAGCTTGGCAATAGTGGCTTCGGCCTCGCGAATTCGGCCATAGCGCAGCTCGGCTACCTTGCCGTAATCGCCTGCGCGTTCGGCTTCATCGGCCTCATGCTTAAATCCCTCAATGGCCTGCTTGTTCTGGTGGATGCCATCAACAATGGACTTTTCGGCTTGCCACTTTGCGCGGAGCCTATCGCGCTCCTCGGTTAGGTTGGCCAACTCGCGGCTCAGCTCGTCCATCTTTGTCCTATCACCCTCACGTTTTATGGCCTCGCGCTCAATCTCCAGCTGCTTAATGCGACGCTCAATCTCATCGATGCTCTCGGGAACCGAGTTCATCTCCAAGCGGAGCTTAGCTGCAGCCTCGTCAATAAGATCTATGGCCTTATCGGGAAGGAAACGGCTAGTAATGTAACGGTTCGATAGCTCAACAGAGGCGATAATAGCCTCATCCTTAATCCGCACCGAGTGGTGCGTCTCATACCGCTCCTTTAGTCCTCGGAGTATGGATACGGCATCGGCCAAATCGGGCTCATTCACCATCACTATTTGGAACCTACGCTCAAGCGCCTTATCCTTCTCAAAGTACTTCTGGTACTCATCAAGGGTAGTAGCGCCAATGGAGCGCAACTCGCCACGAGCTAGGGCAGGCTTAAGAATGTTTGCGGCATCCATTGCCCCCTCGCTCTTGCCCGCTCCAACAAGGGTGTGAATCTCATCAATAAAAAGAACAACCTCGCCATTAGAGGCAACCACCTCCTTAACCACCGATTTTAGCCGCTCCTCAAACTCACCCTTGTACTTTGCGCCTGCAACTAGTGCACCCATATCCAGAGAGTAGAGCTGCTTACTCTTTAAATCGTCGGGAACATCGCCATTCACAATTCTATGGGCAATCCCCTCGGCAATGGCCGTTTTACCAACGCCGGGCTCACCTATAAGTATGGGGTTATTCTTTGTTCGGCGGGAAAGGATTTGAAGCACACGCCGAATCTCATCATCGCGCCCAATAACAGGGTCGAGCTTACCCGTGCGAGCCATTTCGTTAAGGTTTATGGCAAATCGGTTAAGCGCATTGTATGTATCCTCGGCAGTTTGGCTGTTAACGGTAGAGCCCTTACGTAGCTCCTTCATGGCCAGCTTAAGCTCTTTCTCGGTAACACCAGCATCCTTCATCATTTGCGATACCTGATCGCCCGCAGATAAAAGCCCAAGCAGAATATGCTCTATGGAAACGAACTGATCGCCCATCTCCTTGCTGTACTCCAACGATTTCTGTAAAACACGACTAGAGGCTGAGCTAAGGTACTGTTCGGTACCGCTAACCTTTGGGTAGGACTCCAAAATTCTATCTAGTACAGAATCAAATGTACTGGTGTTAACCCCAAGCTTACGAAGAATAAAACCAGTAACGTTCTCGCTTTGACTAAGAATACCCTTTAGCAAATGAGCTGGCTCAATAGCCTGATGATTATATCCCTGTGCAATGGTAAAAGCCTGCTGAATTGCCTCCTGCGACTTGATTGTAAAGTTATTTAGATTCATATAGTGCAGATATTAGATGTTAGACTCTAGATTATAAGTTGACCTCGTGTGTGAGAATCTTCAAAACATCTGCCACTACATAAAACTGGACAAATAGACAGGAAAAGCATATAACAAAAGACAAATAGACAGATAATAAAAAAGACCGCCTGATTTCTCAAGCGGTCTTTAAGTATAATAGCTAAACGGGGATTACTCAGCAGGACGCATAATAACCTCAAGAACATTAGCACCTTTAAGGATTTTTGCAGCCTCTTTTTGAACAGCAGCAGGAGTAAGCTCTTTAACAAGCTTCTCGTAATCCTTAAGAACGTTAACGTTGTTCTTGTAGTAGTCGTTAATAACGCTAACCCAGAACCTGTTCTCGCGCATATTCTCCTGACGAGATTTTAGGAAGTACTCGCGAGCTTTGTCAAGATCATCTTGAGATGGACCCTCTTTAGTAAGCTTAACAAGCTCTGAGTGTACAATTTCAATAAGCTTATCAGCCATTGCAGGATCGGTATCGAATACCATAGAAAGGTTGTAACCCTCATATGGAGTGCGACCTAATGAGTACATGGTTTGAACGCCATAAGTACCACCTTGTTTCTCACGAATCTCCTCGGTGTAACGAAGGTCAAGAACGTGATCTATTGCTTGCATCATAAGCTTATTCTGTAAGCTGTATGCAGCCTTCCCCTCGTAAGAAACAAAGATTGAGGTTTTAGGAGTTTGCATTGCAACGGCAAATGGAGCTTTGGTGTTACCTTTTGGGAAACGGATGTTGTTATCCTTGTATGCCTCTTTGCGCTTTGTGTTAGGAAGAGAACCTAAGTAAGTTTCAACCATAGGCTTAAGCTCATTAGCATTTACGTTCCCAACAAAAACAAAGGTAAAGTCGCCAGCATTAGAGAAGCGATCTAGGTAGATGGCCTTAATTCTATCTAGTTTAACCTGAGATAGAGTAGCAGCATTTAACGGAGCACGACGTACGTTATGGCCAGAGCTGATAACTGAAACAGAGTCGCGGAACATCATGTTTGGATTAGCACCTGCATTTTGTAGGACAGCCTGAATACGAGACATGTAGGCACTGAAAGCGCCCTCATCAAAACGAGGCTGAGTAAAGTACAGGTTAACCATTTGTAACATGATCTCAATATCCTTAGGAGAGCAGTTACCATTGAAACCCTCTTCGGATTCACCTAGGTAAGGGTTAACTGAAACCATTTTACCAGCAAGCATCTTTTCAAGCTCAATGCTGCTAAAGTTACCAACACCGCTCATAGCAACAATTGAACTCATCATGTTAGCCGACATTACATCAGCATCAGCAACTAGGCTAGAACCACCAGGGCTGTAAGCAGAGAAACGAACCTCATCCTCCTTAAAGTCGGTTGGCTTAACGATAACCTTAACACCGTTAGACAAAGTCCATTCGGTTACTCCAAGTTCTTTGTTTTCAATAGTTTTAGCAACAGTTCCTGCTTTAGGCAGATTTGCAATTAGCGGCTCTGTAGAAACGTTATCAACATAAGCCTCTAGGTTGCTAGAGCTAATCTCAGCCACAAGAGCTTTAATTTTATCGGCAGCAGGCATGGTTGCTTTTTCCTTTTCAGGACCAGTAATGATTACAACCATGTTCTTATCGGTGATATACTTGTTAACAAGAGCGTTAACAGCATCAAGGTTAATTTGCTGCATTAATGCCTGTGCAAGCATAAAGTCGTACTCCGCACCAGGAATAGGCTCATTGCTGGTAAAGTGAGAGAAGTACTGCCAAACAAAATCCTCGTGCTTTTGCTTATCACGCTCGCTATAATTCTTCTCATAGCTACGAAGTAAATCGGCTTTAGCCCTATCTAGCTCAGTTTGGGTAAACCCATGCTGCTTAAGCCTGTAGTTCTCCTCAAGAAGAGTACGAAGCGCTCTTTCCGACTCGTTTTCGCGAGCATTGGCCATAAGGATGTATGAATCAACGGTGCGAACAAGGCCTGTGTAAACCGAGTAACCAAATACAAATGGAGGATTCTCCTTTTGCACAAGCTCATTAAGCCTTGCGTTAATCATTTGGGTGTACAGGTTATTTACAATTTGGTCGCGGTAGTAACCCATAGTTTTTTGCTCAAAAGGCACACCAGGCTGCTTATAGTAAACCTCAACCATGGTACGAGTAGCCTCAGGGTCGGTAACGATACCAACAATCATCTCCTCGTTATCGGGAATTCCAAAATCAGGACGAGGTTGACGGTTTTCGCGAGCAGGAATCTGGTTAAAACGTTCCTTAACCTTAGCTTCCATCATGGCAGGATCAAAATCACCAACAATAATGATAGCCTGAAGATCTGGACGGTACCAATCGTTATAGAAACGCTTAATGGTTTCGTACTTAAAGGTGTTAATAATGTCTAAATCGCCTATTACATCACGTTTTGCATACTTAGAACCTTTGTATAAGTACTGGCTTTTTTCAGATCTAATGCGGAAATCGGCGGTACGGCGGGTACGCCACTCCTCGCGGATTACACCACGCTCAGCATCTACCTCAGCATCCTCAAAAGCGATATAGCTAGACCAATCGTTAAGGATAAGAAGAGCAGAATCGATAATGGTTTCGCGGGTTAAAGGCACATTGGTTAGGTTATAGGCAGTAACATCAGTACCAGTAAAGGCGTTAACGTTGTGACCAAACTTAACCCCAATTTTTTCAAGGAAGTTAAGAACGCCTTTGCCAGGATAGTTCTTTGTTCCGTTAAAGGCCATATGCTCAGTAAAGTGAGCAAGACCGTTTTGATCATCATCCTCAAGGATAGCACCTACATTGTGAACAATGTAGAAATCGGCACGACTTTTAGGCTCCGCATTCGCACGAATGTAGTAAGTCATACCATTGTCTAACTTTCCAATAACAACCTTTGGATCAACTGGGACAGGGCTCTCCCATGTCATTTGAGGTTGCGCCATACCTGCTAGGGACAACAGGCTGCAAAGTGTTACAGATAAAATTGCTTTTAGGTTTTTCATGAATACTAATTTAGGTTAACATAAAAATCAAAATTAAAAAAAGAAAGCGAAAGTGGAGCATATCAACAAACCTTTAAAGAATGTTTAACAAAAAGTAATATTTCACTCTAAATAACCACAAACCAAAACCAAAAAGAAAGTTTACATAGCTCTTAAAGAACTCTCTAATCCATGACTAAAATCATTTTATTTACTGAAAAACAGTGCCTAAATTTGCGTTAATCACAAATGGAACCCAAATGACGAACAGCATTGCTCATACCAGCCTTTACCACTGCTTTGGCCGTGGTTTGTATGAGTGCTGGATTTGCTGATACTCCTTCCCCATTACCATACGCTGGTACAGCGTGTAAAGCACGCCTACGTTTCTGTGTAAAAGCGATGCTTTACCATCATCAAAAAATCATTCTAGTTATAATTCATAAATCTCACTCCCCATGCAGGGATTGGTGTTTGATATTAGGCGATATTCGGTGCACGATGGCCCGGGCATTCGCACAACCGTATTTTTAAAGGGATGCCCGCTTAGATGCCTGTGGTGCCATAACCCCGAGAGCTGGCTGCTACAGCCCGAAACAACGGTAAGGAAAAACCGCATTGGTAACGATACCTTTGAAACAACCGAAGTGGTTGGAAAGTACTACACCCCAACGGAACTGGTTAGCATTGTTGAGAAGGATTACCTTTTCTTTGATGAGTCCAATGGCGGGGTTACCTTCTCGGGCGGAGAGCCGCTAATGCAGCCCGAGTTTCTGGAGCAATCGCTAGCGCTGCTTCATAAAAAGGGAATTCACACGGCGGTTGATACCTGCGGACTAGCATCGGCCGAAAGGTACAAAGCCATTGCGCCGCATACCAACCTGTTCCTATTCGACCTAAAGCATATGGATAGCGCCACGCACAAGCGCCTTACGGGCTGCGATAACGAGCTAATCCTATCGAACCTAAGGCTACTAAACACGCTTGGAGCCGATATCATTATCAGATACCCATTTATTCCTACAGCTAACGATAGTAAGGAGAACCTCAACGCAATGGTCTCATTCCTATCGGCACTAAAGGGAATTAGTGAGGTTGATGTTTTGCCATACCACAAAATTGCGGCTCACAAGTACCAAAAAATGGGCATCGGCAACTGGGACAATGCGCCCAGCGAGCCCACCAAAACCGAAATTGAGCAAGTGGTATCATTCCTAAAAAACAGTGGTTACAAAGTAAAAGTTGGAGGATAAATCCATGACCGAACGCATAAAGCAGCTCCGCGAGCAAAGCCTACGAGCCATTAACAGCATTAGCGCCGAGCGCGCCCTTTTGGTTACCGAGTACTACAAGCAGCAGCATGTAGCAGCCCGTCCGGTTCCTGTACAAAGAGCAGAATCGCTTCTACATATCTTTAGCAAAAAGCACATCTGCATAAATAGCGGCGAGCTAATTGTTGGCGAACGTGGCCCTGCACCAAAGGCCACCCCAACCTACCCCGAGGTTTGCCTACACTCCATTGAGGATTTGGATATCCTTGATAGCCGTCCAAAGGTATCGTACAAGGTGAACGACGAGGTTCGCAAGGCCTACTCCGATACCATTATCCCCTTTTGGAAAGGGAACAGCCAGCGCGACCGCGTTTTTGCAAACGTTGATGAGCAGTGGAAAGAGGTTTACGCATCGGGCGTGTTTACAGAGTTTCAGGAGCAGCGCGCTCCGGGGCATACCGTTTGCTCTGCCCGCATGTTCCGCATGGGGCTAAAGGACATTAAGGCCATTATTGATGGCACTATCAGCACACTTGATTTCTTTAACGACCCCGATGCCGTTGCTAAACGGGAAGAGCTGCAAGCCATGAAGATTGCCGCCGATGCTGCAATTATACTTGCCCACAGGCACGCCGAATCGCTTACCCAACTGGCAACAAAGGAGAGCAACCCCCAACGAAAAGCTGAGCTGGAGCACATGGCCAGCATTTGCCAATGGGTTCCAGAAAACGCCCCACGCACTTTCCACGAAGCGCTACAGCACTACTGGTTTATACACCTTGGCGTAATAACAGAGCTAAACCCATGGGACTCCTTTAATCCTGGCCGATTAGACCAGCATCTTTGGCCATTCTACCAGCAAGAGGTTAAGGCAGGCACGCTTACCGAGGAGTACGCAAAGGAGCTGCTACAATCGTTCTGGGTTAAGTTTAACAACCACCCAGCCCCACCAAAAACGGGCGTTACAGCAAAGGAGAGCAACACCTACACCGATTTTGCACTTATAAACGTTGGCGGAGTAAAAGCCGATGGCAGCGATGCGGTTAACGACCTAAGCTACATCATACTTGATGTTATTGAGGAGATGCGCATACTACAGCCCAGCTCCATGGTTCAAATCAGCAAAAAGAATCCGGATAGGTTCCTGCATCGCGCCCTAAAGATTGTGAAAACGGGCTTTGGCCAACCCTCCATTTTTAATACCGATGCGGTTATTCAGGAACTGGTAAGCCAAGGCAAAAGCCTTGAGGATGCCCGAAACGGTGGTTGCAGCGGCTGCGTTGAGGCGGGAGCCTTTGGCACCGAGGCCTACATGCTAACCGGCTACTTTAACCTGCCCAAAGTTTTTGAGATTACCCTCCACAACGGCGTTGACCCCCGAACGGGCAAACGCTTAGGCATTGAAACAGGGAATGTATCAACATTTACAACGTTTAACGAGCTAATGGACGCGTTCCGTAAGCAGCTTAAGCACTTTGTTGATATCAAAATAAAGGGTAACAACATTATAGAGAAGCTTTACGGCAGGTACCTACCCGCTCCTTTCCTCTCGCTGGTGATTGACGATTGCATAACCAACGGTATCGATTATAATGCAGGGGGAGCGCGCTACAACACCAGCTACATTCAGGGTGTAGGTCTTGGTAGCCTAACCGATACCATTACGGCAATTAAGCATCACGTTTACGAGAACGAAACGGTAACCATGACCGAGATGCTAAATGCCCTTGAGAACAACTTTAGCGGCTTTGAAACCCTTAGGGCTAAGCTGCTTTACGAAACGCCTAAGTATGGTAACGATGACGATTATGCCGACCAGCACGCGGTTGAGATTTTCAACTCGTTCCTTGAGCTAATAGATGGTAGGCCAACATCAAGAGGGGGAACCTTTAGGGTTGATATGCTCCCTACCACCTGCCATGTGTACTTTGGAACTGTTATTGGCGCTACGGCCGATGGACGAATGGCTGGTACGCCCCTATCCGAAGGTGTTTCGCCAGTACAGGGCGCCGACAGGAATGGGCCAACAGCAGTTGTAAAATCGGTGGCCAAGTTCGACCACCTAAAAACGGGTGGCACGCTGCTTAACCAAAAATTTACCCCAGCATTTTTTAATGGCGACGAAGCCATTGCCCGCCTTGGTTTCCTTGTTAGAACCTACTTTAGGATGGATGGGCACCACATTCAGTTTAACGTTACCGATGCCCAAACGCTTAGGGATGCGCAAAAACACCCCGAAAAGCACGCCGACCTTATTGTTCGCGTTGCTGGCTACAGCGACTACTTTAACGACCTTACCCCCGAACTACAGGAGGAGGTTATTAGTAGAACTGAACATGAGGGATTTTAGGGGATAATTAATTGGTGTTTAGTTTTTAGTGTATAGTGTTTGGTGATTATCGTTACATGTGACGAGTTACTTGTTACTGTGGAATAATGTTTTTAGTGTATAGTGTTTAGGCTTGCATTCAAGTCTTAAATCTTTCTCGTTTAACGTTTCACTTTTAATCTCGCCTAGGGGCGAGACAAGCTCTTTAACGTTTAACGTTTCACTTTTAACCTTTAACGCATTTCACATCACCAATAAAAGCAAAACCCTCAGGACATAAGCCCTGAGGGTTTCTTCTTTATATCAAGCAAAAATCTACTTCTTTTTCTTTTTATCCTTTGCGGGTTCTTCCTTCACCTCCTCTTTCCAATATCCTTTGCGGGGTAGCAAGTGATTTAGGTTGGCAACACCATAAACAACAATAGCCGTAACTACTGATGTGTGCTCCTGATACTCTGGAATGCTCATGTTATACAGGTCGCGCTCGGTATGCCAAATCTCACCATAGCTAAAGTCGTACCCCTTTGGGTCGGCTGTGCCAAAGGTAATTGTGGGTACACCCTCAACAGCAAATGGGCCGCTATCGGTTCCCCAAGCCTCTTTGGGGCGGGTAATTGGGTCGCTTTGGCGGAGGGTGAATGGGAAATCGGGGTTAATGCCATTAAGCGGTTCGCAAATCTTCTTAAAATCGTCCATCATAGCAGCAGGCACGCTAAGGCTGTTTGCTACTGTTGGGCCACCATCGCGGTTAAACATATTGGACACCTTATCCAGCTTATCGGCGTGACTCTTCACCCAGCCCTTTGAACCGTAAAGGCCAAACTCCTCGCCTGCCCAAAGGCATACAAGGATTGTACGCTTAGGCTTTCCGCCCGCAGCCATAATTAAACGTGCAGCCTCCATAGCAGGTGTAACACCAGAGCCATCGTCAACGCCACCAGTGGCAACATCAAAGGCATCCAGATGTCCGCCCATAATCACGTACTCATCGGGGAATTCGGTGCCAGGTATCACTCCTATTACGTTGTGATACTTAACAGGCCCCATTTTGAAATGGTTACGGATATCGAACTCAAGTTCAAACCGCTGACGCTCCTTAGCCATGCGCTCAATAATTGCATACTGATGCTCATCCAACTTAATATCTGGAACGGTTGGAAGCGTTTCAAAGGTCATGTTATGCACATTCTTCCTGTCGTATAGCGCAGTAATTGGGTTGGGTGCCGATTGGATTATCCCCAAGATTCCAGCCTCAACCATCTCCTTATAGAATAGTGCAGGCTCCTCAATGTAGGGTAGCATCTCCTTCTCTGGCTTTCCTGTACCCCTGTTCTGCCAGTTCTCGCGGCGAATCTCATTATTCTTCTTCTCAATCTCCTCATTCTGCAGCATTATGGCAGCACGTTTTACATCGGCATCCGCTGAAAAATCAATGGGCCAACCGGTGCTCTTGCCCGATATTAGAACCCATGCTCCCTTTAGCTTGCCTTTCATGCGCTCAAACTGAGCCTTAGTTTTAGGCTCAATTACCACATGCCCCTTTTGCACTCCCTTTGTGCCCGATGTGTATGATGGCGTAGCAAAGTGAAGCACCATTCCATTATCGCTAAGCATTCTACCAAACCAAGGGCCACGGTTAAAGCCAACGGGCAGCTCACCTACCTCGTCCATTATAACCTCCATGCCCCACTGCCTAAACTTATACGCAGCCCAGTTGCCAGCATTCTCGTAAGCATCGGAACCAATTAGCCTACCTCCAAACCTATTGCTAAGCACATCAAGGTGCTGCATGGTTTGGTTATCGGTTTTGGCAATCTCAATAATGCGCTCCACCACAAGGTCGGTTTGCGCTTTTAGCGCAAGGGAGAGCGAAAGAAAACTTGCTGCAATAAGCAGTATAAGGACTCTTTTCATAGGTTAGTGTATTGGGAAATAATATTCCATTAGAGCATTGGATGGGGAAAGGGTTTAATCGTGAGACGTTAGACGTGAAAAGAGAAAGACGTTAGACACTAGATGCTAGATGTTAGACTAACTAAACAGGAAACCACCAGACACAACCCACCTTCCAAGGTAACAAGTAACTCGTCACATGTAACTCTAACCGCAAACCACTTTCTCCCCGTCTTTCTCCCAAACACTAAACACCTATCACAATACACTTATCCTACAGCCCCTGTTGGGCATATCTGTAGTTAGAAGGATAAAGGGGTAGATGCTAAATAGTAGTGTCTAGTGTCTAGTGTATTGTCATTTCACGTTTAACTTTTAACCTTTCACGTTTAACTTTTAACCTTTCACGTTTAACTTTTAACCTTTCACGTTTAACGATTCACGTCTCACGATTCACGTCTCACACCCTACAGCTAAACAACATTATAATCCATACAATTTTAAACAATTGCAAAACACTAAACCAAAAACGCTGTTATATTCGGGCAGGAAAATTCATTTCAACACATAATACGATGAAAATAAAAGCCATGATAATATTCCTATCCATAGTTATACTGGTAAACACACTGGTTAACCTATACCTGTTCTACAGAACCAAACCGCTTGTTGGCTCGGCTAGCGACACGGTGATGTGGATTTTTAGAGCAGCCTTTTGGCTTGTTGCCTTTGCCTACGTTATTGGTAGATTTACCGAGCGAAGCGGCGCTATGGCCGTTGCCGAGCCATTTATTAAAATGGGCTCGTGGTGGCTTGGTGCCATGCTTTACCTTACCCTAGGTTTTCTTTTAGTTGATATTCTTAAAGGGGTTAACGCGCTGTTCAACATCACCGATATTCTAAAGTTTAGCTGGCAAAGCCCCAAGGGACAAATGGCCTCCATTGGCGTTTACGCTGTTGCCCTTGTAATACTGGTTATTGGCTACTTTAATGCAAAGTACCCTGTGGTGAATACGCTCACCATAAACGTTAACAAACCCATTGAGGGTGGTAAGCAACGCATAGTGCTGCTATCGGATATCCACCTGGGTACAATGATTGCCAATGGCCGACTAGAGCGAATGGTACGTAAGGTTAACGAGCAAAACCCCGATGTTGTGCTTCTGGCTGGCGATGTGTTTGATGAGGATTTAGGCCCTGTAATTAGCAACAACATGGGCGATTTGCTAAAGAACCTAAAAGCCAAGTATGGCATTTATGCCGTAACAGGTAACCACGAGTTTTTTGGAAATGTAAACGCAGCGCAAGCCTACCTTGAGCAGCATGGCATTACAGTGCTCCGCGATAGCATTGCAGCGCTACCAAACGGCTTCACCATTGTTGGTCGCGACGACCGGCAGGCCAACAACATGCTACCCCAACCGCGCAAATCGGTTGAACAACTTGTTGCTGACGCAAACCAGAACACAGCGCTTATACTTATGGATCACCAGCCCTATCAGCTTGAAGAGGCTGTTAACAATGGCATCGATCTACAGGTATCGGGGCATACACACCATGGTCAAATGTGGCCTTTTGGCTACGTAACCAGCAAAATATTTGAGGTTAGCCGCGGGCATAAGCAGAAAGGCAATACACACATTTACGTTTCAACTGGATATGGAACCTGGGGGCCTCCCATCAGAACGGGCAACCGTCCAGAACTGGTTGTTATTGATATGGTTAATAACTTATAGCAAAATACTCATTTTGATATTTAGAGGTGGGAGCATTAGCATGCTCCCATTTTTTATGCTATTTAGCAACACTGTATGCTCATTTGATTCTTCTATTATCTTTGTATAGGAAACACCATCAAGCACCAATACTAGTAAACATTCATTTCTCTGTACATATCAACAATAAAGCCGTTTAATCTTTTATGAAAACAAAAATCGCCTTTTCGCTTCTCATCATTCTTAGTCTAGCAATACAGTCGTTTGCCATACCACAGCCAAACCACGATGATACCGATAGCCTAAAAATCAGGAAAAACTCTACAATCGGCATAAAAACATACGCCAACGGAACAACCGATTATACGCTAAAGCACATAAACCTTATAGCGGCCCAAAACAACAATCCGTTCCATAGCAATATATGGGCAGCAGCAAACGCATCAAACTTCGCGCTGCGAGGCTACACCAGCTCCAATATTGGAGTAGCCTACAACGGGGTAATCCTAAGCCTAAACGGCATTGCAGCGGATAACTATCCGCTTTGGTCGGCCATAACCAATAGCGTTGCCAGCAGCTTTTACAAGGTTGATTTTGATGCCAACAGCAACCTACACAGCGGCATGATGGGCACATACAATCTAGGCCTTGCATCGCAAAAAGAGGGAGAAACCGCTGTTGCATGGACTAGTGCCAACCACGTTTACCGTAACGCGCTACAGCTTGCCCACACCACGGGAACCTCCCCCAGCGGCTGGAACCTTACACTTAACGGCTCGGGCACTTGGGCTCAAAGCGGCTATGTAGATGGCGCTGCTCATAGCGAATGGAACTACTTTATGGAGGTAAGCAAGCAGCTTGGGCTAAACCATAAGCTATCGGCTACAGTAATGGGGGCCTTTTTCCAGAATAAGCAAACCGACTATGCGCCACTGGAAGCATTTAAGCTAACTGGCTCCAACTACTACAACCCATCCTGGGGAAACAGCAATGGAAAGGAGCTAAACGCCAACCAGTTCACAAGCAATACGCCCATGGCTATTGTAAACCATAGCTGGAATGTGTCTAGCAAGCTAACTATAAGCACATCGGCGGCAATTGCCTATGGTTCGCAGGAAAGCCTCCAACTAGAGTGGAA
>JAFGDZ010000057.1 GCA_016931855.1 Bacteroidales bacterium
CCCTTAGAGGGGTTACGGATACTTCATTCTTTATGTTTAGGCTGGCTAAAATTTATGCTTAGTCCACAACTTTTTAAAGTGATCCCTGATTCATATGAATTGCTCCTGATGCTAGCAAAAAAAAACTCGCAACAGAATTTAATCCATTGCGAGTTTATATAAAAGATTGCGGTTAGCTATTACTTGCGTTTTGGCATGTTCTGCTGCTTAGCAATTTCCTCAAGCTTTGTTTGAAGCCTCGATTTTTTAACAGGCTTCTTAGCATTCTCGTGCAGTTTGGACAAGATTGCCTTATCGTCAACAAATTTACGTATTAAAAGGGTTTGCCCCAAAGTAAATACGTTTGAAAGGAAGTAGTAGTAGCTTAATCCCGATGAGTAGTTGTTAAACCAGAATATCATCATAATAGGCATCATGTAAATCATCATGAATTTCATACCTGGCAGCTGACTGCTGGTATCGCCCATTTGATCGGTATTCATTTTAGATGTTATGAATAGCGCAGCAGCCATTAGTATGGTGAACAAACTAATATGAGCGCCATAGTATGGGATATTAAAAGGTAAGTCTAGAATTGAGTCGAACGATGACAGGTCATCGGCCCAAAGGAACGACTTCTGGCGCAATTCAAACGATGCAGGGAAGAACCTGAACATGGCAATAAGTATGGGGAATTGTATAAGGATAGGAATACATCCACCCATTGGGTTTACGCCCACTTTCTTATACAGAGCCATTACCGCTTGCTGCTTCTTCATTGCATCGTCCTTTTTGGGGAACTTGGCGTTAAGCTCGTCAACCTGAGGCTTAAGCACACGCATTTTGGCCGAGCTTAAGTATGATTTATAGGTTAACGGGAACAGAACAACCTTAATAAAGATGGTTAGCAAAAGAATAATTAGGCCGTAGTTTGCAATGCGGTTATCAAGAATATCAAACACAAAAACAACGCCCTGATTAATCCAGCGAATACCCCAGCCACCAAGCGGAACAACCGCTTCAAACTCCAGGTTATAGGCTTTAAGCGTTTTGTAGTGATTGGGGCCAAAGTAGAACTGGAAGCCAACGGTTTCGTCGGCACCTTTGTCTATAGGCAACCCAATTCTAGATTTAAAGCTCTGGATATACTCGCCATCCTCAACCTTATGCTGCTCAAGATCGGCATTAAGCATTGCATCATCAGCAACAAGTATTGATGAGAAGAACTGCTGCTTAAAGGCAATCCACTTTAGCTTAGTGGTAATTTTCTCGTCATCGGAGTCGCTACGCATGTTAAGCTCCTCGTACTCCTTGTTTGGGTATGAGTAGGCAATAGTGGTGTAGTCGCGCTCATTTTTGGCTCCCTTCTCAAGCTGGGGCACCATGTTTTCCCAAATAAGGTCGATGCTCCCCTTCTGATGGTTCATCACCTTATCCATTCCTACAAACTTAATATCGAAGTTAACAAGGTGGCTTCCCTTGGCTACGGAGTAAACATAATCAATGTACGATTCCTCGCCTGCTTCCAAACGCATTACAACTGATACGGAAGTATCGCCCTCTGCAATGGTTAAACTAGAGGCTTCTGTTAACGCATTAAAATACAGATTATTGGTTTGAATGCTATTGTTGTTACCCCAGAATTGTAATCCGAATGTATTGATATCGCCATCGAAAAGAATAAGCGGTTCACCGCCATAGGTTTTGTAGTCCTTTATTTCGGCAGAATAAACCCTACCACCCAAGGTAGAAAGGGTAACACGAATTAAATCGTTTTCAAGGGTAATAAATTTCTGCTCACCAGTAACTGCACTAGCAAGACTTCCTAAACGGTTTTGCGTTTCCGCCTGTTGTAAGGAATCATTTAGCTGATTTTGTGCAGCAACTTCATCGGCTCTTTTTCTCTGATACTCAGCCTGAACTGTAGCTATAGAATCGGCCTTGCGACGTGCGGCCTCAATTTCCTCCTGCGAGGGTCTATTAAAATAGCTAAATCCAATGATGATGAGAAAAATTAGAACCAGTCCAATAATTGTATTCCTGTCCATTAACTATGCTTTTTATTCTTAGTACTTTAACTACTTCATTACAGAAAAAATCCACTCGGCTATAAAATAAACCGAGTGGACAAAGTTAACATTTTATCGCAAAGCTACTTGTTAAAAAGTATTGATGCCTTAACAAAGTCAACAAATATAGGATGTGGGTTAACAACCGTACTCTTATACTCTGGGTGGAACTGCACCCCAACAAACCAGGGGTGAGTAGGAATTTCAACAACCTCAACCAAATTGGTATCGGGGTTAATTCCTGTAGCAACCATTCCTGCTACCTCAAACTGGCTTAAATATGCATTGTTAAACTCATACCTGTGCCTATGGCGCTCCAAAACCTCAGCCTGCTTGTATGCAGCATGAGCTTTGCTTCCAGCCTTTAGCGTACAGGGGTATGCGCCCAAACGCATGGTGCCACCCTTATCGGTTACCCCTTTTTGAGCCTCCATTAGGTCGATAACTGGGTACTGGGTTGTGCGCGACATCTCGGTGGAGTTTGCATCGGCTAAGCCTAGCACGTTTCGAGCAAACTCAACAACAGCACATTGCATGCCCAGGCAGATACCGAGGAACGGTACGCTATTCTCACGAGCATACTTAACTGCCAGTATTTTACCCTCTATACCTCTGTGTCCAAAGCCTGGTGCAACAATAATACCGCTAAACTCACCCAGTTTCTCAGAAAGGTTCTCATTGGTAATGGTCTCAGAATGCACCGATACAAGGTTTACCTTACAGTCATTTGCAGCACCTGCATGCACAAAAGACTCTACAATTGATTTGTAAGCATCGGGTAGCTCAATATACTTACCAACAAGACCAATGTTTACAGTCTTCTTTGGATTTTTAAGCTTGGTAACAAACTGTTTCCACGATTTTAATGCAGGCTCCTCTCCTATTGGAAGGTTTAGCTTGCGCAGCACGGTTACATCTAGCTTCTCCGATTGCATTAGCAAGGGAACCTCATATATAGTGGAAACATCAATAGACTCAATAACCGCATCCATATCAACGTTGCAGAACAGGCCTACCTTACGGCGAATATCGTCGTTTAGCTTATGCTCGGTACGGAGCACAAGCACATCGGGCTGAATACCATTCTCAAGCATTACCTTAACAGAGTGCTGCGTTGGCTTGGTTTTAAGCTCCTTTGATGCCGAAAGGTATGGCACCAGCGTTAGGTGGATAAAAACGGAGTTGGTTGGGCCTAGCTCCCATCGTAGCTGGCGAACAGCCTCAATGTAAGGTAACGACTCAATATCGCCAACGGTTCCACCAATCTCGGTAATCACCACATCAAACTTATGCTTAGTTCCAAGTAGCTTAATGCGGCGCTTAATCTCATCGGTAATATGTGGAATTACCTGAACTGTTTTTCCTAAGTACTCGCCCTTACGCTCCTTGTTTATAACCGATTGGTAAATTCTACCAGTGGTTACATTATTGGCTTGTGTGGTGTGCAGGTTAATAAAACGCTCGTAGTGGCCCAAATCCAAATCGGTTTCGGCACCATCCTCGGTAACGTAGCATTCACCGTGCTCATAAGGGTTAAGCGTTCCTGGGTCAACGTTGATGTAAGGGTCAAGCTTCTGTATGGTTACCGAGTAGCCCCGGCTTTGCAAAAGTTTAGCCAGCGAAGCCGATATAATTCCCTTTCCTAACGATGAGGTTACCCCTCCAGTAACGAAAACGTACTTTGTATTGTGCGGCATGTCTATATATTTCTGTTTATTACGGATTTACTCTTCTGTGTCGAGGTTGTCAATCATCCTAATCTTCTCCTCAAGCATCTTAATCTCATCGCGTGCTCTTTCAATCTTATTCTCCACATCCTTAATCATTTGCTCCGCATTTTTCGACTTAGCAAAGAATCCAATATTATTCTCCCACAGCGTAATATCGCTCTCAATTTGCCTTAGCTTGTTAAAGAGCTTATCGCGCTCAACGCGCACTTTATTCTCTTGGCGGGTGTTACCCTGCATGTTATCTATGCGGGATTTAAAGCGAAGCAGGTTTCGCTTGCCCTCGTCAACGCGTAGGCTCTCAAAATGCTTGTTAATTGCCTCGCGGTAGCGCTTTTGAATGGAATCCTTTTGCTGAATTGGCACAAACCCAATCTCGGCCCAACGGCGCTGAAACTCTTTAAGGGCGGTAAGGTTTACCTCTACATCCTCGGACAAGGTGTAAGCCTCAATCTCAAGAATTAGCTGCTCCTTATGCATTAGGTTGTCCTCGTACTTACTGTCAACCTTAGAGAAGTGCTCCGATTTACGATTAAAGAAGTAGTCGCAAGCAGCACGAAAGCGCTTCCAAACCTCATCGCTGTGCTTCCGGGGAACTGGGCCAACTTCCTTCCAGTGCTTTTGCAGGGCAATAAGCTCCTCGGTTGCCTTTTTCCACTCGTTGCTATCCTTAAGTGCTTCGGCTTGCATGCAGAGCTCAATTTTTAGCTGCAGGTTATTGTCCTGACCTTCGCGAGCATCAGCATAAAAATCACGCTTCTTGTTAAAGAATGCGTCGCATGCAGCACGGAATCTGTCGTATATTTTCTGATTATCCTTACGGGGTGCAAAACCAATGGTTTTCCAAACCTTTTGCAGCTCAACCATCTCCTTTGAGCGCTTATTCCACTCCTTAGCCGAGCCAATATTCACTGCTGCAAGCTCTTCGGCCTTTTCGCACAGAACGGTTTTTGCGTCAAGGTTTTTCTTCTGCTCATCGCGAAGCGACTCAAAGAACTCCTGGTGCTTCTTGTTAATTTTTGAGGTAACCTCTTTAAAGCGCTCCCAAACATCGGTACGGCTCTCCTTTGAAACGGGGCCAACCTCGCGCCACTGGTTATGGTACTTCTGCAGCTTTTTAAAGGCATTTACTATGGATGACTCAAGTAGCAGCTCCTCTGCTTTTTCGCAAAGGCTAATTTTCTCTTCTAGGTTGCGCTTAAGGTCTAAATCGCGCAGCTCCTTGTTTATCTTAATGTAATCGTAGAAATTCTGAACGTGGTGGTGATAGGTTTCCCAAAGGTCGTTAAGAACGGCTTGTGGTACAGGGCCTGTTTCGCGCCACTTTTGCTGTAGGTCTCTAAATTGCTGAAAGGTGTGATTTACAGACTCGGTGCTGTTAATCAACTCCTTAATGTGCTCAATAATTTGCTGCTTGGTCTCTAGGTTTTTGGTTTTCTCGTCCTCCAACCCGCGGTTGTAGTTGGCTCTAGCCTCGCGGTACTGGCGTAGCAGCTCTTTTATTTGGGGTTCGTTTACATCCTCTGGGGCAACAAACTGAGCAGCTTCGCCACCGGCCTCAATAAACTCCTTGCGTTTCTTCTCGTACTCTGCTTTGTGCTTCTTATAGAAGTTAACCTTTATGCTCTCTACCTCGGCTCGAATACGCTGAATTGGTTTAGTGGCCAGAATGCTCTTTAGAGCCCCAACCAGTTCCTCTCGAGAAAGTTGCGAGTAGTCGGCTTTTTCAGCAGAATCATCTTCCTCCTCATCGTCGTACTCAACCTCTTCGTCGTGCTCCTCTTCAAGAGAGGTATCTTCTTCAAGATTAAGAGGTAGAAGCGTTTCATCAATCTCTTCGTCGTGTTCTGGAGAGTTACTCAAGGCCTTTTCGGCCACAGCATCAACGTTAGCGGAGGTTACATTCGTATTTTCGGCTTTGCCGAACTGATTCTCAACTTGAGAATCCTTTAGATCTTTTGTGTCCATTAGATAGAGGTTAACTTGCAGGTAAACAACTCGGTAAGTGAATTGAAAAACACACAAATACAGCTCACGAAGTTAACTATTATGTAATAATCATCAAACTAATTCCCTTAAAAACATTGAGAATAAAGGGGAATGTAACCTAAAAGTAATACACATTTAATTTTGGTGCTTATAAAGCAAAAAACCACCAGTGCTATCTGGTGGTTCTTTTTCATTTTTCGCCGCAATGGAATTAGTTCACATCTATTACCCTTGCTGGCTTTGGCTTTGCCTCTTCGCGCTTCATTAAGGTAATGGAGAGAATTCCATTCTCGTACTTTGCTTCAATGTTGTTAGTATCAACTGCTTTACCAAGAATAAACGAGCGGCTAAAGTTACCATAACCAAATTCGCAGCGGGTGTACTTAACGTTTGCCGCATCGGCGTTTTGCTTTTCGCCCTTAATGGTTAGGGTGTTGTTGTTTACCTCAATAGAAAAATTGCTTTTGCTAAAGCCAGGGGCTGCAAGCTCCAGAACAAATGAGTTGGTGCCCTCCATAATGTTGGTTGCGGGCATTGTTCCATTGGCTGTTGAATCTTCAAACCTGTTAGCAGTGCCATTGTATCTATCAACCTGGTTGATGAATTCTGGGCGGAAAAATCGAACTAGTGTCATATTAGTAATTGTTTTTGTTTGTTATCCAGTTTTCCCTTTTCCTATCCAACCCCGTTCCAAAATTAAAAACAGGCCATTTTGACATTAATACAACAACAAACAAGCCAAATTGACATTACACTAATCCATTCTCTACTTTGAAATCGGTAAAAAGTGCAACGCAAAATGCAACATCTAAATACTAATGATACCTTTGCGGAAATTTTTTGGAACGATGAGAATTGATATCATAAGCGTACTACCTGAGCTACTTGAGAGTCCCCTTGGACACTCCATAATTAAACGAGCGCAAACAAAGGGTTTGGTTGTTATTAACCTGCACCACCTCAGGGATTACAGCAATGATAAGCATAGAACGGTTGACGACTACGCCTTTGGCCCCGATGCGGGTATGGTTCTTAAGGTTGAGCCCATTTTTAAGGCTATGAGCAAGCTAAAGGAGGAGTGTGAGTACGACGAGGTAATTTACACATCGCCCGACGGGGAACCGCTAACCCAAAAGCTTTGCAATCATCTTAGCACCAAAAAGAACATACTTATACTTTGTGGCCACTACAAAGGGGTTGACCACAGGGTTAGGGAGCATTTGGTAACCCGCGAAATATCTATTGGCGACTACGTGCTATCGGGCGGTGAGCTGGCTGCTGCTGTAATTGTTGATAGCATTGTTAGGCTTGTTCCAGGTGTGCTCTCCGATGAAACATCGGCGCTTACCGACTCATTCCAGGACGATTTGCTTGCACCGCCCGTTTACACAAGGCCTGCGGAGTTCAACGGGTGGAAAGTACCAGAAATCCTTTTATCGGGCAACTTTGGGGAGATTGCTAAGTGGCAAGAAGAACAAGCATACCAGCGTACCAAGCTATTACGCCCCGATTTGCTAAAGGATGAGTAGTAGCGCTACCTTAATATCTTTCTAACAAAAGCCACTGTAAAGTAGGCCATTAGGAAAACTCCAATAAACCCTTCGAAACCACAAAACAGTCGAATTGCCCCAACGGGTACAAAATCGCCATACCCAATTGTAAAAAAGGTTATGGCGCTGTGGTAAAAGCTTCGACCCACAAGGCTAAGGCTCTCGCCGTTTACGCTAGTTGGAAGAATATTCCCTATTCCCGACGATATAAGCCCAATGTAGAGTAGGCTAAAGAACACGTAAATGGCTATTATGCTTACAAAAACGCGGGCAGGCTCGGTGGCATAAAGCCCAATCCAATCAAAAACTAACTTCTTGAAAAAGTAGTGAGGGTATGCTAAAGCTTTACTTACCCAATTCCCTTCTAGCTCATACTGCAAAATGGTTTTTAGCTCACAGCGCCTAAACTCAACATAGGCGTAATCCTCATCGCTGTATCGGCCCAAATCGCTAAAATTCTCCTTTAGAATACGGAACTGCTCCGCTTTTTCGTCCATTGTGGTACGGGGCTGGTTGTAGATTAGGGATTGCAGCTTATTCACCTTCCAGTCCAAGTAAAACTTACCCAAAAGGCGCATCCCTGCAAGGTTAAGCACATTAACCCTTGGCACATTCCCAAAGGAATAAAAATCGGCAATATCGCGAACCACGCTGCCCGAGAGGTCTATGTTTTGGCAAATATCAACCTGAAGATTTAGCTTACCATTGAACTGGCAGTTGGGAAGCAGCAGGGATTCGAGTACGGCACTGGAAAAATTTACATCGCCAGGAAAGGTTACCTTTTCGAAGATGAGCTGCGCTGCGGCACCATGAAACTGCTCAAACGACAGGCTACCCAAACCGAACTGCGAGCGGTTAAAGGTTATTTTCCCGTTATTAGCATCGGCACCATCAAAGGTTACCTCTCCGTCGCCAAAGGAACAACGGTTAAACGACGTTTTACCCTGACCAAACTCCACCGTACGAAAATCTACTCTACCAGTACCAAATTCTGTACGCTCAAACGACACGGTACCAGACCCAAACTTGGCAAAGTGAAAATCAACCTTTCCGATTCCAAAGCGGGCTACCTTAAAGCTTACATCGCTACTGTTGTAACGGGTGTTGATAAAGGAAACATCGCCATTACCAAACTCTGTATTGGTAAACTCAACCACCCCACTACCAAAATTGAAATCCTGAAAATCTTTAGATCCAGAGTCGAAAATGGTATTCTTAAACGTAACGTTCCCCTGCTGAGCATCGCAGCCAACCATGTTAAACTTTCCAACCTTAACGTACATGTTAGACATGTTAACTCCGCCATTGCTAAACCTTGAGCCATGAAAATTCAGCTCTGGGCTAACAAAGGTTGCCCCTTCAAAATGGGTGTAATCGCCAGTAAAATCGGCATTAGTAAAATCCAGAGATATTGGCGACACAAAGAACGACTCCTTTGCAATAAACCCTGCTATGGGTAGCGTTGCTGTTTTGTCCAGCAACTGCAAACGCCTACAGGCTGTAAGAGAGAATCCTTTAACATAGCACTCGTTAAGATTTACTGGTGCTCCATTGCCTATTGCATCGTAAACTGTGTTCAGGTCGGGAACACCCAAGGAGAGAACGGTAATTTCATGGTTCTGCTCATCCAAAAGGGTAACCCGTGCAGTCTTAGAATACACGTTACCTTCCTGTGTAATAAACTCTCGGGGAATAATCTCTACCCTATGCGAATAGAAACTTCGTGCCATGCTATTAGGTTTTGTACTAGGAAAGATACAAAAAATCAGATTCCCTTGTTACAAATAGATGAATATGGGCACTTTGCACAGTTCTGTTCGTGCTCGGTTTGGGCAAATGGCACGCTAGGGTCAAACATCTCTTGTAGCAGTGCCTTTATGCGTTGCTCAAAATCTACAGCATACTCAGAGTAGTTGCTGGCACTTGCCTCGCCCTTTGCCTTTTTGTTGATGATATTAGGAAGGTAATCGCCATCGGTGGAGCGCACGTACCATAGCTTTGGCTGAACATCGGTATATTTATGCTGATTGTAGAAGTAGAGCGAGTAAAGGAATATCTGAAAAACCTCCTTGGTTTTATCTATGCGCTTAGCAGAGAAAAGGTCGTCGATTTCGGAAAACTGCCCTTTGTTATGCTGATTTCCTGTTTTGTAGTCGAGAACCGATAGCACACCATCCCGTTCCTCTAACCTATCTACTATACCACCAAGCGAAATGGAGTGCTCAGTACCATTTAGGCTGAATGGGATACGGAAATCGATTTTGGTTTCGTGTCCCAGAAGGGCAAAGGGTGCGCGCTTAATATCGGTTTCAACAATACGGGTAACATCCTTGCGCAGGGCATTGAGCACAAGCTGGCTCCTACCAGCCAAATCATCAACGTTTAGCTTGGTGTTCGTTTTGAGGTACTCGCTCACAAAGGCCTCATTTACAACCTCGGCAATATGCTGCTTCCCTTTTAAAACAATGCTTAAAATATCGGCAGTAACTATTTGATTGTTGTATGGTGCATAGAGCAGCTCCATGCTCTTATGTAGAATCTTACCGTAGAACACAGGGTCAACCTCCTCGGCAACCTCTTCTGGCTCCTTAAAACCTGCAATGTAACGGAAGTAAAAGCGTAAGGAGCAGTATATGTAGTTTGAAAGCGCACTTGGCGATAGGTATGCTGGCGATTGGGTGCTTATGTACTTTTCCAGCCGCGCTAGCACATCGGCCGATTTTACAACGGTAATGGGTTCCGTGGCAGGTAATCCCATGGTAAAGCCAACATCAATACGCTCTATGCTATGCCCCGACTCCATAACCACTTGCCGTACATAACGGCTCTCCTCGCCCGAACTTAAGCCATCGGCACGAGCGCTAAACACCATGTAAACGCGCTGCGCGCGCTGCAACAGGCGGTAGAAATAGTATGAGTAGATGGCATCCTGATGCTTATAGTCGGGTAAGCCAAAAGCAAAGCGTAACGAAGGTGTTATAAACGATGCTCGATGCAGGTTCCCAGGCAAAATATCGTCGTTTAGGGAGAGGATTATAAGGTTCTCAAAATCGAGCGCGCGGGTTTCCAAAAAGCCCATTACCTGTAGCCCTGCAAGCGGCTCGCCGCTAAACGATACGCGCTGCTGCGCAAAGGCCTTACGGAAAATTTGCCCAAAAACCTTTGCCCCAAAGCTAATATCCCACTGGGTAAACACATCGTTAAGCCTGTTTAAGCTTTGGTAAAGCACAAAAAGGTACTCTAGCTCCATACGCAGCGATGCGCTGGAATCCTCTGTTTTGCTAGCAAGTTTGCTAATCGCCTGCGAAACCAGCATGGTAACGCCAAGTAAATAGGCGGGTAAGCGTTTCCCCTCGGGTTCTGACCTAAATATTGCGGAAAATAGCTCGGAATGGGCAAGCTCCTCACCTATGGGGTAGGATCTGTTTTGCGAAATAATGCTTTCAACAAGCTTCGATGCCCGCTTATCGTCAACCAGCCTTATGTAGGGATGGTTTAGCACGGTAATAACATCGCGGTGGTAGAAGCGAGCGTTGCCGTCGGAGCCAACACGGCCATTGGCCTGCAAGCGGATTAGGCTTTCCACTAGCAAGTAGGCTGGGGTTTCCTTTACCGGATAGCCCATTGTTATGTTAATATCGCCAACGGTTTGGGGTAGCGCGTATAGGACGGGTAAAAGCAGCTGCTCCTCGGGCAAAACAATGGCCGTTTTAACATCGGGAAGCACACCCTCCTTGGCCATTTCGGAAAGAATGCGTGGCACTACCTTGGCCTGCGATACCGAGGAGGGCGCCACAATAAGCTTTAGCTTACGAGGCTCGGTAAAGCTATTAAAATGATGTGGCGCCAATGCATTGGGGAACTCCTTTAGGTTGCTGCGTATGAATAGCCCCGCCTCCTGCACATCGTTTTGCGAGTAGTAGGTGTCGTAATCCCAGTAGAATAGCGCCTGCGACTGCCTTGCAACGTAGCGGAACAGCACTTTTTCGCACTCGTTTAGCGCGTTAAAGCCAATAAAAGCATAAGCCTTTGATGGCAAAGTCTCGCTTTGCTCGCGCATCCTTTGGGCGGCAATCCGATAGGCCAACCCCTCATATGCCTCGCCTTTAGCAAGCAGTTCCTCCCTAAACTCAGCATAAATTTGCCCCAGAACACGCCAAACAGAGAGGTAACGCTCCCGTATCTCCGACTCGTTGCTATCGGTCATAATACCTAGGTAGCTGCGCAAAGCCTCAACCTGCTCGGGGGTTAGGCCCCCAAAGCGCTCATCAATCTCCTTTAGGTCGGAGATGTTAGCAAACAGCTTATGTGGCTCAACCAGGTACTTGTCTATCTGATCGAAATCGGCAAGCATGGCTTCGCCCCAAAAGTAGAAGGAATCAAAGGGTTCATCAACATTGCGAACCCTACAGAATATTTGGTGCAGCTTAAAAACAAGGCTAAACGAATCGGCAATGGTGAGCTCCGATGCCCCAATCATAAGATCGGAAACAGTTTGTATCTCGGGTTGCCAAAGCGGCTTTTCTATTACCTGCGAGAGGTACCTATTAAAGAAAAGCGCCGAGCGTCGCGATGGGAAAATAAGGGTTACGTTGGCAATATCATCGCCAAAACGAGCATACAAATCGCGCGCAACCAAATCGAGAAACGGAACCATTGTGCTATTTTTTTTGTGAAGATAGCAAGTTTTACCCTTGCAATAAAAAGAAAAGCGGCAGTGCCGCTTTCTGTTTTATATTGATGATTGATTAACGTACTATACACCAACACCTATGGCTTCATTGTTTCGGCTATGCAGCTTGCTGTGCACCGCTGTTCTAAGAATGATAAATGAGGGCATAACCAGATAAAGAAACTTTATGGCATAGGGCATATCAACAAAAACACCTACCAGTAAAAGCGCCAATGCCACTGCAATAGTTCTAGCGTTATACGATGTTTGCAATAATCGTTTTCTGTCGTAAAGAAGAATTAGCACCGAAACAAAACCTACTGCACCTACTATAAAAGCAAACTCTTGCATCCAGCCTTCTAGTTTTGGCAAGAAAACAGAAACGGCCAAAGTGAACAACGACATGCATATTAGCAGAACTATGGATACGGCATCAATTGTGGCTTTCCTTTGAATTGCCTTAGGCGAGTATGTTGTATTGATAGCATTGCTAAACTCTTCGGCAAGTTGGAACTTTGCCCTAAGAGTGCTTCGCGAAAAGAAATCGATGTAATAGAAAGGAAAGTAATCCCTAAAATGGAAGTACAACAACAAGTACTGCTCCTGATGCTGCTCTGTAATCCTAACCGAGCTCTTGTAGAAATCCAACTTAAAGGATACTTCATCGCCAACATCTACCACAACGTGGGCTAAGCCTAAATGCCCTACTGTAGATACTTTTTCCCCATTTACAAGAATAGTAACCTCCCGTAAAAGGTAATAGTTATAAGGGAAAATGCATTTAATGTTAAGTGCTATCATATAATATAATTTTAAGAATTGTTTTAAGGGAGAACTTATCGAAAAAGTTCTCCCTTATACAGTTATATCATTGATGAAAGTGCGGCACTTCCCAACAAGGCAAGAGAACCACCAATAGGCCCCCCGAGTAACGTAGCATAACCAACCAATCCTGTGGACATACCTGTCATTGCTCCAACAGAATCCTTAACATACCATGGCATTCCTTTACTATTTGCCCCTATTTCAACTGACTTCCAATACTCTATTGAATGTTTGGTAATAGAAAGTACCAGGTAAAACTTATTGACTTCTTCCGAACTATAATTTTTATTTGAGACTATGCTCTGTTCCAATTCTCTGATGTAGTAAAGAACTTTATCAGAATTCCCTACATTATCCTGCATTACCTGCAATAAATCTTTAGAGAA
The DNA here is from genome assembly GCA_016931855.1 of Bacteroidales bacterium. GTDB lineage: Bacteria > Bacteroidota > Bacteroidia > Bacteroidales > Tenuifilaceae > UBA5206. Next base: position 13,198 of record JAFGDZ010000057.1, read on the forward strand.
AGAATATTCATTAAATGATATTTCTTGAGCAGTATATATAGTTTCTAACAAATCGTAAGTATCCGAAAAACCCATTTCATAGTTGTTTAATAAATTTGCGGTTTTCTTATACAAACTATTTGGGGTAACAAGTTTACTAAAAGTAAAAGAATACCCTTTTTTTATAAGATATTCATCAACAATTTTCATCTTTTCATCGACAGAAACACTTTTCATCATATTATTCTTAGAATAATATAATTCTAATATTTCATTATGCATTACACCATAAACATCATTCGGATTCGTAACTACATCTTTCGTGGGAATTTCTTTTTCACATCCCATCACTAAGAAAAGAACAGAGATGACAAGGATTTTTTTCATGGCCAATTATTTTTTGGTTAATAATTAGCCGAGTTAATTTGAAAAGTAATACGAATCAAGTTTTTTTGTATTCACATCATAATACATCAATTCAATTAGTTACACTCAAATCATCCTTATTAAAATATTGTGACAAATCAAATATAAGTTGATTTGTCTTTTGTACGAGAAGATACATTTATCTCAACCAAAATGTACTTACACAAATCCTCAATAGTAACAACTACGGTATTGTGCAAATCGGCAAAGGCCATTATTTCTGGCAGGCGCGACATGGTTCCATCAACATTGGTTAGCTCGCAAAGCACTGCGCTGTCGCCTAGGCCTGCTAAACGCACCAAATCAATGCTGCCTTCGGTATGGCCACGGCGTTCAAGAACGCCACCATCGCGGGCAGTTAAGGGAAACACATGGCCTGGTGTGGCTAAATGAGATGGTTCTGCATTGGGAGCAATGGCTGTACGAATTGTGGTAACTCTATCCGCAGCCGATACGCCAGTGGTTACCCCCTCGCGAGCCTCTATGGAAACAGTAAATGCAGTTTGATTTTTGCTGGTATTGTTCTCAACCATGGGTCGAAGCCCTAACGAATCGCGATTTTCCTTTGTAAGACAAAGACATACGATACCGCTACACTCCCTAATCATAAGCGCCATATCGGCAGGAGTCATTGTTGCTGCAGGGTATATTAGGTCACCCTCGTTCTCACGATCCTCGTCGTCAACAAGTAGTATCCCTTTACCTTGCTGTAACTTGGCAATTGCGTTCTCAACACGCTCCTTGTAGGTTTTCCCGTACTTTTCAATTGTGTTCATTCTACCATGAATTTTAGTTATAACACAATAATCTTTCAGGGCAAAACGAAAGCACACAATATGCACCACATAAAGGGTACTAACGCATTTTCTTCTCTCATCCAGACTGTACTGTCGGTTTTGGAGTTTCACCAAATCAGTCCTTTTGCAAGGAGTCGCGGACTATAACCGCCGGTAGGGAATTGCACCCTGCCCCGAAGAAAATCTGCACAAAGATACTTCATTAATGCATTTCTATACCACTACTTTATATTTTATAGAACATAGTTAGCCCTATAGGGCATAAGTTTTTTCTCGATACAAGTCAAATAAATTTACACCATAATTTAGAACGTATCCAAACAAATACAGCAAAGACAAATGAAGAATTGGAAAATCAATATGATAAGCCAATTCCCTGCAAAAAACAAAGCCTTTTTCTATATTTTATCCTACCACCGTTGACTTGTAGCACAAAAAATAGTTGACACGAATTGTCAACAAGCAGATATTTGGCCCTGTTTTAAAATAAATCTAACCCAAACTAATCTTTACAATGAAAACCCAAAATTGGATTAAGTATGCCTTAATGGCATTAGCACTAGGTGCAATGTTTCAGAGCTGTTCTAAGGATGAAGAGGTTGTTCCTAATAACCAGGAGCCTACCTTTACAGTACGCCCAGATTTTGCTACTCTGGACACAAGGCCCGAGAGCGTTATCAGTCAGTTTCAGGTAACCGAAAAGGATGCTATTGATGTAAAACCTATGGAGAACACATCAAAAGGAGCAAAATACGCTCTTGTTATTGGCATTTCCGACTACTCTGGAACATCAAGCGACTTACAGTATTGCGACGACGATGCAACTGACTGGAAAGCCCGCTTACAAGCTGAAGGATATACTGTAACTGTGCTTCTTGACAGAAATGCAACCAAAGCAGCCATTGAGGCAGCTGTTGCAACTCTTGCTAGCCAATCGGTTGCTGGCAACGAAATAGCTTTCTGCTACTCTGGTCACGGAAGTAGAGGCAACATTGTTACTACAGACCTATACTACATTAACAACAGCTGGTTTAAAACCATGTTTTCAAATGCCACCAGTACAAAAATGATGTTCTGCTTTGACGCTTGCCAAATTGGTGCTATGGCTACTGCTCTTAACGCCAATGGCCGTGTTATTGCTGTTGCTTCAAACAAAAACGTTTACTCCTACGATGGCGATGCTACCATGAAAAATGGTGTGTTTACATACTACCAAATGATTGGTTTTGACCAGTTAAACTACACCTATCTTGAGCCTGATTGCCAATATGCTATTGACCAGATGAAGATATGGGCTTCGGCAAATAAAGTAAGGGTAGCCCCTTCATACGTTGACTCTTACAGCGGTAACTTCGATTTATAGAAACTCGCTTGTAATAAAAAAGGGCAGTTTGCTGATTAAGCTTACTGCCCTTTTGCTTTTTATCCTTTCCACAAGCGTCCCTGATAGGTATCGCGTTCCAGTAACCGTTTCTCAAATAGCTGCAGCACCTGATCGGTTCGCAGTCGGCCCCAGCTAGGTGTTGCCAAAAACCGAGGAGGCGCCTCACCCGTAAAACGCTCCACTACAATATTGGGATTAAAGCGCTCCAGAAAATCGGCCATAAAGTCAAGGTACTCATCCATAGCAAAGAGCTTAAACTCATTGGGGTTCTGCAAGTACTCCTGCTCCATTATTGTGCCCTTAATTATTTGCAGCTGGTGAAACTTAATGGTATCCAACGGAAGCTGCGAAAGGGTTTGAGCCTGACTCATCATCATTTCACGGGTCTCACCTGGCAAGCCAAATATTATATGGGCACCAACCTTTATACCGCGCTTTGCTGTTTCCTGTATGGCCCAAACCGATTTTTCGTAGCTATGCCCCCTGTTTATCCGCTCAAGGGTACTATTGTAAGTGGACTCTAAGCCATACTCAACGGCCACATAATGTTTTTGGGCTAGGGACTGAATGTAATTCAGCTTATCGGCATCAACACAATCGGGGCGAGTGCCAATAACCACACCAATTACTCTAGGGTGAGCAAGAGCCTCATCGTAAATCTGCTTTAACCGTTCTAGCGGTGCATGGGTGTTGGAGTAGGCCTGAAAGTAGGCCAAATACCTATCGGCTCTACGGTAGCGAACTGCATGAAACTCTATCCCCTCCTCTATTTGCTGGGTAATACTCTTTACCGATTCACAGTAACTAGGATTAAAAGCATCGTTGTTGCAAAAAGTGCAACCACCAACAGAAAGGCTCCCATCCCTGTTTGGGCAAGAGAATCCTGCATCGATGGTTAGCTTTTGGATTCGCCCACCAAAGATGCGCTTAAAATAGCCTGAGTAGCTGTTAAATCTGCGTGTATCGCCCCAAGGAAACATTTATGGTGAATAGTTAAAGGTGAAACGTGAAACGTGAAAAGTAAAAAGTGAAAAGTGAAAGGTTAAAAGATTTAATCTCGCCTTGGGGATGAACTGGCTACCCAAGGCGAGATTAGATTTTAGATACTAGATGTAGAGTTAGATATGAAATACCAAACCCTATTCCATCTTTGCTAGGTTCTCGTCCAGTAGGGTACGGATTGAAGGATCTGATGGACGTGGTGCGTTTGGAGCAATAATAACACCATTGCCATCTAGCAAAAAGAAAGTAGGCACTCCTGCTATTTGGTAGTTGGTAGCAACAGCCGATTGCCAATCGCCATCGGCATGTAGCTGCACTCCTTTAAGGTTGTTTGCAGGAACAAACTTTTCCCAAGCAGCCTTATCGTGGTCCAATGAGATGCTTACAAAATGAACCTTTTTACCATGGTAATCCTTCTCCAGCTGGATTAGCGATGGCAGCTCCCTACGGCAAGGACCGCACCAAGTTGCCCAAAAATCGATGTAAACAAGACCCCCAGCTAAATCTTCTAGCTTAACGGTCTTACCATCTATATCGGTAAGTTCAAACGCAAATCCCTTAACGCCAGGAGCAAGAAGCATACGCTTATCGTAGGTAGATTTTACTATTGACTTTAGGGTTTCGTTCTGGCAAGTGGCCACATACTCGTTTACGGCATTTGTTGCAGCAACAAAGTCGCCATACTTAAGGGTCTCGTCAAGCTCAAGATACTTAACATAGTCGTTAACCGATTTATTGGTGATATTGGCATCGATTAGCGCAAAAACCTTAGCCATTCGCTCCTCATCCTTAAGAGCGCTATACTCCTCGGGGCTAACCCCTTCGTTCATTTTATTGCTGATGTATGAACGAACAACGCTAACGTATGGCTGAAACATCAAATCCTCGCCAACATTAGGGTTAAAGGTGGTCATAAAATCAAAATCCTGAGCGTTAAATACGTACTCTTCGCCCTTGAAGTACTTGTTCATTTGTGGGTACTGCGAGGTGTAATCGAGAATAGCGTAATCTATACGCTTTGATTCAAGTGCGCGTACCTCTGGGTTGTTTATCTGCATAGAGTCCATAAGCCCTAACGCAGCCTTTTTTACAGAGTCCATTTTGGCTAGGAACTGCTCTTTTTCGGCAGTGAAAATAGACTTTGCATTTCCGTAAACACCAGATATAATCCTATTTACCTCGGGTAAGTAGGCATTAATTTTATGCTTTGATCCCTCAAAGGTAATAGTTCCCCTATCGGAAGGATTAGCAATGGTTACCTTTATTGAATCGCCAGGAGCAACGTAAAAGAAACCGCTTTTCCTATGTGCTTGAAGGCTCATTAGCGCAGGCTTTGCCAACGGTACGTTAACAGCAAAACGGCTATCGGCATCAAGCTTAATGGTATCAACAATACCACCTTTAGTTAAAAGAACAAAATCTTTGGATGCGTTAGTTACCTGTCCAACAATAACGGCCTCTTGGGGCTTCTCAGCGCAACTAGCCATAAGCAAAGCCACAACGGGAATAAGTAGTTTTTTCATGGTTCAATTAATGGGGTTTAAAATTTGTGGCTAAGGTAGTAAATTAGTGTTTAGTGTTTAGTGTTTAGTCGTTTCACGTCTTTCATTTAACGTTTAACATCTGTCATTTAACGTTTAACGTTTTTCTTTTAACTTTTAACTTCTCTCTTTTAACTTCTCACTTTTAACTTTTAACTTTTAACTTCCTCAATCCTATCGCTATCTACATACCAAAGGTAGCCCTCAACTTTGCGGTAACCCATATCGGCAATAAGGCTAACATAGCGCTTAACCTGCCTGTTGTAAACCTCCGATTGCTCACCAAACTTAAAATCGATAACAATGGCCGCATCACCTGAAACGATGACCCTATCGGGACGATACATTTTACCTCCTGGCAACAGGATGGGCACCTCGTTAAGGGCTTTCCACTCGCCAGAGAACCAAGTAGAGTATGGTTCCCTTGCAATTAGGCTATTGAGGCTCGATTTAACTAGTTCAACCTCCGTTGCCGATATTGTTCCCGATAGACTTAATCGGGTTAGCACATCGCTAATATCGGCCTGACTCTTAATTTGGGAGAACACATGGTGTAGCAGTTTTCCCCTTTCCAACGATGCCAAACGCTCAGCAGGCCTATCGGCAAAGAAATCGGTAGCCTCCATTTTTAGCCTTATAATTCCATGCCTTTCGCCCGATGTGTAGCTGGATAGGTTCCACCTGTTTTGCTCTGCCACTCCCTTAGCCGATACTGCTACTGGCTCTGCTATACCAAGCGTAAACTGCATGGTTCTATGCGTATCGGTATCGTCATCTGTCCTACTCATTACGCCATTTACAGCCATTGCCGATAAGGTGTTGCCAAGTATCTTGCTTGTAGTATCAAAGAAGAGGGAATCGGCCTTTTCCTGCGAATCCTTGGGTGCCACAGAGAACACGTACAGCTCGCGCTCGGGTCGGGTAAAGGCAACGTATAGCGAGTTAATATTATCAACCAGTTCCTGCACCTTCTCCTCCATGTAGTAGCCCGCAAATAGGCTGCTCTCACACAGTCTTGTTGCCTCTATTGGGTATTTTGGAATGGTATCGAAAGGCTGCTCCGATGAGCTAACCCAAATTGTTGAGCTACGGGGCGACATTTTCCAGTCGGCATAGGGCATTATAACCACAGGATACTGCAACCCCTTGGCCTTATGTATAGTTTGAATGGTTACTGCGTTTGATGAATCGGGCATAGAGAGCGACCTATCGTTACCTACTTGGCTCCACCACTCAAGGAAACGTCCTAAATCGGCTATGCCCGATTTTGAGAAGGCAACAATTTGCTCGTGCAGCTCGGATAGATAGGCCAGCTCGGCCTTCCTATTTGCCAACCCGTAGCGGGCAACCACGGCCTCAAACACCTCCTGCAGCGGACGGGTTCTCAGTCCCGAAAGCCAGCTAATTTCGGTATCGATATCGGGATCGGTAAACCGTGAGTGGGGATCGTTAAACAGATGGTTTATGGGTCTAAACCCTGCAAACATAGCCTTTGAAACACCATCCTTAGGATTATAAATTAGCCTAAAAGCCGCAACAACCATCCTAACCGATACCGATGCGCGTAGCAGCAAACCCTCATTGCTCACCACATCGTAGGTTCGAGCGCCCTCAACGTTTTGCTGATAAGACAGTAACATATCGGCAACCCTTTGCCCCTCCTTATTCCTACGAACCAGTACAGAGATATCGCCAGTCTTATAGCCACGGTTTATAAGATCATCAACAAGTTTAGGAAACTGCAGGTTAAGGCAGTCGTCGTAGGGAGTATCGTCCAATGGCTCAATAAAAGAGACCTGCACATACCCATTTCCGCTATTTACTGCTTGCTGCTGGTGACCCTTATATGCCGAACGTACCAGCTGCTCCAGCTCTTTTATTACGGCTGATGTGTTGCCAACAACGGTTAGCTTACCAAGCACCACCTCAAGCGCTTGCTCAAAAAACTGGTTGTTGAAGGTAACTATTTGCGGAAGGCTCCTAAAATTCTGGTTTAGCTCACGGGAATCGATGCCCTGCAGCGAGAAATCGTGCTGGAGTCCTGTTGCTAGAATACGCCAATCGCCGTTACGCCACCTGTAAATGGCCTGCTTAACATCGCCCACCACCATGCTAAAACCGTCCTGAGCTAGACTATTGTCTATTAACGGCTTAAAGTTGTGCCACTGCACTACCGATGTATCCTGAAACTCATCAATCATAAAGTGCTCGTAGCGGTTACCCACCTTCTCGTACACAAAGGGAGCATCGGTATCGCTAACAAACATGCGGAGAAGCGGACCACTATCGGCAAGTAGCAGAAAACCCTCGTCGCGCGAGAGCTCCCGTACTGTGAGCCACAAATCGCCAAGCAACGCCAGCATTTCAAGGTTACGAAGCACTAGAGTCGATGCATTGTACGATAAGCTATTACTGCTTATTTGCTCCTCAATCCGGCTAAACTCAGGATGCAGCACCGTGGCAACAAGCTCCTTAATTTGAGTAAACTTGCCTAGATTCTTTTTCACATCGCCCGACACCCATCCATCGTCGCCCGAAGGCGATTGTAGAGCCTTGGTTACCCTTGTGCCAAACACAGGAAGCGCGCTCCCCACTTGCAGAGCCAAGGTCTTATCTATTACACCAATTACACCGCTGTTGCCGTAGGAAAAATCTTTCTCTGTTAAGCCATTGCTAACCAATGCCGATTTGCAGAGCTGAGCAGAGCGGTGCAGCGCCGAAACCAGAACTCGTTGCTGCTCCAGAAGCTTATTCCTAAGCACCTCAACTCTTTGCCTGTCGGTAAAGCGCTCAACTTCGGCGGGTTCCATCAGCCTAAAGGTTTCGGAAAAGAGCAGCTGACCAACCTCAACCACCTTAGCCCTAATATCCCAGCTCTTGCCCTCCTCTAGCCGCTTGGTTACCATATCGGTAAACCAGTCCAGCAGTTCGGGCTTAGCCGATGCTGAGTCAACCAGAATATCGGCAGCTTTTTCAAGCACAGGCTTATAGTCCAGCTCTATGCTAACACCCCCTTGTTCCCCAATCTCCCAAAGCAGCGATTGAATAATACGCTGCACAAAACTATCGATGGTGCTAACAGAAAAACGAGTATAGTCATGCAGAATAAGCGAAAGGGCGCGCCGCGCATTGGGAACAAGGTCAGCAGCATCGGCCTTAAGCTCCTCGGCAATTTTAGCAAACATGTTGCTACGCTCCCCCAGCGCAATGCTCTGCAGCTCACGGATAATACGGTTCTTCATCTCGGCTGTAGCCTTATTGGTGAAGGTAACCGCTAATATTTTTCGGTAATTCTCAGGATCCCTAAGCAGCAACTTGATGTACTCCGCTGCCAAGCGAAACGTTTTTCCCGATCCCGCAGAGGCTTTATATATTATCAGATTCGACATAGCATTTACACTAGAAAGAGAGTATAAAGATAGGAAGATATATTAGATGATTGGATGGGCAGTGCCGTAATGGCAACACACCAGCAGGTGTTACTCCTACTGGTGTGCTGGAATGGTAATTATTGCGGCTAAGCAAGCACGGTAAGGGTATTTAGTTAACCTTACTATTTACGGTTAGCACCGGCTTTAAGCTAAAACTAAAGCTAAGTAACTCGTTGTTCCTTTTTACCTTAAGGCTTACCTCGCTTAGGTTACTAAACAGAGAATCTTGCTGATGGTAGCTAATCTCTTCAACACTTACATCGTTCACAGCAATAATTCGGTCATCAACCATTAATCCACTTTTCTGGGCGGGGGTGTTGGCATGAAAACCTTTTACAACCCACGATTTTAGAGTCTGAGTCCTATCGGTATAATAAAATCCCAGCCTAGACGCTTCAAATGGGCTACCGAACTTGTTGTTTGGCTTTAGGTACAAATTGTTATTGATAAAATCGATATAAACATTGAACCGCTCAAAAATTTTATTCCCAATAATTCCCAAATACTTTTTGGTGGCCAAAGTACCCGATGCATCGGTACTAAAACTCGCATAAACATTGTTGAATGTAAAGTCACCCAGTAATAGCTTACTAGCAAAAAAGTTGTAGCCCGACGATTCGCCCCCTACTCCCATATTCTTGGAGAAAAACGCTACTTTACTATCGATGCTATTCATGAGGTTATACTCTTGTGATACTACACTTGTAAGGCTAACCGATCCACCAGAACCCAAATCGAAAAGAAACTCCCCAGAAATACTTACCGAGTCGTTAACATCTACCTTAAGCGGAATGAACAGCCTATCGTTCCTCTTTTGCATCGCAATCTTAGTCCATCCCTTAACGTTAATGGAGTCGATACTTGGGTGTTTCTTCATGTACTCCTTCTCGTAGCAAATCTCTAAAAATGAGTTATAAAAGTATTGCATACCCAGAATACCATCGGCAAAATCGCCAAGAATAGGCTTTAACTGGAGTACTGGCACAAGAGAGGTTTTATACAAGTTATCGCCAAACCTAAACTCAATGGTATCCTTAATTACAACAACTGATTGAGGCCTTTTCCCAACTCCAGGTAGCATAGCCTTAAACGTATTCTTGTGTATAAAGCTATTATGGGCAAAGAATGTACTATCGTAATAAAAATTGGAGGCTCCAGTATCGAACACATACCTGCCCTTAACGCTATCTGCCTGACCTGTAATATACAAGTGACTCCTATAAATAATAGGGAATGCACCTTGCGGGAGCCCATTCTCCTCCTTTTGTTTACAGTTAACAAAGCAAATTGCTGCAACTAGTAATGTAATTGATAATTTACGTTTCATGTATGTTAGTTTAAATTTAGGGTTTGTAAATTCTAGCATCTTACTTCAGGAACGTTCTCCGATTCCCCCGAGTGGCATTGGAGCCTTTAATGTTACCTCCGCCCCAAGTTAACCCAGACTTACGCTCTCTAAACGGGGAGCTGTTCATTCCCCACCCCGTATGTTTTGAGTCTCCCTTTTCAAGCGTTTCATTTGCATTGCCACCATTTTTGTATGAGGCAATAATCCTATCAAATTTCTTATTCTGCAGGTATTTATCTACAATAACCAACGGAAGGTAAACCAGAAATAGCAGTACTACACCAAGAATAAAGAACAACCTGTTGTAATGAAAATCAGCAATTTCTCCAATTGCCCTAATCACCAGGAGCAGCGCCCCTGATATTCCAGAAAAGTAAATTGCTATTCGCCTAATCATGATTTTTGCTTTAAGGTTTTAAAGGCTAACATTACTGGTTCATATTTTTATCAAAACTATATTCCGCTTTACTCCTTTTTGCTCCACGCTAGCAGAACCATTCAATGGATAGCATAACTACGCTGCGAGACTAACTATCAGCATTATGCAAATGACAATCAAGTATTTCAACTATCTCTCGAATCCCTTTTTCGGTACCCGTAACAAGTTCAACCCTTCGGTCTCCATTCAACGTTAGCTCTAATTTACACGTTTTTGATGATGTATCATATGTGATAAAAAAAACGTCATATGTACTCTTTGTTTTCCTATAAATCTTGCTGTACGATCTTATTTCAGAGATATTTATTACCTGTTTTGTTATATGCAGATGATTATAGCCCAGGTATGTTACGAATTGATTATTCTTTTCGTCGAATATTACTCCAAAATGAAAGCTCATAAAAAGATAGACAACCACCAATGCTATAGCGCCTATGACGTAGAATTCACCAGACGTTACAATTAGATAGAATAGCGCTATTGTAGGAAAAACTAATAGCGTTCCTAAAAAAAATGAATATGCAGTATTACGTTGATAAACCTTTTTCATTTAATGCCACAAAATTCATATATCAACTTAAATAGCATACATCTAAGTTACATAATCCAATCCTCTCCATGCCCACATAAAAAATACCGCTCCTTCTTATACTTATTCCGGAAGCCTCTCGAATTTATGAATTAATTCCAAAGAATCGTCCCAGGAGGCTTTATTGGAAAAAAAGATATGCGCATCGGGTCTTTTATCCAGTTTTGTATCTAAACATCCAGCGGGTACTACTAATAGCTTTCCATCCATTTGAAGGTTGGGTAATGCTGAACCACAATTTTTACAGAACGCTTTAACATGCTGACTTTTATGTGGCTTATAGATTCCAATTTCAGTATCCCTTATTAGCCATTCAAGCTTAGCCGATGCCGAGAATAAATTTGCCGCATGGGCTGTTCCCGTATCCTTTCTACAATACCTACAATGACACAAATAAAAACTTTCGAAATCGCCTATTACTCTAAACTTAACCCCTTTGCACAGACATGAACCTAAGTAAACCATATTCAAAATATCCTTTGATTAAAATTATACTTTTCTAAAGTAGTCACTAGCATCCGAAACTTTTCGAAAACAAGGAAAAAAACAGATGAAACCCCACTGAATACGCTAAAAATAATCGAGTTATCCAGAA
>JAFGDZ010000058.1 GCA_016931855.1 Bacteroidales bacterium
AAAACTCTATGAGTTCCGTATCTACATCCCTGCTTCATCTAAAAATATCGATATAAAATTATGTACTACAAATATATAACTAAGCGTAAAGCTCAGTGAACACCTTACGTAACGTATCGCTTTCGCGGAGTATTTGCAAGGTAATTTCGGCATGTCCCTTGGTATAACCATTACCAACAATCATGGTTACGTCGCTACCAACACCTTCGGCACCAAGAGCCGCTTTAGTAAAGTTAGTGGCCATTGAGAAGAAGTAAACAATACCATCGTTCTTTGTGCAAAGCACGCTGGTCATCTCGGTATCGGGAATGTTAACATTGTTAATGGTAACATCGGCCATTTTGCCTTGGGTAAGGGTTTCAATCCTCTCAATCATAGCAACAGGATCGGTTGCGTTTCCAGCAAAAACATGGTCGCAGAAACCTAGCTTTTCTAAACGCTCTGTTGATTTTTGGCTGTGGCACATACCAATAACCTTACCGGTTACGCCAACGCGCTTTTTAGCCTCGTAGCAGCAAAGCATACCCGATTTTCCGCCAGCACCAATAATTAGGACGGTATCGCCAGGTTTGCAAAGCTTTGCGGTTTGCGCTGGAGCACCAGCAACATCAAGAGCAGAAAGAGCTAGTTTCTCTGGCATATCGGCAGGAATCTTAGCGTAGATACCGCTCTCGAAAAGGATAGCTTTACCATCGATATCAACTTGGTCAACATCGGCACGGATTTCCTTAATTTTGTCGATACGAAGTGGGGTTAGCGAAAGGGAAACCAGCGTAGCAATCTTATCGCCAACTTTAAGGTCAATTTTGCCTGCAAGAGCATCGCCAATCTTCTCAACGGTACCAAGTAGCATTCCACCAGAGCCAGTCCATGGGTTACGGTGCTTGCCTTGCTTTGCAACAATATCCAGCATAATTTCGGCAATCTTCTTGTGGTCGCCATTAGCGCGAGCCTCAATGTCGGTAAACGATGCTGAGTCGATATTTAGAGTTTGTACATCGATGAGGATTTCGTTGTCGTAAATCTCATCCATGTTGTTGTCAATCTTATTAGCTGGTTGTGGTAAAACACCTTTTGGCTCAATAACCCTGTGGGTTCCGTACTTATTTCCTTTTTTCATCTTATCAAACGCTTTGTATTGTTAGTACTATTTCTTTTTAAGGCCTAGAATTTCTCTAGCCTCGGCCGATGTTGCTACTGCGCGTCCAAGCTCTTTGGCAATGCGAACAACTTTGGCAACTAGCTCACCATTGGATTTTGCAAGTACGCCTTTCTCTATGTAAAGGTTATCCTCAAAACCAACACGAACGTGTCCACCCATAGCAATAGCAGGGGCAGCAAGAGTAAACTCATGACGGCCAATGCCTGTTGCGGTCCAGGTTGAACCCGCAGGAATTGCTTTTACCAGCCATTCTAGGTTGCCCACCGTTGCTGGGGTACAACCTGGTACGCCAAGTACAAAGTTAAACTGCATTGGAGCACCTGGAACCTGACCCTTTTTTACCATGGTTACAATGGTATCAAGGTGTCCCATTTCAAAGCACTCGTACTCTGGCTTAATGTTGTTCTCCATCATACGCTTGCCAAAGGTGCGCATCATTGGCATGGTGTTCTCAAACACCTCGTCGCCAAAGTTGCAGGTACCGCAGTCAAGGGTAGCCATCTCAATGGGCAGCTCGGTTGGCTGTAGGCGCTCCTCGGCGGTCATGCCAACAGCCCCACCGGTAGATGGGATAATAATAACATCTGGGCAAACCTTTAGGATAGCATCAATGCACTCCTTAAAGCGGGCCTTATCTTGGGTTGGGGTACCATCGTCGCGGCGAACGTGAAGGTGAACAATGGCAGCACCAGCATCAACAGCCGATTTTGCTTCGCGAACAATCTCCTCAACGGTATAGGGTACTGCGGGGTTTTGCTCCTTGGTTACCTCTGCGCCGCAAATAGCAGCGGTGATAATTAGCTTTTCCATATCGGGGGGTGGGATTATTTACGTTGGCAATTCTTAGGAACTACACAGGTTCCGCTTGCGCGGCAAACAACAATAGGCTCAGCAAGTATATCGCAGGCAGAATCGGAGATATCTGGGCGGGGAACAATTACCTTACGCGCCTCGAAGCTCATTTTACGTGATGTGTTGCCAACATGGGTAATTTCACCAACAGCCTCGATATAATCGCCTGCATATACTGGTGCCATAAACTCAACAGAATCGTAAGCCTTGAAAAGACCTTCGTCGCCATCCTGTCTAATTAGAAGTTCTGTAGCCACGTCGCCAAAAAGCTGAAGCATTTTAGCACCATCAACTAAATTACCGCCGTAATGAGCATCGTGAGAGCTCATTCTAACTCTAATCATTACCTTGCTATCCATGATATATTTTACTTTTTAACGATATATGTTACAAATATTGACTGTGTTTTTACGCTCTCTGGGCTAATTGCACCCGTTTCAACAACCTCTTCGGCCTCGGCAATAACAACATCGGCTGCTGTTGCCATAAGCGGGTTAAAGTTTTGGGTTGATCCCTTGTAAACCAAGTTGCCAATTTTATCGGAGATGCTTGCGCCAATTAGGGCGATATCGGCACGCAGGGGCTTTTCCAGAATAAAGTCACGACCATCGATGTTTAGGATCTGCTTGCCCTCGGCAACAAGGGTTCCTATTCCTGTTGGGGTTAGTACGCCACCAAGGCCTGCTCCTGCTGCACGAATACGCTCTGCAAGTGTGCCCTGAGGGTTAAACTCTACCACAACTTCGCCGTTATTTAGCTGCTCTATGGTTGATGGGTTAGTGCCAATGTGAGAGGTAATAACCCGCTTAACCTGCTTATTGGCAATAAGTACGCCCAGTCCTTTGTCGGGAAAAGAGGTATCGTTGCAAATAAGAGTGAGGTTTTTAACTCCCGACGCTGCTATTTTGGCCACTATGCCATTGGGCCCTCCAACGGAAAGGAAACCACCAATCATAATGGTCATGCCATCTTTCACCATTTCGGCAGCTTGCTCAACTGAAATAAACTTGTTCTTCATTCCAATAATCTTTTTCGTTTAACGACGAATAAAACTTCTTAATATCCTTATCGGGGCCTTCTATTTCTAATAAGTAAGTACGTATATCATATTCGAATTAAAAGCCTCGCAACTATTTTGCAATAAAATGGATACAATATAACTCCATAGCCTGCAAAAATATAATTTTATCCGCACTTTTTCTTTAAAAACGTAAGTGATTTTTGGCACGACTTAGCCTTGCGGTTTTGGTTTAATGTCCGTTTTGCGTTTTTACAGAAAACGATTTTGGCTGTTCTGCATGAAGTAAGAGTATGGTACTCCTTTGGTTCACGTAGGTTAAGGGAACCGTTACTGCGAAAATAAACGAAAACCCCGAGGAAGTACCCCCGGGGCTTACCCATTACGCATTTTGCGCTATTTCTTTAGTCGCTCGTTAAGCTGCTTTACAATTTGCTTAGCATCGCCAACAATACCTAGATCGGATACTTGGAAGATTGGAGCGTACTTGTCCTTATTAATGGCCACAATAAACTCTGACTCCTCCATACCTGCTAAGTGCTGAATTGCACCAGAGATACCTACGGCAAAGTATAGGTTTGGGCGAACTGTTTTACCAGTTTGTCCTACCTGACGGTCGTGAGGTATTAAACCAGCATCAACCACTGCGCGCGAAGCCGATACCTGAGCGTTTAGGGTCTCGGCAAAGTCGCAAACAAGCTTTAAGCCATCGGCGTTACCAACACCTCTACCGCAAGAAACAAGGATTTTAGCGTCGCTAATATCAATCTTATCCTTCTTCTCCTTAACGGTTTTGATAAGCTTAACACGGAACTTCTCCTTTTTGAAGGGTACGTTAACCGCAATGGTCTCTCCCTTGCGAGATGCATCGGCGGCAAGGCTACGCATTACGCCTGGACGAACGGTGCTCATCTGTGGGCGGTGCTCCTTACAAACGATGGTTGCCATAAGGTTTCCACCAAAAGCAGGACGGGTCATAAGTAGCTCTTTCTCCTCAGAGATTTCCAACTTTGTACAGTCGGCGGTAAGACCAGTCTCTAACCTAGCGGAAACGCGAGGGCCTAAGTCACGACCAATGGTTGTAGCACCAATCATGATGATACTAGGCTTAAACTCGTTTACGATATGGCAAACGGCTTGGGTATATGGTTCGGTAAGGTAATCCTCAAGCTCAGGAGCATCGGCGCAAAGCACAACATCGGCACCATGAGCAATTAGAGTGTTAGCCTTGCTGGCAACGTTGTTGCCAAGAAGCATAGCATAAACCTTCTCGTTTAGCGACTCGGCAAGGTCACGCGCCTTACCAATTAGCTCCAACGAAACGTTCTGTATTTCACCTTTGCGCTGTTCAACAAAAACGAACACGCCTTTATATGCAGATAATTCCATCATGGTCTGGATTAGATAATGAATTTTTCTTTCAGTTTGCTCATGATGATACCCACAGCCTCGTTGGTATCAACCTCATAAAGCTCGCCAGCAGCCTTAACACCACGAGAGAAAGCCTTGTGTACGCGGGTTGGAGAACCCTTAAGTCCAAGCTTTTTCTCATCAACCTCAATCTGCTCAAAGCCCCACATCTCAACCTCGCGGTTATACGCCTCAACAATACCCCTTACATTCATGTAGCGTGGCTTGTAAGCACCAGAAAGAACGGTAACTACGCATGGGCCATCAACCTCAAGCATTTCGTAGCCATCTTCGGTGGCACGCTTAATGGTAAAGGTTTTCTTTCCATCGTACTCAAGGTGCTCAAGGTACGATACCTGTGGTAGGTCTAGGTGCTCAGCAATTTGAGGGCCAACCTGTGCGGTATCGCCATCAATAGCCTGACGACCAGTTACAAGTAGGTCGAATTCCAACTTGCGTAGCGCACCTGCCAGAGCATGTGAGGTAGCAAGGGTATCGGCACCCGCAAACTTACGGTCGGTAAGGTGAATGGCGCGGTCAACGCCCATTGCAAAGGCCTCGCGTAGCACAGCATCGGCTTGGGTTGGCCCCATGGTAATAACGGTGATGTGCGCGTTGAACTTATCCTTTAAGGTTAGCGCAAGCTCAAGACCCGCCTTATCGTCGGGGTTAATGATACTTGGAACGCCATCGCGAATTAGTGTACCCGTGGTAGGGTTTATCTTTATTTCGGTTGTATCGGGAACTTGCTTAATGCAAACTACAATCTTCATAACAGTGTATCTTGTTAGTTCGGTAAGGCTTATGAATTATTTTAACAGGGCAGCAGAAATTACCATACGCTGTACCTCTGATGTACCCTCGTAAATCTCGGTAATCTTGGCATCGCGAAGCATGCGCTCTACAGGGTACTCACGGGTGTAACCGTAACCACCGTGGAACTGAATTGCCTTGCTGGTAACCTCCATTGCAGTTTCTGATGCGTAAAGCTTAGCCATTGCTGCATCGGCAGAGTAAGATACACCCTGATCCTTTTTGTATGCAGCCTGACGCACTAGCAAACGAGCCGCTACAACGCGGGTTTGAAGGTCGGCTAGCTGGAACTGGGTATTTTGGAATGCCGAAAGAGGCTTACCAAACTGCTTGCGCTCCTTAATGTACTTAACGGTTTCGTTCATTGCACCTTGGGCAATACCAAGAGCCTGTGCTGCAATACCCACACGACCACCATCAAGGGTTTTCATGGCAATACCAAAGCCACCGCCTACTTTTCCTAGTAGATTCTCCTTCGGGATTACACAGTTCTCGAAAATTAGCTCAGAGGTTGCGCTACCGCGAATACCCAGCTTCTTCTCCTTTTTACCAAAGGTGAAGCCTGGGGTACCCTTCTCTATAATGAAAGCGGTAATACCCTTAACGCCCTGAGATTTATCGGTCATTGCAAACACAATGTAAACATGAGCGTACTCTGCGTTTGTAATAAAAATCTTTGAGCCATTAATAATGTAGTTATCACCGTCGGGCACGGCAGTAGTTTGCTGTGCCGAAGCATCGGTACCTGCGTTAGGCTCGGTTAAGCCAAAAGCGCCAATCCACTCACCAGAGGCAAGCTTTGGAAGGTACTTCTGCTTTTGCTCCTCGGTACCATGCTCTAGAATTGGAGCTACGCAAAGCGAAGTGTGTGCCGAAACAACTACACCAGTAGTAGCACACGCAGCCGAGAGCTCCTCTACTGCAATGGAATACATTAGGTTACTTCCGCCTGCCCCACCGTATTGGGTTGGAACGGGAATTCCCATTATTCCAATTTTTGCCATCTTCTCAACCGTTTCCATTGGGAAACGCTCCTGCTCGTCGATTTCTGCAGCAAGGGGCTTTACTTCTTTCTCAGCAAATTCCCTAATCATCTGCAAAAATAGCTGCTGCTGTTTTGTTAAGCTGAAATCCATCGGTTATTATCGTTGTTTTGTAATAATCTGTAATTAAAACGCTCGTATAAATAATTGATTCGCACAAATATATAGCTTCAAAAACAAAAACGTTACAGTTGTTTTTTAAATAACACTAGAAATGCTATTAAACATTTCTAGTGTTAAAAACTGCTAAGCGCGAGGTGTAGCGAATTGTTCTAGTTCCAAATAGCCTCATCAGATGGCACTTCCACCTTTGGAGAAAGCGATGCAACACGGGTAATGTTTAGCAGGTGCTTATAGGTAAAGTTTTCTGATATTGAGTTGTTACCCCAGCTACCGCAGCCTAGCGTGTTGGTAAAAGCCAAGCCGTTTTGGATTGACCCACCAGCGGTGGTTGCACATGGAGCGTTAACAATGAAGCGAGATACCGAGATTGAAGTAGCCGCTTTAATAATGTGATCCTGGTTGTTAGAGTGAATACCAGCGGTATGGCCATTACCCTCTAGCTCTAGGTTAGTTTTGGCAATGGTTATAGCCTCATCAATGGTGCTGTATGGGAATGCCGCAAGCACTGGGCACATTTTTTCTTTGCTGATGATATCGCTCTTGCCATAGCCATGAGCCTCAACCACAAGAACCTTAGTGTTTTCTGGGATAGAGATCCCTGCTTTTTTAGCAATTACGCTAGGGAACTGCCCCACAATGTCGCGGGCAATATGGCCATCCTCAAAAATGGCGCTAATTACCTTCTCGCGATCGGTTTCTGGAACAATGTATGCCCCACTTGCAGTAAAGGCAGCCATTACAGCCTCACGATCGTCCTTCTGGTAGATAAAGCTTTGCTCTCCAGAGCAAATAATTCCATTATCAAAAGTTCTTCCCTTTACTACCTTATCGGCAGCCTCGGTGAAGTTGATGTCACGGTCAAGAATTACCTGAACGTTACCAGCACCAACACCGTACGAAGGCTTCCCCGATGAGTAGGCCGATTTTACCATGGGCATACCACCCGTTGCAACTACCACGTCGCAAGCCTTCATTAGCTCTTGCGTTTTCTCAATGGATGGCTCATCAATAAATTGAACCAATCCCTCGGGAACATTAAACTTTGCAATAGCCTTGTTAATTAGCTCAACGGTAAGACCAGAGCAACGGCGAGCCTTTGGGTGTGGCGCAATAATTATGGCATTCTTAGTTTTGATTGCGAACATAATTTTTGACATTGGGGTAACCACAGGGTTGGTCATTGGGGTAATACCAGCAACAACACCAATTGGCTTAGCAATCTCAATTAGGTTGGTAATTGGGTCGTGGCTAATAACGCCCATGGAGCGCTTATCGCGTAAATCGAACCAAATACCTTTTGATTTGCCTTTGCACTTTGCCACTTTATCCTCATACACACCCATTTCAGTTTCATCAACCGCAAGGCGCGATAGCTGCTCTGCGTTGTCGTAAACGGTTTTAGCAACCTCTTTAACGATTAGGTCAACTTGTTCCTGGTTAAAATCGCGTTCAAATTTTACTTGAGCAACTCTTGCTCTAACTAAAAGCTCTGCTATTGTCATGGTTTTATGATTTAATCCGGTTGTTTTTGTGATTCTACTAGTAAAGTGACTGGAAAATGGCACGTATCTCCTCACGCGATAGCTCCACGTAGTTGTTGGCTAGCAAACGCCCTTGCTTTTGCAACACGCTATCGGTGAAAAGCTCAACTTCTTCGGGTTTCATGCCATAGGTACGCAACTGGTTCTTACTAAGCAGCTTGCCCAAAAGGTTATCCAGCTCAACGTAAACCTTATCATCTGCTGCGCAAAGCGCATTGGCAAGAAGCGCGTTAACCTCCTTAATTGTGCCATTAGGGTTCTTCTTATTGTAGCACTCAAACACTGCGGTAAAGAACTGGTAGTTAGCCTCTCCATGAGGTACATGGTAGGTTCCACCAAGTGGGTACGACAATGCGTGAACCGCGCCAACCCCAGTATTGCCAAATGCAATACCTGCAAAGTTGCTAGCCACTAGCATGTCTTCTAAGCGCTCAAAGCGATAATCGGGGCCCTTAGCTGCAATCTTCTGGAATACATCAAGGATGGTCTCTATAGCTGAGCGACAGTATATTTTTGTGTAGCTGTTTGATTTTGGCGATACGTACGACTCCACTGCGTGAATTAGCGCATCTATAGCGCTGTACACGTAAAACTTGTAGGGTAACCCTTTAAGTAGCTCAGGAATGATTACTGCATCGTCGGCAAGTAGCTGGTCGTCGGCCAAGCCCATTTTGGTGTGCTTGCTCTTTAGCTCTGCAATGGAGATGTTGGTAACCTCGCTACCTGTGCCACAGGTAGTAGGTATAATAACCAGCTGTTTCTCCTTAACAATGGGGATGGCGCGCTCAAAGGCATCAACCACATTATTTACTCCCTTTAGAACGAATAGCTTAGCAATATCAATAACGGTTCCCCCGCCCACAGCAACAACGCGGGTATAGTTCACCTTTTTTGCATCGGCAAGAATGGCGTTCATCATCTCGTCCGAAGGCTCGCCCACGCCATACTTCTCCTGAAAAATAAAGGTGCAGCCAAGGTTAAGGCTCTTCATAAAAGGCTCAAAAAGGAACTCGTTGGTAATTACCAAATCCTGTGCAGATAGGTTAAACTCTGCTGCAAACTCGGCAAAGGTGCCAAACTTACTAAGCCTTGATTTTAATTTAAACAGTTGCAATTTTTTGTCCTCCAATATTTGGTTACTACTCAACGCTAAAATCTCTTGTTAAACTCCTCGGTAAGCATTGCCCTAAAGCTTGGGTGCGCAATGGCAATTAAGCTCTCGGCACGCTGTTTAAGGGTTTTGCCACGTAGGTGTGCCACACCATACTCGGTTACTATATAGTCCACATCGTTACGCGAGGTTGTAACTGCTGCGCCATGCGCAAGGAATGGCACAATGCGCGATACGGTTCCTTTGGCTGCTGTTGATGGTACGGCCATAATGGACTTACCATCCTTGGCCATGCTGGTTCCGCGCACGTAATCAACCTGTCCACCAACACCGCTAATCTGCTTAAGGCCAATGGCCTCAGAAACTACTTGGCCCATAAGATCCACCTCAACACAGGAGTTAATTGATACCATTTTATGGTTTTGGCAAATAATTGCTGGATGGTTAACATAATCGGCGGGGAACATGAGCACATTGGGGTTGTTGTTCACAAAGTCGTAAAGGCGCTTAGTTCCCATAAGGAAGGTGGCAACCATTTTACCCTTGTGCAGCGATTTGTCCTCACCAGTTATTACACCCTGCTCAACCAGATCCAGAACGCCATCGGAGAACATCTCGGTGTGGATTCCAAGGCGCTTCTTATCCTTGAGAAACATTAGCACAGCATCGGGAATTGAGCCAATGCCCAGCTGAAGGGTCGATCCGTCTTCTATTAGCTTTGCGCAATGCTCGCCAATTGCTCGCTCAACATCGCCAATAACAGGAAGCGGAAGTTCGTATAGCGGATTAGAGGTTTCTACAATGTAGTCCAGCTCCGAAACGTGAATTTGGTTATCGCCACCAATAAAAGGCATATGCTCATTTACCTCGGCAATAACTATTTTAGCTGCATGTGCTGCAGGTTTTGTGTAATCGCTAGCAACACCAAAGCTGCAGTATCCCTCCTCGTTGGGGCGCGATACTTGGATTAGCGCAACATCGGTATCCAATGAGCCATTGGAGAACAAACGGGGTATCTCATGAAAAAAGCACGGAGTGTAATCGGCCCTACGCTCCTCAACCGCTTTACGTGCATTTCCTCCAACAAAAAGGGCGTTGTGCCTAAAGTGTCCTTCCATCTCTTTGGTAAGGTATTCGCCGGCGCCTAGGCAGTACATGTGAACAATTTCCACGTTCTTGTAGCTAGCCTTAGCGGCAACCAATGCCCTAACAGTGTCAACCGGAATTCCAGCGGCATGCCCTAGTACCACCCTGCTGTTGCTTTTAATGGCTTTAATGGCCTCCTCGGCGGTGGTTATCTTGCTCTTATATGTAGCTCTCCAATCCATGATGCTTGGTTGTAATAATCAATAACATGTTGAGTGTGGCTAGCTTGTAGCCAGTAAATTAATCTCTTGAGAAAAAAGGAAAGGGGGCAGCTTTCCAACACGATGAGCAATTAACCTGCCCCCTTGATATATAGAGAGTTATTGCAGAACGATATTACTACTTCTTGGTTTTGTTCTTGCTCTCGTCAACCTTGGCAATAACCTTTGCCAGCTGCTTTTTGCCCTCGATGTTACCCTGGCGAGCAATCATAATACGCTGAGCCTGAGGAGAACCTGCGCCGTGAAGCGATTCGGTTCTATAGCCTACCGCAGCAGTACCAAGGGTCATGTTCTCAATTAGGCGAAGCACGCGCATACGGTTCTCTGTATCCACGCTATCAACACCCTGAATGTACTTGTGAACGTACTTGCCAATTTTCTCATCCCTATAGTCGGCTTCCGATGGCATGGTAACCATAATACCACCAGCAATATCCTCGGCAAGGCGAGCAATCTCGTAAGGGAAACGGGTTACGTTTTGCTTGCAAACGTTAGCCAGTAAAAGGTCTATTTGGTAGTTGCCAGCCTTAGTCTTTTGACCCTCGCATGAGCATGCAATGCCGCAAGAGTAAAGGGTTTCGTTAAGGTGGGTCATCTCAACAAGTTTATCCTTAATGTGGTTAGCCTTTGCCGCACCATTATAGTCGGCAGCAAGAGCCGATGCGCCAATTAGCACGTCGCCCACACCCACTTTACATCCGCCGTACGACTGACGGTGATAGCCAGCAAAGCGCTCAACCATCATCCCAGCAAACTCGTACTCCTTGCAAAGGAACACACGGTTCCAGGGCACAAATACATCCTCAAAAATTACTAACGCCTCGTGACCACCAAACTGTGAGTTTCCAACGTCGATATCGGCACCCTCTTCCATTTTGCGGGTATCGCACGACTGGCGGCCGTAAATCATGAATACGCCCTCGGCATCGGAAGGAACGGCGAACGAAACGGCGTAGTCCTTATCCTCCTCCTTCATGGCGATGGTTGGCATAATAAGGTGCTCGTGAGAGTTTACTGCTCCCGTTTGGTGAGCCTTTGCGCCGCGTACCACAATACCATCGGCACGCTCCTCAACAATGCGAACGTACATATCGGGATCCGACTGCTGCGATGGAGATAAACCACGGTCGCCCTTAGGGTCGGTCATTGCTCCATCAACGGTTAGGTCGTTATCCTGTACAAATTTCAGGTAATCAACAAAGCGCTTGTGGTACTCGGTGCCATGCTTCTCATCAATCTCAAAAGTAGTTGAGTAGATAGCGTTAAAAGCATCCATACCAACGCAACGCTGGAAACAAGCGGCAGTTTTTTGACCCAGTAGGCGCTGCATTTTTACCTTCTTCACCAAATCCTCGGTGTTTTGGTGCAGGTGGCAGAAACGGTTAACCGTTTTGCCAGTAAGGTTAGATTTTGCGGTCATCAAGTCCTTGTACTCATCCATCTCGGCTAGCTTGTAGGTCATAGCCACAGAGTTCATTGAAGGGCGGATCATTGGGTGATCAACAGGATTCTCAATTAGCTTTCCAAAGAGGTAAACCTTAAGGTTCATCTTCCTTAGACTCTCAATGTACTGTTCGCTTGTCATTTTTACTTATTTTAAAACGTTACTATTCCGTTAAAGCGTTTCCGCTTAAATTCCAGTCGATGCCTTCTAGCTCCTTGCAGCAATATCCCACAAAATAATCTGCCCACTGCAACTTGCGTTATACTATTAACTATTACAGCTACTCCTTACGCTTGTATGTTAGCGTATTAACAACAGCCATTCCAAAAGACAATATGCATTGATTTTCTGGTTATTACACGATTTACAGCTATACCCATTGGGTATAGCCAGCCATTTGATGTTAGAAAAGGGGACAAAAAGCAAACGGAGGGGTGTACTGTATCAGGACACTGTCCTGTTTCTTAGCTCGGGGAGAGCTGAGCCACGATTTTTGGCACAGGAATAGCTTTGCGAAAATAAAAAGTCCAGCATGTTATTCAACATGCTGGACTCAAGAATGCGCTAAAGTGCGCTATATCAACTTGCTATACATTTCTAAGAATAACAGCAGTTCCCATGCCACCACCAATACAAAGTGATGCCATGCCAATCTTTTTGCCGCTACGCTTCATCTCGTGAATAAGGCTAACGGTAATACGGTTGCCCGATGCGCCAATTGGATGACCAAGAGCAATGGCACCACCATTTACGTTGCAAACCGTGCTAAACCATTCTGGTTTTACGCCATGATCTTCGCAAAGCTGCTTAATAACGCCTAACGATTGAGATGCAAACGCCTCGTTAAGCTCAAGAACCTCAATGTCGGAAAGCTTCATACCAGCCTTTTTAAGCGCATTAGCAATGGCAGGTACTGGGCCCATGCCCATAATTGCTGGGTCAACACCACCCTGACCGGTTGCAACAACCTCGGCCAATGGGGTTAGGCCAAACTCGGCAACGGCTTGCTCCGAGGCAACAAGAATAAACGATGCGCCATCGTTAATACCCGATGCGTTACCCGCGGTTACGGTTCCATCCTTTTTGAATGCAGGACGAAGACCACCAAGCTTCTCCACATTGGTTGAGCGGTTAACAAACTCATCGGTATCAAAAACTATGGTTTCCTTCTTGGTTACAATCTCAACAGGAACAATCTCGCCCTTAAACCTACCAGCATCAATAGCAGCGGCAGCTTTTTGCTGCGATGCGTATGCAAAAGCATCCTGCTCCTGACGGGTAATGCCGTACTTAGCCGCAATGTTCTCTGCAGTAATACCCATGTGGTAGCCATGGAAAGCGTCGGTTAAACCATCGGTAACCATATGGTCAAGAATGGTCATATCGCCCATTTTTTGACCGTTACGCACGGTTCCTGGCATTACAAAACCAGCGCTAGACATAGATTCTGTTCCCCCAGCAAGAATAAGGTTAGCCTCGCCTGCTTTGATGCTGGCAACGGCGTTAATAACAGATTTCATGCCGCTACCACAAATCATGTTAATGCCATAAGCAGGCACTTCCTGTGGTATTCCAGCCTTAATGGAAGCCTGGCGAGCAATACCTTGCTTTTGGCCCGCCATAAGGATATTACCAACAATAACCTCATCTATTTTTGCAGGATCAACTTTGGTCTCAGCAAGAATGTTCTTGATTACGGTAGCCGCTAAATCGGCTGCCGATACATTAGCCACTGTGCCTAAAAATTTGCCTATAGCTGTACGCTTTGCTGCAACAATATATACTTTACTCATAGCTTAACGCAATTTACTGTAACATTGGTTTTAAACTGGGCGATACTATTAACTTGGCACCGGTTGCCGCTTGAACCTGCTCAACAGTGTACTCGGGGTTAAGCTCAATAAGCTCAATTCCCTTAGGAGTAACATCCATAACACCCATCTCGGTAATAATACGCTGAACACGACCAGCCGCAGTAAGAGGCAGGTTGCACTCTCCTAAAATTTTATGGTTGCCCTTTGCAGTGTGCTCCATGGTAAGGATAACCTTTTTAGCACCCACCAAAAGATCCATTGCACCACCCATACCTGGGGTCATTTTGCCAGGAATCATCCAGTTAGCAAGGTTTCCCTTCTCATCAACTTGTAAAGCACCAAGGAAGGTTACATTAACGTGACCACCCCTGATTATACCAAAAGACGTAGCACTATCAAAGCTAGAAGCTCCTGGGGTTAGGGTTACATGTCCACCTCCAGCGTTAATAAGATCCTGGTTTACCTGTTCTGGGGTAGGGCTAGGGCCAAGGCCAATTAGTCCGTTTTCACTTTGTAGGATAACGCTAACCCCCGCAGGAATATACTCTGGAATTGCAGTAGGCAAACCAATTCCGAGGTTAACCAAGTCGCCATCCTTTAGCTCTAAAGCAGCCCTACGGGCAATGGTCTCACGTATTTGATTCTTGTCCATAATAAATAATGTACCTTATGTTGCTATTGGTTTAAAGCTTTGCTAGAAAATCAGCAAAAATATTGACTTACTAAGATAAATATTTTACCTATGCAATAAGGCACAAATCTACGGCATCTTTTGGTTACAATTTTAAATTATATAGATGTTTTTTTTAGCAGGAACAAATACGTTAAGCTTACACTCATGATAAAGTGAAAGATAAAACCGTTAATAACGATAAAACCAATGAGACAATATGCTGTTTTAGGCAAAAGCACAAAAAGCCTACTCCACTTGCCAAAAAAGGGCTACTTTAGTGTTTTGTTTTGCTGAGCTAAACGTTTGACCGATACTCCTGATTTAAACTTAAATAAGCACACGAATGGATTACACTATTCTGAAAACCGACCTATCCGAAGGCATACTAACGGTAACCATTACAAGGGAAAAAGCCATGAATGCCCTTAACGCGCGGTTTTTTGAAGAAATGGACTACTTGCTAACCAATCTTCCAACAGAAGCTAAGCTCCTTATTATTACGGGTGCCGGAAAAGCCTTTGTTGCTGGAGCCGATATTGCCGAGATGGCCGACAAAACCCCAGCAGAAGGAGAGCAGTTCTCGCTTTTAGGACAAAGCACGTTTTGCAAAATAGAAAATCTTAACATCCCCGTTATTGCAGCGGTAAATGGGTACGCACTTGGTGGCGGATGCGAGCTTGCTATGGCCTGCGACTTTCGCATAGCCAGCACTAGCGCCGTTTTTGGGCAACCTGAGGTTAACCTTGGCATTATTCCCGGCTACGGAGGAACGCAGCGCATGGCAAGGCTTATTGGTAAGGCAAATGCCATGTACCTTATACTTACTGCTGAAATGATTACTGCGCAGGAGGCTCTAAGAATGGGACTTGTGCAAAAAGTGGTTGAACCAAACCTGTTACTGGAAACAACAAGAAAAATAGCGGCTAACATTCTTTCTAAAGGGCCCAAGGCCGTTACCCTTGCCAAAATGGCCATAAGGGATGGGCTAAACATGCCTTTCCCCGAGGGGCAAAAACTTGAAGCAAGGCAGTTTGGCTCACTCTTTAAAAACGAGGGGGAAGTTGGAATGAAGGCCTTTTTGGCAAAACAAAAACCCTCTTGGTAAATACAACGCAACTATAACAAACACACCCTAAGCAATATGAACTACAACGAACGATTAAGCAATGTAGCCATACTTGGTGCAGCAGGTAAAATGGGTAGCGGTATCCTTTTGCTCACCGCAATGGAGATGGCAAACCTAAGCCTAAAACCAGAAAACAAAGCAACAAAGTTTGAGCTAGTTGCCATGGACGTATCGCCCGAAGGGCTTCAAGGGCTACTAGAATACGTTAAAACACAGGTTACAAAGACTGCTGAAAAAAGAGTTGACCTGATTAAAGCGCTATACCTTAACAGCCCAACGCTGGTTACCGATGCCGATTATGCTAACCAGTACGTTACCGATGTTATGGCCATTATTAAGCCAGTAACATCGCTGGAGGAAACCTACAAATCGAACCTAATTATTGAGGTTATTAAGGAGGATCCTGCCCTTAAGGTTAAAATTTTTAAGCAGATTGATGAGAATAACGCCAACAAACCTTGGTTCTTTACCAACACCTCATCCATACCCATTAATAAGCTAAATAGCGATGCTAACCTAGGAGGACGAATTCTTGGCGTTCACTTTTACAACCCTCCAGCCATTCAAAAACTGGTTGAGGTTATTAAGGCCAACAACACCCCACAGGAAGTGCTGGACTTTGCCACAACCTACATAAAGAACCTAAAAAAGATAGCTGTTCCGTCCAATGATTTTGCTGGGTTTATTGGTAACGGGCACTTTATGCGCGATGCCATATACGGCATACAGGAGAGCGAAAAACTTGCCGAAAGCATGCCCTTGGTTGAGGCCATTTACACCATTAACAAGCTTACCCAGGATTTACTAATCCGCCCAATGGGGATATTCCAGCTACTCGACTATGTTGGTGTTGATGTGTGCTCCTACATACTAAGCGTAATGCAGCCCTATTTCCTTGACGAGCGCCTGCACAGCAACTACCTAGACACTTTAATAGAACAGGGAGTAAAAGGTGGTCAGTTCTCCAACGGATCGCAAAAGGACGGTATTTTTAAGTACGAAAAGGGACAAATAGTTGCCGTTTACAACACCCAAACAAGGAACTATGTTGATGTACAGCTTATTGAGAAGCAATGCATGGAGAGAATTGGTGCCTACCCAGCATCGCTCCAACCATGGAAAGCGGTAAACTTTAGCCCAGAAAAGGAGGCCTTGCTTACCAGCTACTTTGCAGGGCTAAAGGCAATGAGCACTTATGGTGCAACCATTGCAAAGAGCTACCTTATAAAGGCCAACGAAATTGGCGAGTACCTTGTAAGTAAAGGCATTGCCAATAGCCCCGCCGATGTTAACACAGTTATGCTAACGGGCTTTTACCATGCTTATGGCCCAATTAACGGGTATATGAAATAAAGTTGTTCTGCCTAAAACTAGAATCGCCTCCAATTAATACTCTTGGAGGCGATTTTATTATTATACAGGCTTCGTTATCTACATAGCAGCCAATAGTGCCTTAACCTTTTCCGATATGGCTTTGCCATCGGCCTTACCTGCAAGCTGCTTGGAGGCAACGCCCATAACCTTACCCATGTCGGATGGGGCTTTTGCGCCAACCTGCTCAATAATGGCTTTTACCTGTTGGGTTAGCTCCTCGTCCGTAAGCATTTTGGGAAGGAACTCCTCTATAACGGCAGCCTCGGCAAGCTCCTTTTCGGCAAGCTCTGGGCGATTCTGCTGTGCAAATATCTCGGCCGACTCCTTACGCTGCTTATGCTGCTTCTGAAGCAGCTTTAGCTCTGCCTCTTGGGTTAGCACATCGGAGCCGCCCTTTTCGGTTCTAGCCAAAAGGATGGCACTTTTTACGGCACGTAAGGCCTCAAGGCGTACCTTTTCTTTAGCCATCATGGCTGATTTTATCTCGGAGTTTATGCGTTCTTCTAGTGACATGGCTTATTGGTGTTTAGTGTTTGGTGTCTAGTGTCTAGTGTCTAGTGTCTAGTATCTAACGTCTATTTATTCTAGTCAACGTTGTCGTGCAGGTAGGCGTTATCGCTGCGCAGGGTAATCTCGCCATCATCATCGGAGAGGGTGTACCGCGACACGTTAGGGTTACGCGAGTGATCCACCTGATCCAGCTTAATGTTATTACGTACATAGGCTGGGATTTTCTCCATTTGGTCGATATTTGAGCGAGGTGTAGCCAGTGGCGCAGCAGGTTTTGAACCGGAACCCTTTGCTGGGCGCTGCGCAACGGGCTCAGGCTTGGTGGTTTTAACCACAAACTCTGGTTCTACCGATGCCGATGCAGCGGGTTGCTTAGCAAACGGGTCGCGAGAAGGAGATAAGTCGAACTCAATAACGCGCTGTTTATCATCGTCGCTACGCTCCTTTTTTAGCGTAGGCCTATCCTTCACCTCAAAAAAGGGCTGCCTAACCACCCGGTTCTCCGTTTTGTGCCCATCGAGTGGAATTACATCAACCTTTTTGCGGGTTGCGTATAGCTCTGGTATGCTATTGGTACCAAATCCAGTAGCAATAACGGTAACGTTAAGATCGTCGCCAAGGTTTGGATCGTTTCCGTTACCCCAGATAAGGTCGGCATCCTCGCCAGCAGCAGCCTGAATGTAATCGGTAATCTGCCCCACCTCGTCCATGGTAATCTCCTCCGATCCAGAGGTAATGTTAAGCAGGATGTTGCGTGCACCCGATATGTCGTTGTTGTTAAGCAGCGGCGATGAGAGCGCAGCGGTAACCGCCTCTATGGCTCTGTTTGGCCCCGATGAACGAGCCGACCCCATAATGGAAACACCGCTGTTGGTCATTACGGTTTCAACATCGGCAAAGTCAACGTTTATGTAGCCGTGAACGGTAATAATTTCGGCAATACCCTTAGCGGCAATAGCCAAAACATCATCGGCACGGGAAAAGGCATCGGAGAGCTTAAGGTCGCCGTACATCTCGCGAATCTTCTCGTTGTTGATAACCAGCAACGAGTCCACATGGCTCTCCAGCTCATTAATCCCCTCTACAGCCTGTGCAACACGACGCTTCCCCTCATTCTTAAATGGTATGGTAACAATGGCAACGGTAAGTATCCCCAGCTCCTTTGCAGCCTTAGCAATAATAGGAGCAGCACCCGTTCCGGTGCCGCCGCCCATACC
Organism: Bacteroidales bacterium; assembly: GCA_016931855.1. Lineage (GTDB taxonomy): Bacteria > Bacteroidota > Bacteroidia > Bacteroidales > Tenuifilaceae > UBA5206. The sequence continues at coordinate 18,599 of JAFGDZ010000058.1, forward strand.
CGCGGTAACAAAAACCATTTTGGTATCGCCTGAAAGAGCATCAATAACATCCTGAATATTCTCAATGGCAGCCTGACGCCCAATTTCGGGTTTATTGCCTGCGCCGCGCCCTTCGGTTAACGAAGAGCCTAGCTGTATCTTAGTTTCAACAGGGCTGTTAATTAGTGCCTGCGAATCGGTATTGCAGAGCACAAAGTCAACATCCTTTATACCCAGCTGAAACATATGATTCACGGCATTCCCCCCACCGCCACCTACTCCAACCACTTTAATTATGGATGAACGTTTGGATGGCAATTCAAAATTGATAAGTTCTTCGGCCATGGTTTTGCTATATTAGATGTTCGTGATTGGTGAAACGTGATTCGTGAAACAACTTGTCTCGCCCTTAGGCGAGATGAAACGAGAAGAGAGAAAAGATGGAGATAAGTAATACTTAGTTTGAACTTTACAAGTGCTACATCTCGCTATCGTTCTCCTCAAAAATCTCTGTTAACTTTTTCTTAACGTTATCAATAAAACTTGATTTTTTACCTGTGTTAAATGGTGGTTTTTTGGCACCAGCACTAGGCTTTTGGGCGCTCTCGGCCTCAACAGGGAGAGCGTCCTCCTCTTCCTCTCCATTGTTAGCACCAAAGCGCTCAATGGTTTCAAAGCCCTTAAGTATTAGACCAATGGCTGTTGATAGCGATGGTTGGTTAACCTCATCGGGGCTATCGGCCGATATGTACTCGTTAGGAAGCCCAAGGCGCACATCGTAACCCGTTTTAAACTTAACCAGCTGGGGTAGGTGCAGTAGCAATGAGCCACCACCCGTTAGCACGATACCCGCGCTAAGCTTCTCGGCATAGCCAGAGTTCTCAATCTCGAAGTGAACGTAGTTGATTATCTCCTCCATGCGCGACTGGATAATGTAGGCTAAGCTCTTAAAGGATATCTCCTTAGGCTCTCTGCCACTAATTCCAGGGATGGTAACAATTTTATCTTCAGGCGCTAAATCGCCTAGAGCAGAACCAAACTGAACCTTAAGCGATTCGGCCTGGCGCAGCAGGATTGAGCATCCTTCCTTAATATCGTTAGTAATAACGTTACCACCAAAAGGAATAACGGCTGTGTGGCGCACAATACCATCGTAGTACACAACCACATCGGTTGTACCACCGCCAATATCAACAAGAACAACACCTGCTTCCTTCTCGTCGTCGGTTAGCACGGCATCGGCCGATGCTAGTGGCTCCAGAATAAGGTCGTTAACCTTAAGCCCAACGCGGTTTACGCACTTCTCTATGTTTTTTGCCGATGCGGTTTGCCCTATAACGATGTGGAAGTTAGCCTCTAAACGGCGACCCGACATGCCAATTGGGTTGCGAACACCAGCCTCATTATCAACAATAAAGTTTTGAGGAAGAACGTGTAGAATCTCCTCGCCCACCTCAATGGGTATTTTGTGCATATCGTCTATTAGGCGCTGTACATCCTCGTTTGTTATTTCGCTATCGTAGGCATCGCGGTTAATGTACCCACGGTTACGAATGCTACGAATATGCTGACCTGCAATTCCCACGAATACATCGCCAAATACCACTCCCGACTTCATTTGAACCTCCTCAACGGTACGCTGAATTGCGTTAACGGTCTCCTCTATATTAAGCACAACACCACGCTTAATGCCAACCGATGGTGCTTTGCTATAGGCCACCACTTGAAGCTTTCCGTTGTTGTTCTTACGACCAACTATTGTTACAATTTTTGTTGTGCCCAGGTCTATTGCGGCTACGTATTCGCTCTTATGTGCCATGATATTATTTTTTTGTGCAAATTATCTGATTACTATACTTAAGGTTAATAAGCTTATACTTGTTCCACCCCTCGGCAGGAAGGGCTTTTTCGTAGAAGAGCTTAAGGTTATCGAGTTTAGTCTCGTAGCTATCGAGGCTTCCAAGTAAAACTATGTGTGAACCCACGCGGGGTACCAATTCAATTTCGTTTGCTCCACCAACGTAAACCTGTGCAACTTGGGCGCGCCAGAACTTGTCGGCTAAAATATACTGTGCAAAGTCGTAGAGCCTGTTAATAAGCGGCTGCGCCTCGCCCTCGCTATTGCCCTTCCACGTTAGGATATTGGTGTTGTATGCTGGCTCAAACGGCTCGGTTATATGGCCGTTTATTACCAGTACGTGCGCGGTGTAGTTTGGCGATAGGGGCATTATGGTAGCCCTATCGTCTATGTAGTAGCTCTGCCCATACCTGTTTATTATGCGCACTTGCGGCTTGCGCTGCTCAATGCGAACCACCAGCTGCTCATCAACGGTTTTAAAAACCTGAGCGTCGCGTACCGAGTTAAACTTTGCAAGGCGCTCCTCTAGTTCCAGCGTGTTAATCTTATTCAGAGGCTTACCAACAGGGTTGGCATCCTTACCCTGAAACAGGCGCATAACATCGCGCTTGGTAACAAACCTATTCTCAAGGCTATCGGCAATAACAACATCAACCGACTTACAAACCAAATCGGCCCTTTTGCTTGAGGCAAAGGCAAGCGCCACTGCTAGGTATGCTAGCAGAACCGCCCACTTTGTGGCGTTTACTGTTATTTTTTGCCAACGCTTCATTAGTTCCTTGTTTTTAACATTTCGGCAATAGGATTAACAAGCCTATCAATATCGCCAGCCCCCATGGTTATTAGCACTTCGGGGTTCATTTGGCGCAGCGTTTCCACCAGTTGCTCCTTGGGGCAAATGGTTACCTGCTGGTTGCGCATCAGGTTTTTGATGGTTTGGGACGATACGCCCTCAATGGGCTGCTCCCGTGCTGGGTAAATATCTAGCAGTACTACCTCGTCCAGTAAATCGAGGCTGTGGGCAAAATCCTCAGCAAAATCGCGGGTGCGGGTGAATAGGTGTGGCTGGAAAACTCCCGTTATCCTCTTCTTAGGGAACAGCTCCCGTACCGATGTTATTGCTGCCCACAGCTCCTGTGGATGGTGGGCGTAATCATCAATAAAAATGGTTTTCTCACTCCTAAACCGCACATCGAACCTACGCTGCACACCTGCAAACGACTCTAGTCCACGGCGCAGCTCATCGGCCGATATGCCCCAAAGAATTGCTGCTGCTGATGCAGCCAGTGCGTTCTCCACGTTGTACTTGCCGGGTATGCCCAGCACTATATCGGGGAAAACCCCAACGGGTGTGTGTATGTTAAAATGGTAATACCCATCGTTAATGGTTAGGTTGCTTACAGTAAAGTCGGCTTGCTCTGTAAGCGAGTAGGTAAAGACCCTAGCCTTTGTGCTGGCCGCAAGGTAGGCAACCTCCTTTTTAAGTATGGCTATGCCGTTATCCTTTACTTGCGACACAAAGGAACGGAACGCATCAATAACCTCGGCGTGCGAGCCGTAAATATCCAGATGATCGGCATCGGTAGAGGTAACAATGGCCAGTTCGGGGTAAAGGGAAAGGAAGCTGCGGTCAAACTCATCGGCCTCAACAACCAAGCGGTTCTCGCCCCTATTCTGTAGCACAAGGTTTGAGCTAAAGTTTCTGGAAATGCCGCCCAAAAAGGCATCGCAACCGCCAGCTGTTTGGCAAAGCAGATGCGCCAGCATGGTTGACGTTGATGTTTTGCCATGAGTTCCCGCTACGGCAGCTGTACGCATTAGCTCCGCAGCAAACCCTAGCGCGGCAGCCCTTTTAACAACGGTGTAGCCGCTACTCTTAAAGAAGTTAAGCTCCGCGTGGTTAACTGGAACCGCAGGAGTGTAGATAACCAGCACATGCTCTGCCGAAATGCGGAACGGCTCGGGAATAAGCTCAACGCTATCGGTATAGTGCACGCAAATGCCCTCGGCCTCCAGCTCCGTGGTTAGCGCCGATTCCGTACGGTCGTAGCCACAAACCTCCTTGCCCTGATGGGCAAAGAACCTAGCCAAGGCACTCATTCCAATGCCTCCAATACCAATTAGGTAAACGCGCCGTATGTTAGTAAACACCATGATGGTTATCTGTTGTTGTTATATTTATTGCTTAACAAGTTCCATTACCTCTTTGGCAATTATTTGTGCCGAGTTGGGTAGTGCCATCTTCTTAATGTTTCTAGTTAGCACCACAAGCCTATCGTGGTTTTGCAGTAGTCCAATAGCCGTTGGAACCAGCTTGGCCTGCGCCTCAACATCGCGAACCATAACAGCTGCATCGTAGCTCACTAGAGCTAGGGCGTTTTGCGTTTGGTGATCCTCGGCCACATTGGGCGAAGGAACCAGTATAGCAGGCTTGCCAACAAGGCAAAGCTCAGAGATGGTTCCAGCGCCTGCACGAGAAATTACCAAATCGGCTGCGGCATAGGCCAAATCCATTCGGGTTACAAAGTCTAGTATGCGGATATTCTTAGCATTATAACCCGAAAGTGCCTGCTTAACATCAAAGTAATACAACTTGCCCGTTTGCCAAATAATGGTAACACCTTGGTTTACGGCAAGTTCAGTCATATAAGCCAGCAAGCTCTGATTTAGGGTTCGTGCGCCAAGGCTCCCGCCCAAAACAAGCAGCACCTTGTTGTTTACAGGGATACCAAAGTACTCAAAAGCCCTTTCGCGAAGCTCTGCCACATCTATTAAATCCTGACGAACGGGATTACCCGTTAGCATTATCTTCTCCTTAGGGAAATACTTCTCCATGCCGTGGTATGCAACGCAAATCTTATCGGCATTTTTAGCCAGAAGTTTATTGGTTACCCCGGCATAAGAGTTCTGCTCCTGAATAAGCGTAGGTACGCCATTTTTTTGAGCCACCTTTAGCATTGGGCCACTGGCGTAACCACCAACGCCAACAACCACATCGGGTTTAAAGGTGTTAAAAATACGCTTGGCCGCCTTCATGCTCTTAAAGAGCTTAAAGAAGAAGCTAATATTTTGGAGTGATAGCTTGCGCTTAAAGCCCACCACAGGTAATCCAACTATTTTGTAACCGGCAGCGGGAACCTTTTCCATTTCCATTTTGCCCTCGGCACCAACAAATAGGATTTCAACCCCAGGGTTAGCTTCCCTAAGTGCATTGGCAATTGAGATGGCAGGGAAAATATGCCCGCCAGTACCGCCACCGCTAACTATTATCTTTACTTTCTTCCTCTCCATCGAAGAGTTCGTTTTTATTAAGAGTTCTACTAATGCTAAGAATTATACCTATTGACCCGCTGGTAATTAACAGCGATGTTCCCCCCATACTAACCAGAGGCAACGGCTGTCCCGTAACGGGTATTAGGTTAACGGCTACCGCCATGTTTACCATGGCCTGTAACACCAGAATAAGCGCCAACCCCATTGCGAGGAAGGCAGGAAACGTTCGCTTTGCCTTTTTAATTATGAGTCCTGCCCTAAAGAGCATTATTAGGTAGAGCATCAGTACAAAGGTGCCCCCAATTAGCCCGTACTCCTCAACCACAATGGCAAAGATAAAATCGGAGTATGGATGCGGCAAAAAGTTGCGCTGCGTACTGTTACCTGGCCCCTTGCCCACTAATCCGCCAGAGGCTATTGCTATTTTGGACTGCACGGCCTGGTAGTTGCCATCGCCGCCATCGTCGCTCATGAAGTTCTCTATACGGTTTTGCCAAGTACCCACACGGCTTACCGCTCCTGTTTTAAGCATAACCACAACAAAAACGGAGATTAGGAGAACCCCTAAACCCGTAAAGCCAAACAGGTGCTTTAGGCTAACCCTACCCACAAACATCATAAGCCAACAGGTTAGGCCCAGCAACGCTGCTGTTGAAAAGTTTGCAGGCAGAATAAGTATGCAGATTATTGATATCGGGATAATAAGGGGCAAAAAGGTTCCCTTAAAGTCCTTCATGTTATTCTGATTCTTTGAGAGGATTCGCGCAACGTACATTACAAGGGCAACTTTGGCAATATCCGACGACTGAATGGTAATATCTAACCCCGGAAGAACCAGCCAACGCGAGGCTTGGTTAAGGTTTGCCCCAAAAAGCAGCGTTACCAGCAGTAGCGGTATTGAGAAAAGCAGCAAGAACGTGGATAGCGGCGAGTAAAACTTGTACGGTATTAGGTGCACCACAAAGATAATAACCAGCCCAACAAGGAAATGGCGCAGCTGGCTGAATAGGTAATGGGCTGTGTCGCCCTCCTGATACCTGTAAGCCAAGCTACCCGTAGAGGAATACACAGCAAGCAGAGAGATAATGGCTAGGAAAAGCACCACTATCCAAATCACCCTGTCGCCTTTAAAGTATTTCTCAAAAAAATTCATTCCAAATTATTTAGTTTCCAACGAATTACCTGTTGGCGTGTTTTGTTAAATTACAACTGCCTAACCGCATCCTTAAACTGGCGTCCCCTATCCTCATAGTTCTCAAACAGGTCGAAGCTTGCACAGGCGGGCGAGAGTAACACCGTGTCGCCAGGTTGCGAGAGTTTGTAAGCTTCGGCAACCGCAGCCGCCGCAGAGCGGGTTTCGATAATTACAGGAACAATATCGCCAAAGGATTTAATGATTTTTGAGTTATCTATACCCAAGCAAACAATGGCTTTAACTTTATCCTTAGCCAGTTCCAGCAGCGATGAGTAGTCGTTGCCCTTATCGGTTCCGCCAGCAATCCAAACCACAGGGGTGTCCATGCTCTCCAATGCGTACCAGGTAGAGTTTACGTTGGTTGCCTTTGAGTCGTTAATATACTGCACGCCACGTACCTTTATTACATGCTCTAAGCGATGCTCAACGCCTTGAAAATCGGCCAAGCTCTCACGAATAATATCCTTACGGATTTTAAGTACATGCCCTGCAATGCCCGCAGCCATGGAGTTATATATGTTGTGCTTGCCCTTTAGCGCCAAATCCTGAACGGACATGGAGAAATCGCTATTATCGTAGTTAATATAAACATGCTCGTTCTCCAACCACGCCATTTGGTTCTCCTTTGTTTGCTGCGAGAATGGCAGCTGCTGCGCCCTTAGCACAATGCGCTTAAGCTGCTCAACGGTAACCTCATCGTCGGAGCAAAAAATAAAGCAGTTATCATCGGAAAGGTTACGGGTAATGCGGAACTTAGAGTCAACGTAGTTCTGCATCTTGTAATCGTACCTATCCAAATGGTCGGGCGTAATGTTTAGTAGAATAGCTATATCGGCCTTAAACTCAAACATGCCGTCGAGCTGGAAGCTACTAAGCTCAATTACGTAGTAATCGTAGTTGTTCTCGGCCACCTGTAGCGCAAAGCTCTGGCCAATATTCCCCGCCAAGCCCACGTTTAGCCCAGCTTTTTGCAGCATGTGGTAAATTAGCGAGGTAGTGGTGGTTTTGCCATTACTTCCGGTAATGCAAATTTTCTTGGCCGTTGTGTAGCGCGCAGCAAACTCAATCTCTGATATTATGCTAACCCCCATATCCCTTAGCTGGGCAACAAGGGGAGCCTTATCTGGAATACCTGGACTTTTAATAACCTCATGGGCATTAAGGACTAGCTCAGGGGTATGCTTACCCTCCTCCCACGCAATTTGGTGAGAGCTAAGCAGCTCCTTAAACTTGGGTTTAAGCGTTCCCATATCGGAAAGGAACACATCAAACCCCTTTTGCTTTGCAAGAATAGCAGCCCCAGCACCGCTTTCGCCGCCGCCAAGAATTACAATACGCTTTTGTTCGGTCGTAGTGGTCATTTTTTATCGAATTTTAAGCGTTACCACAGTAATAACGGCAAGTAGAATTGCCACAATCCAGAATCGCGTTACAATTTTGGGCTCTGGATAACCCTTTTTTTGATAGTGATGGTGCAGCGGAGCCATTAGGAATATGCGCCGCCCCTGGCCATACTTGCGCTTTGTGCGCTTAAAGTAGCTTACCTGTATCATTACCGATAGGCTTTCCACAAAGAAAATTCCGCACAGAATGGGAATGAGCAGCTCCTTACGAATAAGAATGGCAAACACTCCTATTATACCACCAATGGCAAGGCTACCCGTATCGCCCATAAACACTTGGGCCGGATATGAATTGTACCACAAGAAACCAATGGCAGCACCAATAAAGGCACTCATAAATACCACCAGCTCTCCTGTGTTTGGAATGTACATTATGTTAAGGTACTCCGAGTATATTACGTTACCCGACAGGTACGCAAAAATACCCAGCGTTGCACCAATAATTGCCGATACACCCGTTGCTAAACCATCGAGGCCATCGGTTAGGTTGGCCCCGTTTGATACGGCGGTAACCACAAAAATTACCATAAGGATAAAAACCCCCCACGCCAGATGCTCGGCCCACGCGCCCTTAAAGGGAATAAGCATCTTATAGTCGAACTCGTTGTTCTTAAAGAAAGGAATAGTTGTGCGCGTAGTTTTTAGGTTTGGAGTAAGCACCACGTTCTCGGGCTCGGTATTATCAACCCCTTCAACAATCTCCTTTTGTGTAGCAGATACTGGCTTTACCACCCTATCGCGCACCACCACATCGGAGCTTAAGTATAGCGTTAGCCCAACAAAAAGACCCAATGAGATTTGCCCCAGAATTTTAAACCTCCCGGAAAGCCCCTCCTTGTTCTTTTTGAATACCTTGATGTAGTCATCAACAAAACCAACAAATCCAAGCCAAACAGTGGTAACAATCATTATAATTACATAGATATTCTTGATATCGCCAAGAAGAATAACAGGGATTAGTATTGCTAAAAGGATAATTACACCACCCATTGTTGGGGTTCCACGCTTCTGCATTTGGCCTTCTAGGCCAAGGTTGCGAATTTCCTCGCCAATTTGCAGTACCTGTAGGCGGCGAATAATCTTTTTGCCAACCAGCAGCGAAAAGAATAGCGATATAATTACAGCAATTGCCGAACGAAATGAGATATACTGGAACAACCCCGCCCCAGGGAAGTCAAGTGTATCGAGATATTGAAACAGATAGTACAGCATTTCCTCTTTGTTTATAGCGATTTAAATACGTCGGCAATAACCTCTTTGTCGTCAAAATGGTGCTTCACACCTTTAATCTCCTGATAGTTCTCGTGCCCCTTACCAGCAACCAGCACAATATCGCCTGGTTTGGCTAGGAAGCAAGCAGTTCTAATGGCCTCACGCCTATCCATAATGGTAAGCGCTTTACCAACACTGGCAGGCTCAACGCCCGCTTTCATATCGTCCAGAATAGCCTCTGGTTCTTCAAACCTTGGGTTATCGGAGGTTAGCACAACCATGCTACTACCCAAAACGGCAACGCGTGCCATAACTGGGCGCTTGGTTTTATCGCGGTTTCCACCCGCACCCACAACGGTAATTAGCCGTTGGTCGCTGGTACGAATCTCGTTAATGGTATCAATCACGTTCTGTAGCGCATCGGGGGTGTGGGCGTAATCAACCACAGCCAGAACCCCGTTGGGAGCCTTCATGTGCTCAAAGCGGCCAGCCACAGGCTTCATTACGCTTAAAGCGGTTAGTACATCCTGAGTTTCGTAGCCTAAAAGTCTTGCTGCAGAATATATTGCCAGCAGGTTATAGGCGTTAAAACTACCAATAAGGCGAGTCCAAACCTCAATACCATCAATGCTAAGTAGCATTCCATCAAGATGATTCTCAATTACCTTACACCTAAAATCGGCCATGCTCCTTAGCGAGTATGTGCTAACCTTAGCACTGGTGTTCTGCACCATAACCCGGCCGTTACGGTCGTCGGTATTAATTGCCGCAAAGGCGGTAGAGGGAAGCGCATCAAAAAAGCCCTTTTTGGCCTTGATGTACTCATCAAAGGTTTTATGGTAGTCTAAATGGTCGTGCGTAATGTTGGAGAAAAGCCCTCCGGCAAAGGTTAAACCTGCAATACGATGCTGAACAACCGAGTGCGAGCTAACCTCCATAAAGCAGTGGGTGCAACCATGCTCCACCATTTGCGCAAGCAGCCTGTTAAGCTGAATGGAATCGGGGGTGGTGTGGGTTGCAGTCACCTCAATATCGCCAATAAAATTGGTAACCGTTGACAAAAGGCCAGCCTTACCACCCAGCTTATTAACCATGTGGTATAGCAGGGTTACCGTAGTGGTTTTCCCATTGGTACCAGTAATGCCAACCAGCTTAAGCTTCTCCGATGGGTTACCGTAAAAGGCCGATGCCATAAAGCCCATAGCCAAGCTGGAGTTGGCAACCCGTACAAAGGTTACCCCTTGTGGTTGCTCTTGCGGAAGCACCTCGCACACAACTACTACAGCACCAGAGGCAATAGCCTTGGCTATATACTCGTGCCCATCGGTTTGTGTGCCCTTAACGGCAAAGAATAGCCAGCCGGGCTTCACCTCGCGCGAGTCGAATGTGAGCCCTGCTACAGGTACGGCAACATCACCTGTAGTCTCAATGGCTCCTTTAGGAGGAAGTATGTGTTTTAGCGTCAACATTTACTTTACACTTTTTATGCTGAAGATACTAATGCAACAGAGTACCTTTATATATTAGTTCATGCTCATTTCAAGCACCACGCTTTGCCCGTGCAAGGCTCTTACACCGGGCTGTATGCTCTGGTTCCTAACCACTCCCCTTCCACGAACCGAAACGCGCAACCCCGCATTCTCCATAAGGAAAAGCGCATCGTTAAGGCACATTCCCGTAACATCGGGAACTAGGTTTGGAATTACAGAACGCTTTTTAAGCGCAACCAGCTCCTCGCTACGCGAGGTGTTAACCCACTTATAATCTGGCGCCTGATCCTCAACCTCTACGTCCAGCTCACGGAACACGCGGTACAAATCGGGCTTATAGCCATTTTTTGACTCGGGCAGCTCTACGCTATTCCCAGAGCTCTCAACCTCCTTAAACCACTGGGTACTGGTGGCATAAACCTTATCGGCAATCTCCTTAAAAATTGGCCCCGCAACTAGGTTTCCATAGTAAACGCTGCTTGATGGGGAGTTAACCACCACAATGCACGAGTACTTTGGGTCTTCCGATGGGAAATATCCAGCAAACGATGCCTGATAGGTAATTCCACCATGCCCCCGGTACCCCTTTGTTCCCTTTGCAATTTGGGCGGTACCCGTTTTACCAGCAATTTTGTAACGCTCGTTACGTAGGTTTCTGGCGGTACCGTTCTCAACAACTCCCTCAAGCACCTCGCGCACTTTGCGTAGCGTTGTTCGCGAACAGATTGATGGGCTAATAACCTCAACCCCAAAATCCTTAATAATTTGTCCGTGCTTACGGTACGATCTCACAAACCTAGGCTTAACCATTTTCCCCTCGTTTGCCACTGCATTGTAAAGCGTTAGTATCTGGAGTGGGGTTAACCTAACCTCGTAGCCAATGCTCATCATGGGTAGCGAAATGCCGCTCCACAGCTTATCGCCGGGGTATTTTATGTAAGGGGCAACCTCTCCTTTTATGGATAGATCCAGGGGCTGATTTAGCTTCATGGAGTATATCCTATCAATAAAGCGCGACTCTTTCCCCTTGTAGTGCTTCATTACTAGCTCGGTAACACCCACATTTGACGACACCACAAAAACATCCTTCACCGATATTTTTCCATGCCCCCCCTCCTTAGAGTCGATAATGGTTTTATCGTAATAGGTAACCCGTCCTTTTCTGGTATCAACGCTATCGGTAAGGTCTATGTAGCCATCCTCTAGCAGGGCAATTAGCGATGCCAGCTTAAAGGTTGAACCCGGCTCGGCGCTCTCCCCAACGGCATAGTTATATGCCTCAGAGTAGGTTCCATCCTCGTTACGCTTAAGGTTTGCAATGGCTTTAACCTCACCAGTTGAAACCTCCATAAGGATTACCGTTCCGTGCTCGGCCTGGTGCTTTCTAAGCTGCGTGCGCAAAGCGCTCTCGGCAACATCCTGCAGGGTTACGTCTAGGGTAGTAATTACATCAACCCCATCCTCAGGATCAACCTGGTTTGAGCTGTTAACATCAACCCACGTATTTCCTGGAACGCGCTGGCGAAGGCTAACACCCGCTTTCCCCTTTAGCACGTGGTCGTACGCTCCCTCAATACCAATGGCAACGCCTCCATCGTTAACAGAACCTATGGTTCGCGATGCCATACTTGCGTGGGGCTTAATACGCCTGTTTACCTGCACAGGAATAAAACCGCCCTTGTTTGTTCCCATACGGAACAGCGGAAATGTTTTTAGCTCCTGCAGCTCAATGTAGTTAACCATTCGTGGCGCAACAGGGTAGTAACGCTTATTTTTGGCAAACTTGCGCGCATTGGCTAGCTCCGAGCGGTAGGTGTAATGCGACTTATCCTTAAAGAATCGCGACAGGCAAATTGATAGAGAATCAATTTTACCATAAAAAACCTCATCGGAAAGGCCCGCTGCTTTAAGATCCATTCTAATCTCAAAGTAGGGTACCGATGTTGCCAGTAAACGGCCATCGGCTGCACAAATATCGCCCCGGTTTGGCTCAATGGTAATGTCCTTATAGGTAACCGTTCTGGCCCGCTCGCGCCACTTGCTGCCCTCTATGAACTGTAAAAAAATTATACGCCCAATAATGGCCAGCCCAAGCAGCACAAATACCGCATAGACCAAACCAAATCGGAACAATATCTCCTTTTTTACACTCACAGCTAACTTCTTATTTTTGTTGATATTGACACAAGTATCAAACTATGGTTCTCAACTCTACTTCATGATTTTTTTAGGTGGTACAACCGACTCTTCCAGGCCAAGACCCCTAGCCTCAATTAGCTTAGCCACCTCCGATTGCTTACTAATAAACATTAGCTGCGCTGCGGTGGTAATGGATTCTGCCCTAAGGTTTTTAACCTCAATTTGCAGCTCCTGCGATTTTTTAACCAGCTTCTCATACCTATACTGATTGGCTATGTATATAACGGCCATTAGTGCCAGAAACAAGAAGTAGGGTACCTGCGACGAGAACCCCTCACGGGAGAAGATGTTGCCGTTAAGCAAATCCTTAACGCCCACTGAGCGCTTAGCCTCTTTGGGTTCGTTCTGTACGTCGTCAAACTCTACTCTTTCGTTATCGCTACTCATAGCTTCTCTGCAATTCTAAGCTTTGCGCTTCGCGCCCTGTTATTCTGCTCTATCTCCTGATCGGCAGGAACAATCACCTTGCGGTTCACGGCCGAAAATGGCGACTGACTTCTACCAAAAAAGTCCTTTTGCTCCTCACCCTCAAAGGATCCAGAGCGCACAAAATTCTTAACCAGCCTATCCTCCAACGAGTGGTACGATATAACCACAAGCCTACCACCCGGAGCTAAGCTGCTTTTAGCAGCCTCAAGCATTTGCTTAAGCACCTGCATTTCCTGGTTAACCTCTATACGGATAGCCTGAAACACCTTGGCCAGCTGCTTGTTCTGCACCGCCATAGGTAATTTTGGCTTAAGCAGCTCCAGTAGCTGCTCAACGGTTTGTATTGGGGAATCCTCCCGAGCCTTGCAAATAACGTTGGCAAGGCGCATTGCCCCATTAACCTCGCCGTACTGATCAAGAACCCCTGCAAGCTGCGCTGCGCTGTAGGTGTTTATCACCTTAAAGGCATCGAGCTTAGCGTCGCGGTTCATACGCATATCCAAAGGCCCCTCAAAGCGGATGGAGAAACCACGCTCGGGGCTATCGAAATGGTGCGACGAAACGCCCAAGTCGGCCAAAATACCATCAACATGCTCAATGCCGTGATAGCGAAGAAAATTTCTAAAGAACCTAAAGTTGCTACGAATTAGCATGAAGCGAGGATCGTCTATTGCGTTGGCAAAGGCCTCCTCGTCCTGATCGAAGGCTATTAGCCTACCCTTTTTTAGGTGCTTAAGTATTTCGCGCGAGTGACCTCCCCCACCAAAGGTAAGGTCAACGTACGTTCCATCGGGTCTAATATTAAGACCATCAACGCTTTCGCGAAGTAAAACCGGTACATGGTAAGCCATTACTCATCTCCCAAATGCGACGAACCCATAATTTTCTCTGCAAGCATAGCAAAATCGTGCTCGTCAGTTTCAATTCCTTCATAGGCCTCTTTAGCCCACACCTCTATCTTACTGTTCTGCCCCGCCAAAACCAGCTCACGACCAGCCCCCACCAAATCGAGTAAACGCTTTGGAATAAGCAGTCGGCCGCTAGAGTCGAGCGAAACATCAGCAGTACCGCGGTAAAACTCACGCAAGAATCGGTTGTGCTCCTTGCTGTATGGGTTTGTGTGACGCTTTATAAGCTCGTTCTGACGCTCCCACTCATCCAAAGGATACAACACTAAGCAGCTCTCAAATATGTCCTTCTTTACCACAAAGCGATCTACGGAAGCAGCTTCGTTCTGCTTCTTAAAGCCCGATGGAAAGAGCAAACGCCCCTTCTCATCAAGTTTACAAACGTAATCGCCTATGAATGAAGACATATTATTTTCACTTTTCAAAAAGTAAAATTATACAAATTCAACCCACTTTCAACCACTTTTACCCACTTTTTACCACCCTGTTAATAACTTTTCGCGCGGAAAGTCAACTAGATACGCTGTAGCCCTTATGGATAGGGACAATGGAACGCAGATAACACAGATACTACAAATGAACACAGATATTGATAATTGAACACGGATAACACAGATGTTACAGATAACTACGGATTAGGATTGATGATGGATAGGCGCGGCAATATACTTCCCATCATTCCGATAACTCCCGCTGACTCCCGAGGCTACTTTTTTAATTGGACACGGATGTCACAAATTGCACAGATACACACAGATTTGGCTGTACGCTTTATAATTACTCCGATAAATTCCGATAACTTCCTTCTTTAATAGAATTGTTGATTCACCTAAAACACCCACCAACCCAATAACTTACTTAGAATCTATCGGTTACCACCCACCTTGTTGCTTGCCGAGAAAAAATACTACCAGCAAATGTTGCACAACATGTTTGTTATACGCAAATGAATATATACCTTCGATTAAAAATATTATTTATGAAAAACATTACAACAATAGTTCTTCTGATACTAGCGGTAACCCTTAATACAAAAGCACAACAAAATAGCCATACCATAGAATATGTCTATGATGCGAATGGGAATCGGCTTGAGTGCCTAGTTGTCAACCTACAGAGGACAAGCGCATTGCAATCCAACAACACTACAGATTACAACGATACAGAAAAGATTGACTACAAAGACGTTGTTCTCTACCCAAATCCCACCAAAGGAATATTAACCATTGAACTTCCCAATAGCATTAACGGAACACCTTATTATAATAGGTTCTTATTACATGCCAGTTCGGGTGTAATGGTTATGCATGGTGAAATTTACACTACACCTTTTACCCTTGACATAACAAAAGAGGCTGATGGAATATACATTTTAAGTCTAATGGGTGAAAATTCAAAACGAACTACTATTAAAGTTATAAAACAGTAACAATTCGCGCTGTTACCGATAACAGAACATTTGATACTAATCCTGATAATTATCAAAATAAAACATCTATAATGAAAAACATTATTACTGTTATACTGATCTTCTTTGCACTCTTTATGTGCAGTATAACTGCAACCGCACAATCGGAAGTTGGCTCTATCCCTGGCTCTTTCAATGTAACCCCCAATGGGGCTTCTGCTTACCAAATACCAATAGAGATGCCAGCTGGAGCAGGAGGATTAACCCCGCATATAAGCATCCAATACAACAGTCAAGGAGGGTGGGGTTTACTAGGTTTTGGCTGGGATTTAAATGGTTTATCCTATATTGCAAGAGAGGGGTGTACGCTTGCCCAGGATGGCCATTACTCCGCAGTTAATTACTCCACAGACGATAGGTTGAGTTTAGATGGGAATAGGATGGTTCCTATATCGGGAGCTTACTGGGGCGAAAGTACGCAGTACGGCACAGAGAATGAAACCTTTTCTAAAATAGAAACGGTAAAGGTGGGAACATCTATGTGTTTTAAAGTAACCACGAAGGATGGAACCATATTAGAATATGGCTTTACAGCAGATTCACGCTTTCTTCCCATTGGCAGTTCAACTCCTTATCAGTGGTGGCTGAATAAGGTTAGGGATAAGAATGGCAACTATTATACAATAAATTACAAGAATAGTGGAGGGCAAATTGTCCCACAGAAAATTGTTTACTCAAAAAACGAAGCAGTTACAACACCTGGTTTGGAAATTCAGTTTGTATATAATTCAACTTTCGCAAGTAAAACAACTTACTGACTTACAATAAAAAAGCAGCATAAACATTTGGTTAAGATACTGATATTCAGTA
>JAFGDZ010000059.1 GCA_016931855.1 Bacteroidales bacterium
TACTGAATATCAGGGTTTTATTCAAATGTTTTTAATTGTTATTTAGTTGATTTACAATTATTTAACAGTTTTGTCATGTACTAAGAATTCCACGTTAAGTTATAACAAACTTTTGTTGAGATGCTTAAAACAACGCTTAACTTTTTAACCAATCTTAAGGTTAACAATAATAGGGATTGGTTTACCGAAAATAAGAGTGAGTACATAGAAGCAAAGTCACAGTTTGAGGCCTTTGTGGGCAAGCTAATTATTGGCATAAAGGAGTTTGATAGCACCATTGGATCCATAGAACCAAAGGACTGCGTGTTCCGCATATACCGCGATGTGCGTTTCTCGCACAACAAAGAACCCTACAAAACCAATATGGGTGCCTATATCACCAAAGCAGGACGAAAGGGATCCTATGCAGGATACTACTTCCATACCGAGCCCGAGGGCTCATTTGTATCGGGAGGTATTTACATGGCTCCACCAGCGGTAATGAAGGAGATACGGGAGGATATGGATACTTATTCCGATGAATTCTTGGCCATTGTAAACGAGCCAAAGTTTGCCAAAACCTTTTCGTTTTTTGCCGACGAGAGCCTAAAGCGTGTTCCTCAGGGCTTTAGCAAGGAGTCGCCAGTGGCCGAGTACCTAAAGCTTAAGCACATATCGCCTCATAGCCCAATGAGCAACGAGGAGATGTGTAGTGATAACCTTCTTGAACGCGCCCTAGAGATGTACAAACTAATGCATCCGCTTATTACGTTTATTAACCGCCCCATTGCTGAGCTGGAAGGGTAAAGTAGAACGTAAAGGGTAAAGAGCTTGTCTCCTCGCCTGAGTTCAGCTTGTCTCGGCTATGACGAGAAGACAAGCAGCCCTTAGGCGAGATTAAAAGTTAAAGGAGATATATGATTTTGGCAGAGCCCAAATCGTTTCTCGTCTCACGATTAACGCTTCACTTCATGCATAAAAATGGCATAACCATAGCAAAAGCATTTGCTCTCATTGCTTTACTTGCGGTGGGATTACTACTCCCATCGCGCACCGTTGGCATTGAGCCCCAGCTGTTACCCCAACCATGGGTTATAAAAAAGTCCTCTGCAGATAAGTACAAGCTAAACGGCAACAAGCAGTTCAGCAATGTAAACCACAGCACAATACGACCATTTGTGGTGCAAGTTACCGATACGCTGGGCAACGCCATTAGCCGTGCCGAGGTGTACTTTACCATAACCTCTGCCCCCGACAAAGCAGCTGGGCAGCGCCTCACAACCTACAGCACCGTTACCGATAGCGTGGGCATAGCCCGCACCACTCTTTTCCTTGGCGATACAGAGGGTGAGTACATCGTTTCGGCAGGCGTAAAAAGTGCCATTCCCAATCAGGTTACGCTCTTTACGGCTACCGCCCGTAAATCAAACTGGCTAACCATGCTGGTAGTTGGGCTTTTGGGCGGATTAGCCCTTTTCCTGCTCGGCATAAACGCCATGAGCAAGGGATTACGCCAGAGCTCTGGAAATAAAATCAGGAGCATACTGGGTACCATGAACAAAACCAGCCTTAGGGGAACCGTTTTTGGTGCGCTAATGACAATTATTACACAAAGTAGTAGCGCCACAACGGTTATGATTCTTGGTTTTGTTCGCTCTGGATTGCTTCCCTTTGAGAAAACCATTGGGATGATTTTTGGCGCAGCCATAGGTACCACAATCACTGTTCAGCTAATTGCCTTTAACCTTTCCGATTACTCGCTGCTGGTTGTTGCACTAGGCTTTGGCATATACACCTTTAGTAAGAGAGAGGGGCTTCGTAGCGCTGGCGAGGCGCTAATGGGCTTTGGAATTCTGTTTTACGGAATGTACATCATGTCCCAGGCCATGTCGCCACTCCGCTCATACGATCCCTTCATTGAGATGCTGTCGCACCTTGAGCGCCCACTACTTGGAATTTTAGCAGGGACAATATTCACTGCGCTCATACAAAGTAGCGCAGCCTTTATTGGTATAATGCTTACACTGGCCACACAGGGGCTGTTATCGTTAGAGTCGGCCATTCCGCTGCTACTTGGGGCAAACCTTGGCACAACAGTAACCAGCATCCTAGCATCTATAGGTGCAGGTCGCGAGGCAAAGAAGGTAGCCCTTGCCTACGCTATTTTCAAGGTTTTTGGAATCCTTTTGCTTGTGGGGCTAATAGACCCTTTTGCGTCGCTAGTTAGGTATATAACTAGTTCTAATGGGGTGAGCTCAATTGCCAGTATCCCCCGCGAAATAGCCAATGCTCACACCATTTTTAACGTGCTAATAACACTAGTTGTGCTGCCCTTCTCCATGCGCTACGCCGCGTTTATTGAACGCATTACACCAAAGGAGAAAACTAAAAAACTAGAGTTTAAGGCTAAGCATCTGGATAGGAATCTTCTGGGTTCCCCTGCTATGGCACTAAACGTTGCAAAGCAGGAGGTTCTGGAAATGGGGCAGCTGGTGCAACAAATGGTTGATGATATTATTACCCCATTCACATCTAAAGATGCCGAACCGCTTAAGCGAATTTCCCATTCGGAGAAGATTGTGGACAGCCTTCGCGACCAAATAAACAGCTACCTAATAGAGCTAACCCGTCAGGATATTAAGGAAACGCACATACAGGAGGCTTTCCAAATTATGTATGCCACAAAGGAGTTTGAGCAGGTGGCCGATATCGTATCAAAAAATCTTGCCCAAAGGGCGCAGTGGTGGCTGCAATCGGGTTACGAGTTCTCGCCCGAGGGTACGCTGGAGCTAACGGAGTTCCACCTGTTAACCCAAAAGCAGCTAAAGCGAGCAATGGCGGTATTTGCTACCCTTAACCTGCAAAAGGCCAAGAAAATGGAGGTAAAGTACCAACAGTACAAAGAGGTTGGACTAGAGCTGGAGCGCCAGCATTTTGATAGGCTAAAAAAGGATGTAGATAAGTCGGTTCTAAGCTCCAAAACCCACTTAGAACTGGTTAGCATGCTACGTACCATTGGCAGCCATGCCAACAACATTGCCCAAATTATACTTGATTGGCCAGGAAATAGCGAAAACAGCTAGGTAGCCTTGGTTAATATGTAACCTCTACCAACACAAAAACAGAGCTAGCGTAAAGGCTACTAAGACGGTTGAGATGAAATGATTCCTGATAAAAAATCGAAGAACGAAAAGAAAAAGATAATACCCCCACTTGCGCGGGGTTTTAATTTTTTCCTGCCCGCCTTGCGCCTTGCAGTCGCATTAAAATTAAAAAGCAACCTCAAAGTACATAACAAAGCTTTTTAAAAATTGATATTTTTTAAAAGAATGTTTCTAAGAACTTGTTTAATTTTTTGGCATTGTCTATAGATTTCATTATCAATAATATAATTGTTGTATTAACGCTCAGAATTGAACTCTATTTCTTGTAACAGCCAATAACTCTTAATTGCTCAATTTAGATATTTTAGACTAAAAAACTATTTTTCTAATGAATTATCCATGCAAAGTACCAACTATTTGATTATTAATAATTTTAAAATACAAATTCTAAAACTCTCACCTACCAATCGTCTCGTATTGTACCGAAGAACAAAAAAAATAAGTGTAAGAAACAGAAGTACAGGTTCGTAATTACCCCACGGCATAGGCTTCACGATTAAGGTGTATAATTTTTTCTTTAAAAAGTTTGGAAAACACCTTACATATGACATCTTTTTGTCTAAATTGCAAATACAACTAAATAACTTGTTTAACTAAACATTCTAAGTACATGACAAAACTTTGACACATTCATTAAACTCGCAGATATCCAACGAATTTGACAA
>JAFGDZ010000060.1 GCA_016931855.1 Bacteroidales bacterium
GCGATGACTCTCGGTTGAGCTACATCCCGTTAGGACTACAACCTGCTGTTATGCACTTTAAGTCGGTTTTTGATGTTTTTGGCAAGGGTACCCGTGGTACCGTCTTCCCGTTCTTAAGCAGTTGAGCTTAAGAAATGGCCCGTCCTAGGGGCTCAGAAGCCGAAATCCTGTTCCTTTTTGGCTAAAAAGCTACAATCAAGGCAATACAATACCCAACCTCATGTGAATGAGGCTTTTTAAGGAGGTACGTTGTAGGCTACTGCAGCTTCGCAAAAAGCATTATTTAAAAGTGAATAATGCAGCTATAACGGATTGTGACTAAAAAGATTTGTGCTGTTTTTGAAAGAAGCTATCCCGTAGGGATTTAGTTCAACTGTCAGTCCCTTTTATTGGGGCTGATGATGCCGCCACGAAATTTTTAAATGAAACTATGAGTAATGTAAAGCTATTTGAGAGTAAGCAAATTCGTTCTGAATGGAATGAAACTGAACAAAAATGGTATTTTGCAATTATTGATGTAGTTGAAATTCTCACAGAAAGTAATAATCCTCGACGATATTGGAGCGACCTTAAACGAAAGCTAAATAAAGAAGGGTTTTCTTAGTTGTACGAAATTATCGTACAACTGAAAATGATATCCTCTGATGGGAAGAAATCATGGTAGGGAGCGCGCATAGCCCTACGGTAAGTTGATTTGCATGTCACTTTTTTGCTATATTTAGTGTGCCTAGCACATTGGCGTATGTTATCTGTTGGCTACCAATTTAAACGTAGTGTCAAAACTATCAATCCCAAAAATAAACGATGGAAAAAGAGACTCAGAGCCTCCTGGATAGGATTGAAGCGCTAGAAAAGGAGAATGCATTTCTTAAAAAGGAACGTATAGAGATTTCCAAGGCCAAGGAGCTATACCTAAAAATTTTTGAGGAGTTTCCTGCACTAATATGGCGATCGAGGCTAGATAAGTTGTGCGACTACTTTAACAAAACTTGGCTTGAGTTTACCGGGCGTACCATGGAGCAGGAGTTTGGCAACGGCTGGGCCGAGGGTGTGCATCCCAACGACTTTAACATATGCTTACAAACCTATGTTACCGCGTTCGATAAGCGGGAGCCATTCCTAATGGAGTATCGCATGAAGAATAGGCATGGCGAGTACCGCTGGATTCGCGACTTTGGCAGACCATTTTACGATTTGGATGACTCCTTTTTAGGTTATATTGGTTCTTGCTACGACGTTACGGCCATTAAGGATAATGAGCAAAGGCTAATTGAGCTTAACGCTACAAAGGATAAGTTCTTTTCCATTATTGCACACGATTTAAAATCGCCCTTTAATTCCATTGTCGGCTTTAGCGAGCTGCTGGTTGAGGGGATTGGGGAGAAGAACTACGAGAAGATTACCGAGTATGCCGATTTTATTCTGGCTGCATCTAAAAGCGCCATGGACTTAATTACGAACCTGGTAACATGGGCACAGTCGCAATCGGGCAGGCTAGAGTATAAGCCAGAGTACGTTGATGTTGCGGTGCTTGTGTCGGAGGCATTGCAGCTGCTAAGCTGTATAGCCGAGCATAAGTCCGTTGTGGTTAGCAATGAGATAGCTGCGCCCACAATGGTTTACGCCGATAGGGCGATGCTGAGCACCGTGCTGCGTAACCTAATATCGAATGCGCTAAAGTTTACGGACACTCGGGGTGGTGTTACAATATCGAGCCACGGTGGCAATAATGGCATGCTTACGGTACGTATTAGCGACCAGGGAGTTGGGATATCGGAGGAGAGAATGGATAAACTTTTCAATATCGCTCAGAACTATTCCACGCAGGGTACCCATAACGAAAAGGGTACTGGATTGGGGCTAATCCTATGCAAGGAGTTTGTTGAGCGGAATGGGGGTAGTATTTGGGCAGAGAGTAAGCTAGGCGCTGGCTCTACCTTCTCGTTTACACTGCCAGTTGAACCTGTTTTGAATTAAACGGTTTGGGGAATGTATTTTATTCTAGCAACTATTTAAGCATTTGATGTATTAATATAAAACTTACGATTATGAAAAGAGTAGTAGCCATTATTGCAATCCTATTTTCAGCCATTTTTTTGGTGCTAGGTGTTGTTAGCGTCTTGCAACAGCCATCAGCTGTGCTAAGGTATTTAAATGTTCCTACCGAAGGTGCTGTTCACTGGTTTGTACTTTCGTTTGTTGCCGCCATTATTCCTTTTACTAAAGAGGTAACGCTATTTGGTTATGGGTTCAAACTTTTAGATGAGATTAGAAAAGCCAATAAACGTATAGATTCATTAGAATCTGTTATTAACTCGCAGAAAACAGCATCAAGAGAGTATCTAATAAATTCGTTTAATGAGCATGTTTCTTCTCTACCGTCAGAAACGATGCTAGAAAAGGTGTTTGGGCTTAACAAGATTTATTTCGAAGAGTTGGGTGTATCGGTTGTTGATGTAAAAAAGGCGCTAAACAGATGGTTTCAAAACAGAAAGGGTGATGGAGCCGTGTTGCTAAAGAATGAGTCGGAGCGTATAGACGAAGAGCTTATAGCAGCCCTTAAGCTATTCCAACGGGAGAGTTGTTTGAAAAATTCCGATGGAATATTTGGTTATTATACCTGCGAAAAGCTTAAGAAATACATGGATATATTGTGATCGGTGCTTTGTCTGTTTTCCTATATGGTTATCTTGAATGATTTTGTACAGCAAAAAGATATGACTCCAGCGGAGTCATATCTTTATAGCAATAAAAAGCTGTTGAATCCCCGACCCCAGCCGGGGTCGAATAAGCTAAGCGAACCAGCATTGGAATGTGCTTCCACCCAACCCAATCCTTCCTAAACAGTAGCGCTGTGCAATAAATGCCATCCAATGCAGTTATTAAAAGGATGTGTAATCCTTTTTTCCTAATTTTAGCCCTTCTATACCTTACTACATGAAGCGTTGGTTATTCCTGTTTTTGTTGATTGCTGCAGCTCTGCCTAATTTGTGCGTTGCGCAGATTGGGGGTGAGGCCACGTTTGCGTTTCTTAACCTTGCCTCGTCGCCCCGTGCTGCTGCTCTGGGTGGCAAAATTGCTGCCTTCGATGAGCACGATGCCTCGCTTGTTGTCCATAACCCTGCGCTGCTTAGCGCCGATATGCACAATCACCTATCCTTTGCCTATGTGGGCTTTCTTGCCGATGTTAAGTATGGCAGCGCATCGTACTCCCGCTCTTTGGGACGTATGGGTAATGCGTCCATTGGTTTTCAGCGGGTGGGGTATGACGATTTTGATGCCTCCGATGTGTCGGGCAGTATAACGGGAACGTTTGGCGCATCGGAAACGGTAGCTAACGTGTCGTACTCCTACGCCTTCGACTCGCTGTTTACAGCAGGTGTTACCGCAAAATCAATATTCTCTAGTCTTGAGCAGTACAGCGCCTTTGGCCTTGCTGCCGATATTGGCGTGGCGTACCGTAGCCGCAACGGGCTGTTCTCGGCAGGGTTGGTGCTTCGTAATATGGGCTCTATGCTCAAACCCTATACCCCGGGGAACTATGAGCCTATTCCGCTTGATGTTGTGGGCGGCATAAGCTACAAGCTGCAACATGCGCCTTTTAGGTTTGTGGTAACGCTTCATCAGCTGCATAACTGGAACCTGTGGTACGAGCGGCAGGAGGAAGAGGATGCCTTTGGCCTATCCGATAACAACAGGCCAAGTGCCGTTGAGCGCTTTGGCAACGAGCTGCTAAGCCACGTGGTTTTTGGCGTTGAGTTTACCCCGGTAAGGGGATTCTACCTGCGCGGTGGGTATAACTACCAGCGCCGCAACGAGCTTAGGGTGGAGGAGAAGGTAGGCGCCGTGGGCTTTAGCTGGGGTGTGGGCGTTAAAATATCAAAGTTTAATATTAGCTACAGCCGTGCATACTACCATTTGGCTGGGGGGTCTAGCCATTTCTCAATATCAACAAACCTAAGCACCTTTGCACGGAATAAGCGTGTGTCCAGCTAGTGTTACGCTGAACGCAGACAGGTTTTCGTGCTAGCTCTTTACGCTGTTCTTTGTGCGTTATACCAAAATCGGCATAACAATAGTTTGTTTTTTTCTAAAGCATTCCAACCTTTGGAGTCTATTAATCGTCTATAAATTACTAAACCCATTACTATGGCTAAACGTTTACTCGGTAGGTGTCGGCTTGGCATTGTCCTTTTACCCTTTCTGTTTCTGCTTTTAGGATGCAATAAGGATATGCTAACCTATCCTGTTAGGATAGATTTTGGTATCGGTATAAATCAGCAATCCGCACAGCAAGTGTATGTTAGCCTGTCTGAGGCTGTTGTGGGAGTAGGCAGCATTGGGTTTGTTGGGCTACGCCAAGTGGGCGAAGGTGTTTACTTTGATACGCAGGCTGGGGTAGAACACGGTACTTATGTTATTGCCGCTGGCGATTCGGCTAAGTATGTTACCTTTTTTGATATTCCTCAGGGTGTTTATGATTTAATGAGCTGGAAGCTTACTCTTGCCGAGATTGATGACGATGTTTATGAGGATGAGCTGGTTGATAGCGACGACTATGGGCTGCTGGTAAAGGGAGCCTACACTAGCATTGGCGGGCAGCAGCGTCCTATCTACTTTTTGGTTAACCCCATGGAGGTATTCTCCTGCGAGGCAACGGGTGCGGCAGGTTTGCTGCCTATTTCCATTGTTGATGGGAACTCATATACCCTTTTGCTAAAGCTAAACCCTATGGAAGCTATTGCTGGAATTAACCGCGACTACTTTGAAAATGCCACAGTTAGCATAAGCGATGATGGGATTGAGCACATAGTGGTATCCAGTGTGGATAATACAAGCATACACCAGTTTTTTCTTTTTCAACTGGCTAAAACGCTGAGAGCCACAGTTAAGTAGTAACTCTTTTTATAATGACTGCCTTTGACCCGCTAACCGATGAGTACCTTGTTGCAGGATGCCTAAAGAACGATAGGCGCGTGCAGGAGCAGCTGTACCGAAAGTATGCCAATGAGATGTATGCCATTTGCTTGGCGTACGAGTCGGACAGGGACTCTGCTAAGGACATTCTACAGGAGGCGTTTATTAAGGTCTTTAAAAGTATTGACCAGTTTGATAAGCGGGGTTCTCTAAAAGGGTGGATTAGACGCATAATTACCAACACCGCAATTGACTTTTACCGCAGAAAAGGCGTTGAGGCAAACTTTGTTGATGTGGAGCGCATTGCCGATGTTACCCCAAGCAACGATGAGGAGCTGGGTGGCTATGGCAGTGAGGATATTCTGGCTCACGTAAAGCGATTACCCGAGGGTGCTAGGGTTATATTCAATCTTTTTGCCCTTGAGGGCTACTCGCACAAGGAGATTGCCGAGAGGCTGAATATCACCGAGGGTACATCAAAATCGCAGTTTAGCCGGGCGCGCCAGCTGCTACAGGAATGGGTTAAGTAAGAATTGGCACTACTATGAACGAGCAGGAGCTTATAGGTCAGTATCGTAATAGGGTGGAGAACTCTTCCGCGCAAGCCCCGCAAGGGCTTTGGGACGATATTGCCAATCAGCTCGATGTTGATGAGGTGTGGACAGGTGTTTCCAATCAGCTGGATATTGATGATGTTTGGGAAGGTATATCGGCCGAGCTGGATTCCGACCGTCGTTCCCGTTCCATTTGGGTGTACGTGTCGTGGGCAGCCTCGGTGGCACTACTGGCAACAATGGGCGTTGTAGCTTACTGGTTAACCGTTAGTAGTCCAGTGGTACAGCCATCGGTCATTACGTTGGGTTCACAGGTGGAGGTTGTTAAGCCTGTGGCTACTAGTCCCGCAGGTAGCGGTAATGAGAATCTGATTACGAATCCAACCGCCCAGCACAGCGCTGTGCGTAGCAACAATGCGGCCACTGGTGAGCCGTTGGCAGCAGTGGTATCGTATAAACCAGCGGAAACCAATGGTGCTCATCCCCAGAATAACCCTTTGGTAAGCGATGCTCAGGAGGATGGGCAGGTGGCTGGTGTTGTTACGTTAGGCACTATTGCTCCCCAGCAGGCTGTGGTTCACAAATTGGCTGTGGATAGCCCAAGCATGGCTTTGGGCAACTTTTTGGCATATGCTCCAAGTGTTGCGCCTGTTACCAAGGAACGTTCAGGGCACCTAAGAGCACTATCGGTTGGGGCAACATCAGCAATAAAGAATACGTGGCTGTTTGGTAGCGAAACCATGGAAGGGTTAGAGAGGAATAGCTTAACCAAATCGGACGTGAAGGTTTACCCCGATTTTGGGTTTAACGTAAGGTATGGCTTCTCGCCCCGTTGGAGCGCAGAGTCGAGCCTGTTCTTTAAATCGCGTACAGGCCAATCGTACAAGGAGTACATTTACGGGCGTTACAGCAGTAAGGATATTGCCCTTTACTACACTCAAGTTGAGCTGGTTGCTAAGTATAGCAGCACAAAGCGCTGGTTAAAATCAAATTCCTATGGTTTTACCACCTCGTTGGGGATGTTCTACTCCAACCTAACATCGGCATCGGAAACTATTGCAGGCGAGAGCAAATCGGTTGACCACAGGTACTCAAGTAGCGATTATGGCTTTGTGCTGGGACAGGATGTGGAGGTTATGCTTACCAGCCGCATAGTGCTATCGCCTGGTTTGCGCTTAAAGTGGGGCTTGCCAAATATCTATGCTGGCGAGGCCAATATCCCATCCTCCCTAAAGCGTACGCACAACCGCAGCCTGGAATTTAGGTTTACCCTTTACTACAATATTTTTAGGTAGCTTCTGCGCTACTATGTCGTTTCTAGCTCTCCCGTACTAGTTTGTTGATGTGTAATTTGCAGGTTAAAGCCGCTTGTGGCTTCTTCTTTATTGGCTGTTTGTGCCCAAAGTTTTCTATCGCATTCCAACCTGTAGGCATACGTATTCGTCCTTAGTGTACAAACAAGCAAGACCAAATAATCATAATAACTAAAAATTACAGCAATGAAAAGATTTGCGTTACTACCGCTTGCTGCGTTGGCATTTACATCATGCGAGGATGTTTCTACTGAGGATGTGTTTACTGAGGTTCAGTTAGTTGTTAAGTCTAGTGCGGAGCTTCCTACTGTTGCTTCACCAGCCAAGAGCACCGTGGCCGAGGGTATTGTTATTGAGAACTTCTGGGTTAACATAAGCGAGGTTGAGTTTGACTTTACCGATGAGTGGGAAGATAAGCTTAACGATAGCATTATTGCCGCACAGGAGCTACAAGGCCCATTCCTTGTGAATCTTATGTCGCAGGAGGCGCTTAGTGGGCTGTCGTTGGGCACTACGCTTATTCCTAACGCTGCTTACGAGGAGGTAGAGTTTGAGTTCGATCGGTGCCTCGATGCTTCTAAACAGAGCATGTACAACCGCTCTATATACATTACAGGAACCATTGCCAACACCCCATTTGTGCTATGGTACAACAATGAGGTTGAGTTTGAAATTAGCCTGCCTAACCGCTCCAGCTTTGCGTTAACTGGTGAAACAATGAAGCTGTACATCGATTTTAATATTGCGCAAATAGTTAGTAGCCTAACAACCATGAACTTCTCATTGGCAACCGATGGCAATGGCGATGGGGTTATTGAGATTGGCCCTAACGATGCCGATGGCAATGGCGATTTAGCCAGCAGAATTATTGAGGCACTTGAGGAGTCGGTAGAACTTGATGATAACAACCTTGATGATTAGCAGTTTGGGTTAAACTGGGAAGTTTTTACTGCTAAGGTTTGTTTCCCCTGGGGGTTCATTTAACACTCCGTTATTATCCCCCAAGCCTGCATCATACTTTGGTGCAGGCTCTTTTTTTGTACCACCGTTTAAATGGGTGAATATGGTTTTTGATAAGCTTGTTTTAAGCCCCATTAGGGGCAATCTGTCGGTAGAATGGCTTCGACAATCCGATACGCATTTTTAATCCTATCCTTTCAGGGCAGGAGGTTAGCGGTTGGAGTGTGCCGTGGGCAATTCGCGTTGCTCATTATCCACGGTTATTAATATAGCGCCACTCCGTGGCTAAAAGTTAGTGGACGCACAAAGCCTGAAAGGCTTAAATCTCAATAACCCTCGGTGAAGCCGAGGGGTAAGAAAGCAAGACTAGATGCGCCCCGAAGGGGTGCTGCATTTGTGCTGAGACTTTGAGGATGCGCTACCTTGTGTTTTGGTTAGATGTGAATTGCTAATCAGCTGGTTAAGAGTTTAAACAAATACTAGAAAAGGAGGGCTAACTAAACGACATTAGAAGTGCAATCCTTTTTTACAGTGTATTACATCTTTGTCCATTAAAGTAACGGTAGAACTTTTTTTGTAATTTTAGGAATTGGTTACTTATCGCTTTAAAAACATATCCTTATTGTAATGGAAAATCTTATTCCCCTTACGCCAGAAAGTATTGAGAAGGAGCACATTTGCTGCGCTATTTCCGATAAAAAGTGTACCTATGGCTATCAGCAAAAAAAGCAATGGCTAAAACAAGAGTTTGCCAATGGTTACGTATTTAGGCGAATTGATGCTCGCGCAAAGGTTTTTATTGAGTATGGCCCTGCCGAAACTGCCTGGGCACCCGTTGATGCGCCCAACTACCTGTTTATTGGGTGTTTCTGGGTTTCGGGGCAGTACAAGGGGAATGGGTATGGCAAGGCTCTTTTGCAATCGGCAATTGACGATGCCTTATTACAGGGGAAAAGCGGATTGGTAACCATTGTAGGTACAAAGAAGTTCCATTTTATGAGCGATACAAAGTGGCTATTACGGCAGGGTTTTGTGGAGTGCGCCAAGTTGCCCTCTGGCTTTAGCCTTCTGGTTAAGAAGTTGGATGCTGCTGCTCCATCGCCACAGTTTGGGCAATCGGCCATTGATGCTATTTGCGAGGTTAGTAGTGGGCTTGTTGCATACTACTCCAACCGATGTCCGTTTACCGAGTATCATGTTACTGAATCGCTAGTTGAGAGTGCTCGTAAACGCAATATCCCCTTAACCATAGTTAAGCTCCAAACCCAGGCGCAGGCGCAAGCCTCACCAACTCCTGCAACCATTTTCAGCCTGTTCTACAATGGGCAGTTTATTACAACCGACCTTAGTGTTTGCATGGATAGTAGGTTTAGCAAGATTATGGAATTATAATGTAATTGCGTGGCCTTGCTTTCCGGTGTGTTGCTGTACTGTAATCTGGTTCACTCCCTAATCTTCCCTGTTCACTCCCTATTCTTTTATAGTGTGCGTTAATTCCGCAACCTTTGCTGTATTAAGTTAAAGGGTAAGTTACTATGAGTTATTTTATGGCAGAGGCGGTTAGGTCTAGCTCGTTTTGCGTAAGCAGCGACAACAGTAATAGCAGCAATGCTCTGCTTAAGGTAAAGCCTGGAGGGAAGTTGGGTGTAGGAGGGAAGTCGTCGTTTCAAGTTCTTTTTTGCTCCGAGCATCCTTTCTATTCCGAAAATCTGAAATCCGTACTGCAGCAGGCTGCCAGTCCTAGGGGGGTGGCCATTACCATTTGCTATTCCTTTAATGAAGGGGCAACCCTTCTGAAAAAAACCGATTTTGATATTATTCTTGTTGATGCCGACTCTGCGGGGGCTCATGGTTTTATGCATCGGTTAAGTGAGGAAACAAACTGGTTAAATGTTGCTGTGGTTGCGGTAACTGGTAGCTATACTAGGGAGAATCTTTACAGTATTTTTTCTAGCGGTGCACGTTACTGTGTCTCAAAGCAGCATCCTAATCTTGATATTTTGCGTCGAATTTTTGTAGGGGATTAAAATAATTGCGTAATCATGACATTTTCAAATATAAGGACTAAGGGAAAGTTAATGCTTGTTTTTGGCGTTATCTTTCTGTTTTTGTTGGGTATTGCATCTGTAGGACTTTGGGGTGTAGAAAAGTTTAACCGCTTTGCGCTTGGAACTCGCTATATTAATACAGCCGAAAAATATTTTCTTGCCAGTCAGGTTAGCGCAAGAGCCTTGTCTAATAGTAAGGTACAGACAGATTATGTTAGCACACGGGCTAGTATCGATTCTGTGCTAAGTAATTTGAGTAAGCTTAAAACCGTTTTGGTGGCTGATAGCGCTGCTTTTCAAATAGCCTCGGTGGTTGAGGATGTAAAGGTATTTGTTAACGATTTTGATATCTTCTACGTTTACCTTAACGAGAGTACGCAGCTGGCTAGGGCAAATGTTATGCTAATGGATAGCATTGAGCTTGTTTTACAGGATGAGCGCCTACGCCAAAGCCATTTGCTTGATGCGTTGCATGCGCACTCCAACTTTTTAAACTATCAGCAAACAGGTAACTCTGCATTGTTGGATAGGGTAAGAGAGGGCATGTCGCCGCTGCTATCCAGTAGGGTAAAGGGCGTTTCTGCATTGGCCAATCGCTACCTGCAAAACGCAACCATGTTTGCCGAGTACGATACGTTCCGTCGTAGCTCCGAGCGCGACGAGAAGGTTAAGGGAGAGGCCATTATGTTGGCCTTTGATGCCTACTCGGCCAACGTTGAGCGGCTTAGGGCTACCACCAAGTATGTTGTTGTTTGGGTTATAGTGCTATTTACCGTTGTTGCTTTTATTATAGCTTTTGCAATTAGCTTTATCACCACAAAGCATTTAACTTTATCCATAAGCAAGGGGAGTGGAGTTGTAGATGAGGTTGCACAGGGTAACCTTTCCGTTGATATTCCCTCGGCAATGCTTGTACGCAAGGATGAGTATGGCGATATGGTTAGGGGCGTAGTTGCCATGATGGAGAAGCTTAAGGGGGTTATCTCTGGCGTTGCATCGGGTGCGGTAAGCATATCCTTGGCAAGCACGCAGCTAAACGAGGTGGCGCAGCAGCTGTCGCAGGGTGCGTCGGAGCAGGCATCGTCGGCCGAGGAGATATCCAGTTCTATGGAGGAGATGGCTGCCAACGTGGATCAAAGCGCCGATAATGCTGCTATGGCCGAGACTATTGCTGTTGATGTTGATAAGCGCATTGATGAGGTGCTAAAATCGTCGATGGAGAGCGTAACCTCCGTTAGGCGTATTGCCGATGAGATTGCTGTAGTTAGCGAGATAGCCTTTCAAACTAACCTGCTTGCGCTTAATGCGGCTGTTGAGGCGGCAAGGGCTGGCGAGCATGGCCGTGGTTTCTCAGTAGTTGCTGCCGAGGTTCGTAGGCTGGCGGAGCGTAGCGCTGTTGCCGCTGCCCGAATAAAGGAACTTGCGGTGGCTACGCTTAAGGTATCGGAGGAGTCGCAGAGTCATTTAGATAATGCGGTGCCCAGTATTAAGCGCACAACCAGCTTGGTGCAGGAAATTGCGGCATCAACCCACGAGCAGCGCGGTGGCATTGACCAAATAAACAGCGCCATTCAGCAATTTAATGATATTGTGCAGTCTAACGCTGCCGTGGCCGAGGAGCTAGCTACCAGTTCAGAGGAGCTGGCTGGACAGGTTGAGATACTTAGGCAGTCGATTGGTTTCTTTAGGGTATAGATAGCGATAGATGAATAAGCATGCTCTTAATAGCTGTTTGTTGCAAGGAGGGAAAATATGAGATAAGGCTTTTATATAGCCTTATCTGAAGTGTTTTTATGGCGGTTTAAATCTTTTTACTCATTAATGTAACAGGAAAACCTAATATTTTTTTCGCTTGGGATTCTGTCTGTTGTCATAAAAGTTTAATAGAATTATTTTATCCTGTTTTATTTTGTAGAATAGCGTTAGCTGCTTTACTATTATAAAACCACGAATTTCCTTTTCAGGATGTTCCATGCTTCCGATTTCGGGAAACTCAACAAGTATATCAAGGAAATCATAAACCTTTTTTACAAAAGCCCTTGTAACTGTTTCTCCCCATTCTTTGTTGATGTGGCTTATAATTTTGTCGAATTTATTGTCAGCCCTTTTCGACCAATAAACCGTTAAAGCCATTTCTTGTGCTTTTTTTGGACTTCTGTATGTGGAATTAGGTTGGATGGGTTGTTTGATTCAATTTCGGCTCTAATGAGCTCTTCTTGTTCCTCTTCGGTAAGTCTTGCCCAAAGTTTTCCATCGGACTTCTCTTTGGTTCTTGCCATAATAGCATAGAACTTCAATAGTATGTTGTCGTTATTTATACTATCGATAAGGAGATGAAAATTCTTTTTTATTTCAACTGTATTCATGTTTTTTCTTCAAAAATACGACTTTTAGAGGAAAAAGCAATATTCTGTTGTTATGTGTTTGTATGTTAATGTTTTGGGCGGAGTATTGTGGCTTTAGGCAGGATCCACATCAGCAGCAACAACTAGCGATTTAAGATGTGGATACTGCCTAATTAGCATTATCTGCTCATTAATTATCTCCTTGGCTTTAACCACAGAGCGGTCGCGCTCAATCTTAATCATTAGGTTCCTGATGTAGAAGTTTTGAACCTTGCTAATGGCAGGTTCTTCGGGGCCAAGTACCCTGTTGCCTAGCTTGTTGCGAAGCATGGAGGCTAGTAGGTTGGCGGCCTCGTGTACATCCTCGCGTTTGCGGTGCTTTAGCGTAATGGATATTAGGCGGTAAAGCGGTGGGTAGCGGAACATTTTCCTATCCGATAGCTGCTGGTTGTACATGCTTAGGTAGTCGGTGGCCACAATTTGCTCAATAACCTCGTGCTCTGGCTGCGATGTTTGGAGCAGCACCTTTCCGCGTTCGCCCTTCCGGCCTGCGCGCCCGCTAACCTGTGCCATAAGCTGGAAGGCGCGTTCGTGAGCCCTAAAATCGGGGAAGTTGAGCATGTTGTCGGCGTTTAGGATTCCCACAAGGCTAACCTTATCAAAATCAAACCCTTTGGTTACCATTTGGGTTCCCACTAGTATATCGATTTTGCCGTGCTCAAAATCATCAACTATACGCTCGTACGAGAAACGGGAGCGGGTAGAGTCCAAGTCCATGCGGGCAATGCGCGCCTCGGGGAAGAAGATGGTTAAATCATCCTCAATCTTCTCCGTTCCAAAACCCTTGGTGCGCAGCGATGGGCTGCCGCAGGCAAGGCACGTTTTTGTTGGGGTTAGCGCGTAGCCACAGTAGTGGCAAACCAGCTGGTTGCTGTGCTTGTGGTAGGTTAGGCTCACATCGCAGTACTCGCAGTGGGGAACCCATGCGCACTCATCGCACTCAATGAATGGTGCAAAGCCGCGTCGGTTCTGGAATAGGATAACCTGCTCCTTGCGCTCCAGCGTGCTGCCAATTAGCTCCAGCAGCCTTGCGCTAAAGTGCGAGTGCATCTTTTTGCGCTTGCGTGCGTCTATTATGTTCACCACCTCAATCTCGGGTAGCTGAATTCCCCTAAACCGTTCGTTTAGCTCAACCAGGCCGTACTTACTGGTTTGGGTGTTGTAGTATGTGTCAATTGATGGCGTTGCCGAGCCCAGTAGCACCTTGGCTCCGTGCATAGATGCTAGCATAATGGCCGTATCGCGGGCGTGGTAACGTGGTGCGGGATTGTACTGCTTAAAGCTGCTTTCGTGCTCCTCATCAACAATAATAAGCCCTAGGCGGCTAAAGGGCAGAAACAGCGACGAGCGTACCCCGAGCACAATGTCGTATGCAGGAAATCCCTCTTTAGGCTTATCGTTTAGCAGGCTTTGGTAAACCTCAACCCGTTGGCCATCGCTAAACTTGGAGTGGTAAATGCCAACCCTGTTGCCGTAAATGCGTTTTAGCCTGTTGATTATTTGGGTGGTGATGGCAATCTCGGGCAAAAGGTAAAGTGTCTGCTTGCCCTGCGCAATGGCATCGTTAATAAGTCTTAGGTAAACCTCTGTTTTTCCGCTTGATGTTATGCCGTGCAGCAGCACTACGGGCTTGCTGGTAAACGATTGGTTTATTTGCTCCAGCGCCACCTGCTGCGCATTGGATAGCGGCGGCATATCGTGCGTTTGGGTTTGGGTGGTGTCAAGCCTACTTACCTCAACTTTCTCCTCGGAAAGTATCTGCAAGTCTATTAGCGCCGTTAGCGCCGATGCCGATACGTTTGCCTTTGTAAGGAGCTCCTTCTTCTTGATTTTGGCCGTGAAGGCCTTGTTTGGGCCTGCAAGGGCTAGGAACGACATAAGTACCTTTTGCCGTGCAGGAGCTTTGGCTATAACCTCAAAGGCTATGTTAACCGCATCGTTGTTCTGGCACTTGTTGTGCATGGAGATGAACGTCTCAAAGCGGGGCTTGTAGGCAGGGTCTATATCCTCATCAATCTGAATAAGGTTTTTCTCTATTAGCTGCTGCAGTATGGGCATGGGATTGGATATCCCGCTGCTTGCAGCTAGGCTTTGAATGGTCGATTTCTTCTCGGCCTTTATGTGAAGTAGCAGCTGATCCTCCTTCTCCGATAGTAGCGGTGCCTCCGCTTCCTCTTCCTGCTCAACTACCGATATTACGGTTTCGCTCTCCAGCTTCATAGCCGATGGAAGAGCGGCTTTCATTACCTCACCAACGGTACACATGTAGTAGTCGGCCATCCAGCTCCAGAAACTTAGCTGGGTTTGGTTTACGACTGGACTGCTATCAAAAACCTGAACAATATCCTTGGTCTCGTAGGCCGTTGGTGCCTGATTGTGTACGCGGCTAACTACGGCCGAGTAAAGCTTCTTTTTACCAAAGGGGACAATAACCCTTACCCCTGGCACTACGTTGGCCTCCCACTCCTTGGGAACGGAGTAGGTGTATAGCTGTGGTAATGCCAGCGGCAGTATTATGTCTATGTATGTTGACAATACTAATCGGGATTAATGGTCTCTTGCTTCTTTGCAATAATAAGTAATCCTATGGTTGTTATGGCAATTATTGCAAAGTAAAATACAAGGTAAAGCGTGGTGCTATTAAACATCTCCATTATGGTGCCATCGGCATCGTTTGTAAGGTCGAAGAGGATAAACGCCAAAAGGTTATTCACAAAGTGGATGATGATGCAGGGAACTATTGATTTGGTTTTATAGTAAATCCAGCCAAGAATAACACCTACAAAGCTTGCTCCTATTGCTTGCCATGGGTTTAAGTGAAAGATTCCGAATAGTAACCCGGAAACTACGATTGCTTTTACTGGGCTGTAGTTCTTTAGGAAGCCCTTTAGTATTATTCCGCGGAAAAGTACCTCCTCCAAAACAGGGGCAAGAATAACTACTGCAATAAAGGCGAAAGCATCGTTTGTTAGCATCGACTCAAAAAGCTCTTTAGCCCATGCTGGCATGGGTATAAGGCTGGTTATGGGTTCGGTTATTACAGAATTGGTAAGTCCAATGGCTATGGCAACTACGTAAATAACCCATGGTATGTTGTTAAAATCCCACGAAAAGGCCTGGTTGTACTCGTTTGTAATTTTTCTTTTTGCATACCTAATTGTTAGTCCGAAGGAGAGAGCGTAAGCCACCATATATCCTAGCGATTTTAAATAAATAGCATTAGGAAAAGCCATTTGTAGCCCATTAAATAAAAGTGCAATAAAACCTGCTAGCAAGCTCATTAAAAGAAGAATGCCAAGAATTCCAAACGATTGCTTAATTGTTGGATAGAATTTGTTCATGTTGATTGATTTGGTGTTTGATGTTTAGTGTTTGGTGTATAGTCTCGCCTAAGGACGAGACAAACTATTTGGTTCTTTGTCTAAAATCTAAAGTCTAGCGTCTAAAGTCTGCTTTTCTCCTTTAACCTTTAACGTTTAACCTTTAACGTTTAACGTTTCCTCTTTAACCTTCTCCATAAGCCAAAGCGGGGTTGATGTTGCGCCGCAAATGCCAACCGTTTGCGCAGTGGCAAACCACTCGGGTTTTAGGTCGTTGGCATTGGTAACCATGTAGGTGTTGGGATTAGCTCCAAGGCAAACCTCGTATAGCATTTTTCCGTTGGAACTTTTTGCGCCGCTTACAAAAATAATAACGTCGTGGGTTTGCGAAAAAGCAACTAGCTCACGCTTGCGGTTGGATACCTGTCCGCAAATGGTATTGTTAACCTTTAGTGGCAGGTTGTTTGCCGGAAAGTGCTGCGTCATATGTTTGCGGATTAGCTCTGCCAGCTGCTCGTACCCTTCGGTATCCTTGGTGGTTTGGCTGAATAGCACCACTGGCTTGGAAAAGTCTATTGAGTTAGCATCTTCAATGTGCTCCACCACAATGGCTTCCCCTTTGGTTTGGCCAACAAGACCATTAACCTCTGCATGACCTTTCTTTCCGTATATCACAACCTGTCCGCCCTTTGCGAGCATGGTTTCCCATCCCTTTTTTACCCTTTCCTGTAACTTTAGCACTACAGGGCACGATGCGTCAACAAGTTGTATCCCTTTCTCCTTTGCTTTTTGGTATGTAGATGGGGGCTCACCGTGTGCTCTAATTAGCACTTTGGCGCCGCTAAGGTTATCCAAATCGGCGTGCGAAATTGTTCTAAGCCCAAGCCCCTCAAGGCGCTTAACCTCCTCGCTGTTGTGTACAATGTCGCCTAGGCAGTAGAGCGTATCATTTTCCTTCATCTCGTTTTCGGCATGGCGTATGGCGTTAACAACGCCAAAACAAAAACCAGAACGGGAGTCAATTTCTACTTTCATTTTGAATAGATGTTAATTGGCTAGTTCAATATGTTATGTTGTTGGGTGTGTGGAGAGAGTTGTTACTTAACGCGCTCCTCAATAAGCTTCTCTACCCAAACCATTTGCTCTTCAATGGTCATGTGGCTGTTGTCAAGAACAATGGCATCGTTGGCTTTGCGAAGTGGCGATGCATCGCGGGTTTGGTCTATGTGGTCGCGCTCCTCAATGTTAGCAAGTACCTCCTCAAAGGTAACCTGCTCGCCTTTTTGCTCCAGCTCAAGGCGGCGGCGTTCTGCACGGATTTTAGGTTCGGCAGTCATAAACAGCTTTAGCTCGGCACTTGGGAAAACCACCGTGCCAATGTCGCGTCCATCCATAACAATGCCCTTATCCTCGCCAAGGCGCTGCTGCTCCCTAACCAGTTTTTCCCTAACCATTGGAATAGCGGCCACAATGCTTACGTGGTTGGATACCTCAAGCGTACGAATGGCGTTCTCAACAACCACATCGTTTAGCGTTGCCTCGTGTTTACCCAGCTCAGGGTTTAGCTTAAAGCCAACTTTTAATGATGCTAAAAAAGAGGGTAGTTGCTCCATATTTACCTTGCCATTGCTAATAAGATTTTCCTTTATTAGGGCATAGGTAACGGTGCGGTACATTGCCCCGCTATCAATAAAAAGGTAACCTAGTTTTTTTGCTATTAGCTTGGCAAAGCTGCTTTTTCCGCACGACGAGAAGCCATCAACGGCTATTACTATACGCTTATTTTCCACAGTTGTAAAATGGTGTTAGGTGTGCAAATGTATAAAAAAAGCGGTTAGTGCTTTTGTAAAAGTTATGCACATAGCTGCTAAGCTGGGCTTGCTTTGGACTGATTTTACTGGGCGTAGCGCGTAAGTGGCTGTAGCTGTTAAAATGCAATGTTTATTGTAAAACAAATCTCATTTTTAATGATATTAGGTACGCAAGCATTTTAATAGTATTGTTGAGCCATTTGTTTTGCTAAATTCGTTACCGCCAAAACACAGTAAACCCAACTTGCCATGCTTAGAAAATGTTTCCCCGCACTGCTAGCAGCGCTATTGGCTATCATGCTAGTTTCCTGTTCCGATGACGAAACAACAGTGAATATGCATAACCTGTTGGACTATAGGTTTGTTTATGTCTCAACGCTTGTTATGGAGGATAGCACGACTGTTGTTACCGATTCTGTTGAGTATAATTTTGTTAGCTTCGATTCGTTGATTGTTGCACATTCATACTCTGGCAACGGTTTGCCCATGCTGGGCTACAGTAAGGATACAGCCTATATGCGTCCTGTTGTAGCTGGTAATAGAATACGTTTCCAGCCACCTATCTCTACGGGTGTTTACCCAACCGATTACCTAACCAACTTTGAGTGGGAGGTGTTGTCTCTCTCATCACAGGAGCTAAAATTAGCGCTGATAGTGATTTGTGCGCCTCCGTTTAAGGCTACGTTGAAATGCGTTCCAAAGTAAATGCGAATTGCATATAACCCTTTTAATAGTATTTTAATGAGACTCTACTCCTTGTTCTTATTTGCACTTTTGTTCCCGCTTGTTTCTTTTGGCCAAATTGACATGGCCGACTCAACCGTTCAGGTTATTGGCTATTGGGATAAGATGGAAAAACAGACTTACCTAATTACCAACGAGTCCTATAAAATTAGAGATACCGATACCACTGCACGTAAGTTTAGCAGCTATGAGGTTGATGTAACCATAATAGACTCAACCGCGAATACTTATACCATTGAGTGGCTGTATAAGAACGTAAAACCCGATGCGGCCGATTCTGTTATGCTCAGAATAGCGAAGCTATCGGAGGGTATGCGTGTAGTAATCACCACCGATGAGCTTGGTGTATTTAAGGGTGTAGAGAATTGGGAGGAGATTCGCGATAGCATAGCAAGCGCTCTGGTAGTTTTAAAGGCTGAGTATGGTGCGCTTCCCAACTTAGATGCTATTATCAATCAGGTTAAAAACCTCTACTCGTCAAAGTCAGCTATAGAGGGTGGAGCAGTAAAGGATATTTCGCAGTTCTATACCTTTCATGGGCTTAAGTACGGATTGGGCGAGGAGCTAACGGGTCAAATCCAGCTGGCTAACCTTTATGGCGGAGAACCCTTTGATACCGACGTGTCCATACTCCTTGATGAAATTAACGCTGATGACGATAATGCCGTTTTTAGAATGTGGCAAAACGTTAATACCCAACAGTTAACCGATGCTGCTTATGGCTACCTGAAGGATATGGCTGCTGCAACAAAATCGCCTATTCCTCCCCGTAATAAGTTTCCTGAGGTAAGTAATGAGATACGAACGGCTGCTCGCATTCACGGCCCTTCTGGTTGGATTATCTATAGCATAGAAACTCGCGAGGTTATGGCCGAGGATTCCATGAATGTAGAGGAGCGTGTTATTGAGATTATATAGTTGTTAAGAACTAGAAAATCATTGCAAAGTTTGAAAGAGATGGTTAAAGAATTAAAATTTAAACAAATTATTGAAACTATAATTTGTGAGATTAATAGTGCAAAAACGAATTCTAGTGCAATTCATAATGCAGGAAACATAAAGGCTTCGGGGGATGAGATTGAAGGTTTGGTTCGAGCGAAAATTAGTTTGTTTTTGCCTGAGCGGTATCTGGTTAAACAAGGCCATGTTGTGAATTCAGAGGGGAAAGTAAGTAATCAATTTGATATAATAATTTTTGATAGATTAAATACACCTAAATTCTTCGAATCAAATAGTAGCACGGTTTTCTATCCGATAGAGTCAGTTCTAGCTGTTGGAGAGATAAAAAAAACTCTAAGAAAAAATGACTTGATCGAATTTGGGCAAAAGATAAAGTATCTAAAACAAGATATGAAGAGGAAATTAATAGCAAATACTGTTTATAATGGACAGATAAGAGGTGAATCATCACTGCTAGATCTTGTAAGTATGCGAACAGATAGAAAATATAAGAATCCTCTTTTCTCTTTTCTTTTTGCAATTGACCATGAAGATATTCACGATCTATCTTTTGATGATGCTGGGAAATATATGCCTAATGATGTTTATGTCTTGAATTATGGTTGTTTACTTTATGGCAACACTGAAAACAAGAGTATTAATACATTTGTGGAGGACGAAAAGCCTTATATGGATACTTGGATTGATATAAAAAAGTCTGGGGTTAATTGTTTTTCTATAATGCTTAACCAAATAATAGAACATCTGAATAAATGTCAAATTGAGCCATATAGCATTTCTCACTACATGTCAGATCCTGTCGATTTTGGAATAGTAGGAAAAGATGTGAGGGTTTTTGGACTGATGAAAAAAGATGAAACCTAATAGGTGAATCTAGTAAGCCTAACTACCCAACCTCTCCCTTAATCTCTTTTAGTACGTTGTAAACAGCAGGGCAAACCAGTGCGTTTTTCAGGGTTAGGTTAAAAATACCTTTAATCCGTTTCCTGTCGGTGTGCGGATACTCACGGCATGCACGGGGTCTGTCCTCGTATATGGTGCAGTAGTTGTCGGGTAGAAGAAAGGGGCAGGGCTGGGTTCTAAAAACGTAGTCGCCATCGCTATCCAGCACAAGGTACTTATCCACCAGTTCCGATGGTTTCATGCGGAGCCGAGCCGCAATGCGGTCAATATCCCTGTCAATAACAATGGGGCTGATGCTTTTGCAGCAGTTGGCGCAGCTTAGGCAATCGTTGTCCCAGTCAATGTTGCTGTGCGCGTTCCTAAACAGCTCGTCAACCTTAGTGTCGGGTAGGCGCTTAAGCCGTTTTAGCAGCTCCATGTGCTCCTTTTTTGCCTTGCTCGCCAGCAATGGGAGCCGCTCTGGCGTTGGGTCTATCATTTTGTTACAGCCGATTTAAACATGCCTCTTCTTACCTGCGATAGCAGCAGCCCCGATATTACAATGGCAATGCCCAGCATTTTAGTGGGTGTTAGCACCTCGCCCAGCAAGTAGTATGCAAAAAGGGCGGTTAGCACAGGAATGGCATTTGTAAAGATATTGGCCTTTGTTATGCCCAAGTTCTTAATGGCAAACGTAAAGAAAATAAAGGCAAAGGTTGATGCAAATATGCCCAGCTTTAGTATGGGTATTACAACATCGGCAGTAATGGGTACGCTCATAAAGTGCTTGAATTCAAATATCAGGAACAGCGGCAGGAACAGAAAAATACCTATGGTGTTTTGGTAGGTAACCATGCTAAAGGTGTTGTACTTATCCGATAGCCTCTTTATTACAATGGAGTACCCAATGGCCGATGCAACGGCTAAAAACATTAGCGCAACGCCAAGCGGATTGGTGCCATTTAGGTTAAACCCGTTGTGGAAAATTACCATGCCAACACCTACAATCGACACAATAATACCCGCAAAATTCATCCACGATATGCGTTCTCTAAAAAAGTAATAGGCACCTATTGGGCTAAATAGCGGTATGGTAGCAACAATTACAGCAGCCAGCGTAGATGGTATTAGGCTAACACCAAAGCTTTCTCCAATAAAGTACATAAAGGGCTCAAAGAATGCGAGCAGCAAAAAGTACTTGTAGTCCTCCTTTTGAATCTTATTTAGCCTTTTTGCCGATATCGTTACAATAAACAGGAATATGCTGGAAACAATAAGCCTTAAGAATACAAGGGTGATGGGTTTGTAAAAAACAAAAACCTCCTTGTACCAGATAAAGGATAGCGCCCAGAATAGCATGGCTAAAAGTGCGCTAATGTAAACGGCCACAGTGCGTAAGTTCATTTTGTGTGGGTTGATTTTTCTCGGTGCGAATATAGCTTAAAAGACAATATGTTGATGACTTGGAACGCAACGCTACGAGTTAAGTTCTAATCCTTTTTGATGTTTTAAAAGCGCTGCTCTCGGTATTATCGTATAATAACTTTTCTACCTTTACGGTTGAGTAATACTTAGGCTTATGGAAGAGTTGATACGTTTACGTCGCGAACTTCATAGAAACCCAGAACTTTCCGGTAGCGAGCGCGCTACTGCTAAAAGAATTCGTTTTTTCTTAAGTAGGTATAAGCCACACGAGCTCTATTCTGGCATTGCAGGCGAGGGTATGGCTGCTGTGTACAACGGAACAGAGCAAGGGCCAACGCTCCTTTTTAGGTGCGATATGGATGCGCTTCCAATACAGGAGCGGAGCGCATTACCCTACTCCTCAAGCGTACCTGGGGTAGCACACCTTTGTGGGCACGATGGTCATATGGCTATGGTTTCTGGTTTGGCGGTACGGTTAAGCCAAAATCCCATAAAAAAGGGGCGCGTTGTGCTGTTCTATCAGCCCGAGGAGGAGACGGGTAAAGGCGCCGAAAAGGCTATAGGCCGCCTTGCCGATCTTGATTTGAGTCCAACCTACACCTTTGCCATTCACAACATGCCCAAGTATCCTGCGGGTAGCCTAGTGGTGGGTAGAAATACCTTCTCGGCAGCATCAAAGGGGCTTGTTGTTAAGCTCTTTGGTAAGGAGTCGCACGCGGCTTACCCCGAGTCTGGCTTAAACCCAGCTTTGGCGGTTTCCGATATTATTAGGGAGCTGCTGGCTTTGCCCAATATCAACCTATTTAAGGAGTACGTGCTGGTAACGCTAATTTACACCCGCATTGGCGAGGTGGCGTTTGGTACTAGCGCTGGCTATGCCGAGATAATGGTTACCCTAAGGGCTTTTCATAACCCCGATATGGAGCTGCTATCGGCAAAATCTATAGCGCTGGTTGAGGCTAGTGCTGCTATGCATGGCCTTAGGGTGGAAACGCAGTTTACGGAGGCGTTTCCCGCTTCCGTTTGCGATGTGGAGCTTACATCCGTTCTGGAGAACATTGCGAGCGAACAGAACCGTAAGCTGATATCTATGGAGCAGCCCAACCGTTGGAGCGAAGATTTTGCCCACTTTACCATTGCTTTCCCTTCGCTTATTTTTGGATTAGGTGTAGGGGAGGAGCATCCCGATTTACATACGCCCAACTACGACTTCCCCGATACGTTAATAGATTCGGGAGTCGATGTGTTCGAGGCAATAATTCGTAAGTATTTGGGGTAATTGCTTGTGCTGCTTGTGTTTGTTTCTAAGCTTCCTTTGCGATAAGGGAGCTTTTTTGTGCAAAAAAATATGGGAGGCAAACGATTGATCTCCGGCAGAATCACAATGCGCTTAACCTCCCAAGCAAACAACCCAATATGAAAGTGTATTGGCTATGCCTCAAAGGTATAATTTTAGTTCTAATTTCAAAAACATTAGTCTTGTAAAAAATAACGTTGGTCAACGCAAAGGGTTTGTTGGTCTTAATTATTAGCCTTTTTGTCACAGTGTTGCGTTCATCCTTGTGTTAAAAAATAGATGCAAAATAAGTTTGAATTTATACTGTTGCTTTTTCAGCATAGATTATATCATTGTATTGTTTAAATTTGTTGATAAATCTACCGCACTTTAGATTGACCAATGCTTTTTTTGTAAGCAGAGCCAACGTGGTTTAAAATCGGCTTGTGGTATTTCTTTCTATTTCCATTATAAAAATATACACCCAATAGTTATTTGTCCCTTTATATACAAGGGGTTTGCTGTTGGATAAAGTAAACAAAAGTTTAACCTTAACACGTTTCTTACTAATGAAAAAAAAGTGGCTTGCCATTGCCATTGCGCTGGGCTTTATTGTCTTGTTTGCATTGGTTGTTGTGCTTTACCGCACAAAGGACAGGGTTAGCGTTGATGTTGAGGCCGATTATAGCGGCTACGTATCAGCTTATACTTCTGGGTTAATTTCCAAAAATAGCGCAGTACAGGTTCTATTCCCTGGCGATATGGTTCAGCCAGATAAAGTTGGGGAACCCTTATCCAAAAGGATACTGAAAATAAAGCCTTCGGTGTCGGGAACGCTAACGTGGACAGACCCCCGAACGTTAACCTTTACCCCAGAGAATCAGCTTACCCCCGATAAGGAATACGTTGCCACCCTTGCCCTTGATAAACTTTACGATAATTTGCCCGATGAGCTTGAGGATCTGGTTTTCTCGTTTCGTGTAATAAAACAGGCAATGGAGGTTGAGCTACTTGGGCTGGAGTTCTACGAGGATTTGAGCAGGAAGGAGAGGCGCTTGGCTGGTGTAATGAATACTGCCGATGCGGCATCGGTTGCCGATCTGGCAAGTGTGCTAAAGGCCAAAATTGCTGGCGATGAGCTTAAAGTTACTTGGGAGTCGAATAGCGAGGCAACCCAGCACCGTTTTTGGATTGAGGGAATTATGCAAGCCGATGCCGAACTCACAGTTAGCTTAACATGGAATGGAAAGCCCATTGGCGCCGATTACTCAGAGGAGGCATCATACACCGTTCCTCCTAAAGGGAACTTTGAGCTGTTAGATACTAGGGTGGTGCAAACCCCAGAACAGTACGTTGAGATACGTTTCTCGGAACCCATAGATCCCCGTCAGGTAATAGATGGGCTGGTTACCATTCAGGGAGTTTACGATTTAAGGTTGGTGTCAACGGGTAATATACTCAGGGTTTACCCCGCATCGCGCTTAAATGGGCAGTACAACCTGGAAATTGCCGATGGTTTACGCGGTGTAGGTGGCAAGCGAATTGAGCGCACAGTTGTTATTCCGCTACAGTTCGAGGTGTTAAAACCCGCTGTTAAGCTGGTGGGCAATGGCACCATTCTACCCTCATCAAATGGTTTGCTATTCCCATTCCAAGCCGTAAGCCTAAGGGCTGTTGATGTTGCGGTGGAGCGTATATTTGCCAACAACATCGTTCAGTTTATGCAGGTAAACTCCTTGTCCGATGGTAGGGAGATTCGCCGCGTGGGCCGCCTTGTGCTTCGCAAAACGGTACTGCTAAACTCGGCTGGGTCGGTGGACTATGCCGTTTGGAACTCCTACAGCATCGATTTGTCCAAA
This sequence comes from Bacteroidales bacterium, assembly GCA_016931855.1. GTDB lineage: Bacteria > Bacteroidota > Bacteroidia > Bacteroidales > Tenuifilaceae > UBA5206. The sequence goes on from JAFGDZ010000060.1 coordinate 24,475, forward strand.
ATGATACGTACCGAGCCGGGTGCCATATATCGCGTAACCCTATCGTTTAAAAAGGAGTACTCCGTTTACCCATGCGATGGCGTGGTTAACGATGCCCCAATTGCTCAGGTTGATGAGCGCTACTCATCGGGCGACGATTCGCACAGCACATATTACTACGACGATTACTACGATGACGATTACTATTACTACGATTGGAAAGAGCGCGATAATCCATGCAACAGCTCTTACTACTATAATAAAAATGTTACCCGTAACGTGCTGGCTTCCGATTTGGGGCTTATTGCAAAGCGTGGTAACGATGGCTCATTGCTTTTTGCCGTTACCGATATTGTTACTGCCAATCCTCTGTCGGGGGTTAAGCTAAGCGTATATAACTACCAGAACCAAGTAATTGCGCAGGCCGAAACCAATAGCGAGGGGCTTGCATCCATGAAGATTGATAGGCCCGATAAGCCTTTTCTTTTGGTGGCAAGTAATGGCGAGCAGCGCGGTTACCTAAAGCTCGACGATGGTAGCTCGCTGTCGTTAAGCGCATTCGATGTGTCGGGGCAAGCCGTACAAAAGGGCATTAAGGGGTATATTTATGGTGAGCGGGGTGTTTGGCGCCCTGGCGATACGCTGTTTGTTTCCTTTATCCTTGAGGATAGGCTGAATACGCTTCCTGCTTCGCATCCAATCTCGTTCGAGGTGCTAAACCCTCGCGGACAAATGGTGCACAAAAGTGTAGTTACAAGTAATCAGGGTGGTGTGTACGCGTTTGTTGTTCCTACCGACCAATCGGCGCTAACGGGAACCTATACAGCCCGCGTTAAGGTTGGTGGAGTGGTGTTTACCTCGCCACTTAGGGTGGAAACCATTATGCCAAACCGCTTAAAACTTGCTCTGGACTTTGGTGTTAAGTCGCTTAGCGTAAGCAGCGATGTAACGGGTAAGCTAACAGCAGCTTGGCTGCACGGTGCTCCTGCTCGTAATCTTAAAGCAAAGGTTGATGTGGTGCTGTCGCCCGCTCGTACTTCGTTCGACGACTATCAGGGCTACGTGTTCGACGATCCCACCCAGCGCTTCGAGGCCGAGGAGCAAACCGTTTACAGCGGAAACCTAAACGCCGAGGGTGTTACCAACTTCTCTCCCGATATCAATGTTTCCGATGCGGCAGCAGGCATGCTACGCGCAAACTTCACCGTAAGGGTGTTCGAAGAGGGTGGCGGATTTAGCATCGATAGGTTCACCATGCCCTACTCTCCATACAACTCGTACGTTGGCGTTAAGCTGCCCGAGCCTGGCACTAGGTATGGCTACTTCCTTACCGATACCTCCTATGTTGTTAATGTTGCAACTGTTGATAATAACGGGAAACCCATATCGCGAAGCAACCTAACCGTTAGCGTATTTAAGCTAGGCTGGAGCTGGTGGTGGGAGCGTAGCTCCAACGATTTGTCCGACTTTAACACGTCTCGTAGTCAGGATAGAATATTTACCACCAAAATTAGCACTGCGGCTAATGGTAAGGGTACTTTCAACTTAAAGATAGATCAACCAGCGTGGGGACAGTTCCTAATTCTTGTGTCCGATTCTCATGGAGGACACTCAACAGGAACGGTTGCCTACTTCGACTGGCCTGGTTGGGTTAAGCGCGATGCCAACCGCCAAAAGGGTTCGGCCACAATGCTTGCCTTCTCGTCCGATAAGAGCAGCTATAAGGTTGGGGAAACAGCAACGCTAACCATTCCAACTGCTGCTGCGGGTAGGGTGTTTGTTAGTGTTGAGAATGGCGGTGGTGTACTTAAAACCCATTGGGTTGAGGCTACCGCTGGCGAAACTCGCTTCTCGTTCCCTGTAACAGGCGATATGGCACCCAATGTTTACGTTTACGCATCGTACATACAGCCACATAGTAAGGTTGAGAACGATTTGCCAATTCGCATGTACGGTATCATCCCTATAATGGTTGAGAATCCCGCTACACATATTAAGCCCGTAATTGCTACCGACGATGAGTTTGCCCCCGAAAAAGAGGTAACCATTAAGGTGTCGGAGGAGAAGGGTAAGCCCATGACCTTTACCCTTGCTGTTGTTGATGATGGGCTGCTAGATCTAACCCGTTTCCGTACTCCCGACCCTTGGAGCAGCTTCTATGCTCGCGAGGCCTTGGGCGTTAAAACTTGGGATTTGTACGATATGGTTATGGGTGCAAACGCTGGGCGTATGCAACGCATTATTACCATTGGTGGCGACGAGGATTTAAAGGACTCGGGCGAGCGCTCGGCCAATAGGTTTAAACCTGTGGTTAGGTTCTTTGGCCCTTACTCAATATCAAAAGGAGGAAAGGAAAAGGTAACCTTTACAATGCCAAACTACATTGGTTCGGTTAGGGTAATGGTTGTTGGTGCGCACAAGGGCGCCTATGGCTCGGCCGATAAAACGGTACCTGTTCGCAAGCCGCTTATGGTTTTGGCTACGTTGCCAAGGGTGCTTGGTCCCGATGAGGAGGTGATGCTTCCTGTTACCGTTTTTGCAATGGATAAAAAGGTTAAGGATGTTTCTGTGTCTGTATCGTGCAACGATTTGCTCTCGCCAATTGGAGATAGCAAGCAGTCGGTTAAGTTCGATGCCGTGGGCGATAAGGTGGTTCGTTTCAACCTAAAGGTAGCTAAACGATTAGGTATTGCTAAGGTTAAGGTTGAGGTGAAGAGCGGTAGGGAAACGGCTTCGCACGAGATTGAACTCGATGTTCGTAATCCAAACCCACCTATAACCCTCGTTTCCGATACCCTTTTAAAAGCAGGACAAAAATGGGCGCAGAAAACATCGTTGCCCGGCGTGGAGGGCACAAACAGTGCGGTTGTTGAGCTTAGCTCACTGCCTCCTTTGGATATTAAGAAGCGCTTGGGCTACTTAATAGAGTATCCTCACGGATGTTTGGAGCAAACCACATCAAAGGCATTTCCACAGCTAATGCTGGGTAAGGTTACGGAGCTGTCGCAGGAGGATAAGCTGCAAGCCGAGGCAAACGTAAAGGCCGCTCTTGGCAAGCTACGCAACTTCCTAACTCCATGGGGCGGACTGGCTCTATGGCCAGGTTCAACCGATCCCGATTCTTGGGCATCAACCTATGCTGGTCACTTTATGATAGAGGCGCAGGCGCAGGGCTACACCTTGCCTGTTGGACTGCTCGATACGTGGTTAAAGTACCAGCGTCAGAGTGCCTTGGCTTGGAAGCCAGCGCTAAACTACTACAACGACGACTTGATGCAGGCATACCGCCTATACACCCTTGCATTGGCTCGCAAGCCCGAAGTTGGCGCCATGAACCGTTTGCGCGAGTATCCTAAGCTATCCAACGCGGCTCGTTGGCGCTTGGCTGCTGCCTATGCGCTTGCAGGGAACCCTGAAGCAGCAAAGGAACTGGCAAACAAGGCTAACTTTGAGTTTAATGAGTACCGTGAGTTGTACTACACCTATGGATCGACACTTCGAGATAAGGCCATGATTGTTGAATCGCTTGTACTTATGGGTATGGACGATAAGGCTTTCCCGCTACTTAAGGATATATCCAACCGTTTCTGCTCCGATAGCTGGCTTAGCACACAGGAAACATCGTTTGGGTTACTGGCATTCGCCAAGTATGCAGGTAAATCCAAGTCCGATGGCAAAATTGATGCGGTTGTTACCATCAAAGGAAAGGACAAGTCGGTATCCACATCGCTACCCGTGATGCAAACTAAGTTTGAACCATCACAGGGCGATAAGGTTGCTGTGGAGAATAAGGGTAAAGGTGCTTTGTACACAAGGCTAATTGTAACTGGGCAACCAGTGGTTGGCGATCAGCTTGAGGTGGCCAACATTATTGCGCTTGATGTTACCTATAGGCTAATGAATGGCGTTGAGGTTGATCCTGCTAGCTTGGCACAGGGAACCGATTTTTATGCCGACATTCAGGTTCGTAATCCGGGTAGCAGGGGTAACCTACAGCAGCTAATCCTTTCGTTTATTGTTCCTTCGGGATGGGAGATTCGCAATACCAGAATGGATAATGCGCAGGCATTGCAATCGTCGTCATATACCTATCAGGATATTCGCGACGATAGGGTTTACACCTATTTTGATATTCGTTCGGGCGAAACAAAATCGTTCAAGGTGATACTTAACTCATCGTATATTGGTAAGTACTACATGCCAAGCGTAAGCTGCGAGGCCATGTACGATAACTCAATTAACGCCCGTTTCCCAGGTAAGTGGGTTAACGTGGTGATGCCACAGTAGCAAAAACCTTTTTGCAAAATAGAGTCCCCAGCTGGTTTGTCCGGTTGGGGATTTTTTTGTTTGATAGGTGGGGGAGTGTTGGTGCGGGTTACTGGTTACTGCGTATTTCCTACTCATTCCGCTAACCATAGAACACAGATAACACGAATTGGACGGATGTACACGGATTTGGATTGTCTTTGGCTACAAGTGACTGGTTACAAGTTACAGGTTACTGCACATTCCCTACTCATTCCGCTAACCATAGAACACAGATAACACAAATTGGACGGATGCACACGGATTTGGATTGTCTCTGGCTACAAGTTACTGGTTATTTTCCATGTCCTAATTACTCCGCTGAATTCCGATAACTTCCGATGTTTCCGACTTCTTCCGATAACTTATAGAACACAGATAACACGAATTGGACGGATTTACACGGATTTGGATTTTTGTTGGCTACAAGTGACTGGTTACAAGTTACTGCACACGCCCTACTCATTCCGCTACTCCCGCTACTTCTTCAACTTCCTCTTCTCCCTTCTCTTCTTCAATCTTCCTCTTCTCCTTCTTCTCCCTCTCTTTTTTATTACTATCTTTAGGGCAACCACAGCAACAAAACCTGTTTCATGGTAAAACCATTAAAAATAGCCATTCTACTTCTTATTCTTTTTTCGCTACTGGCTCTTCCTGGCTGGTTTCTTAGGCTATCGGAGGTAACCATTTTAGGCCGAACCATTGTAATTCCCAATGTTAGGGAGCTGTTCACAATGGACACTATAGCCCAGCCCTCCATTTTAAGCAAGCTAAACCCAGAACTGGAAACGCTGGATAAGCATATAGATTTGGCCATAGGCTCCGTAAACACTACTGCTAGTAATATTGGGCTTATAACAATAAGGGACTCGCTGTTAACGGCAATTAATAGCGCCACGCAAAGCGACTCCTCTGCTACTTTCCTCGATAGCACCACCACAATTACTGCCGACTGGCTTCGGAACCGCATAATCCCCATTGAGTTTGCCGACAGCACAGCAAGGGAGCTACGCCCATTCTTTGAGGCGCTGCGCAAAAATCTACCATCCAAGGAGCTAATTAGGGTAATGCACTACGGCGACTCGCAAATAGAGGGCGACCGCGTTACATCATTCCTTCGCGCCCGGCTACAGTCGCGCTTTGGAGGTGGTGGCGTTGGGTTGCTACACGCTGTGCCCTTTAGCTACCAGTTCTCTAATCTTACGCTTAGCACATCGAGCAACTGGGAAAAGTTTATACTAGCCGATGGCAGCAGCAAATCAACAGGCGTTAAGCGGCTAGGTGCTCTCTTTGGCTTCTCCTCGTTCAAAAAGTCGAAATCGCTGTTTGGTGGAGAACAGCCCACCAAAGCATGGGTTGAGATGCAAAGAGCTGGTAGCCGAGCTGTTCCTGCCCGAAACTTTACCCAGCTAAGGGTGTTCTACGGTTACAACAACCAGCCCTTTACCCTTGAGCTAATGGTTGGGGAACAAACAATTGATGCGGATTTAATTGCTTCAACCACATCGCTATCTAAGCTGCAATGGGACATTCCTCTTACGGTAAATACGCTAAAACTTAGGCTGAGCGGCACCAGTAGCCCCATGATTTACGCCCTAGCGCTTGATGCAAAAAAGGGCATCGCTGTTGATAACATTGCGCTACGCGGCAGCTCTGGAACCGACTTTACCCGAACCGACCTCACCTTTTTTAAGGAGATGATGGGCATGCTAAACACTAAGCTTATCATTCTGCAATTTGGGGTAAACGTTGTGCCGCACGTTGTGAGCGACTATACCTACTACCAGGATCAGCTGTACAACCAAATTGCTGCGCTAAAAAGAATTGCGCCAGGCGCATCGGTTGTGGTAATTGGTGTGTCGGATATGGCACGGAAAGAGGGTGGCGAGTTTGTATCGTATCCAAATATTGAGCATATTCGCAACGCGCAACGCAATGCGGCATTTAGGGCAGGCGCCGCATTTTGGGATTGCTACGCTGCCATGGGTGGCAAAAACTCTATGGCTGCATGGGCTTTTGCCAATCCTGCATTGGCCAACAAGGATTTTGTACACTTTACATATAGAGGCTCAAGACTGATTGCCGAAATGTTTTATGCTGCACTAATGAGCAGCTACGAGCACCATCTGCAATCGTTCGAAAAAAGAACCGAGCAACCAGTAACCGAAGCAAAATAGCATAACCATGAAACTGCAACAAAGAGGAGTGAAGTTGATGTGCAAGGCCCCTGTGTGGCTTTTAATCTTTGCTCTTGTTGCCTTTGCCCCAAAACATGGTAGCATGAATAGTTTAAAAGGAGAGGCACTCCCCCTGCCTTTCCTCGATTTTGAAACCAACAGCATACGGTTTACACATCTACAAACCCAAACGCATATTGCAGAGCAGCTGCATTTAGCCCAGCAGGGAAACGGCAGGCTAAACGTGCTACACATTGGCGACTCACATATACAGGCCGACCTGTTTACAGGTGAGGTTAGGCGCGTTCTGGCACAGCACTTAGGCGACTCTACCCCGTCAAGAGGATTTGTTTTTCCCTACGGGATTGTGGGCACAAACAACTCCGCCGATATTGCTACCAGCAGTAAAGGTCTTTGGGTGTCCACACGCATACTCGATGGAGAGCCCGTTACCAATACTGGTGTTGCGGGTATCTCGGCATCAACACAAGACGAGGAAGCATGTATAACGATTAGGCTAAAAAGGAGCAAAAGTTTTAATAGGGTCACCATTCTGTTTGACGATAATGTTGAATCGTTTTATCCAATTGTTGATAAAGGGCAATGTCAGTGGGGCGAAAAGGGGCTGGTTCAGTTTTCAGTATCCGATACTAGTAACTGCTTTACGTTACGGTTGCTAAGGCTAAATCGCACACAAAAATCTTTTACGCTGTTTGGGTTTATTGTTGAAAATGAGAATACAACGCTTACATACAATGCTGCTGGGTTGAATGGGGCTGATGTAAAAGCGGTGCTGCGCAACCTAAAACTGGCTCAACAGGTTAAGCAGCTAAAGCCCGATATTGTTGTGCTATCGCTTGGTACCAACGATACCTACAACAGCGCTTTTAATCGTGAGGCATTCAAAGGCAATTTGCATCAGCTTATATCGGAGGTACGAAAAGGATCGCCACGGGCCGCTATTATTCTAACAACGCCCAATGATCACCTTGTGAGTGGACAGCTGCTAAACCCCAATGTGCCCATTGCCCGCAACACCATTATTGCAACGGCAAATGAGCTGGACTGCGGTATTTGGGATTTTTATACCATAATGGGCGGCGAGGGCAGCATTAACCAGTGGGCAACCAACGGACTATCAGCTAAGGATAAGCTACACCTTAGCCCCAAGGGTTACCGCCTACAGGGCGAACTGTTTGCCGAGGCTCTGGCCAAACTATCAACCAACATCAACCTTTAGCACCAATGGAGCCTTTGGTTAGCATAGCAAGCAGAGTATTCGGCTACGCGCAGGATAAGCCGCTGATATTCACCGAGGCATCGTTCTGGGTTTTCTTTACCATACTGCTTGCCGGCTACAGCTTTGTGTACAAAGCAAAAACATCACGAAGCCTTTACCTGCTCATCTTTAGCCTTTTCTTTTACTACAAGTCTAGCGGGCTATACTTTTTTCTGCTGATATTTTCCACCATCTGCGATTACCTTATTGGCTGGCAGGTGGCAAAATCGAGGGTTGAATGGAAACGTAAAGCACTTGTGGCGCTTAGCGTTGCCATAAACCTTGGCGTATTGGGATACTTTAAGTACGCCTACCTATTTACCGATTGGGTAAACCAGCTACTTGGAACATCGCTACAGGTTAACAACTACGTTGCGCAGGTTTGGAACGCGATATCGGGCTCAAGCATCGATACCAGCAGCATTATACTACCCGTGGGCATATCGTTTTACACCTTCCAAACCATCAGTTATACTGTTGATGTTTACCGCCGCAAGGTAAAGCCCGTAAAAAACATCATCGACTTTGGATTTTACGTATCGTTCTTCCCCCAGCTGGTTGCGGGGCCCATTGTGCGCGCAGCGGAGTTTATTCCACAGCTATACCAAAAGTACTCGCTAACCCAAAGGGAACTGGGACACGCCATTTTCCTAATCCTAAACGGGTTAATTAAAAAGGTGATAATATCCGATTACATATCCATAAACTTTGTTGATAGGATTTTTGATGCCCCGCTTAGCTACTCGGGCATAGAAAACCTACTGGCAACCTATGGCTATGCGCTGCAAATTTACTGCGACTTTTCCGGCTACACCGATATGGCCATTGGCCTTGCCCTTATGCTGGGCTTTAAGCTGCCGCTCAACTTCAACTCGCCCTACAAGGCCACTAGCATTACCGATTTTTGGCACCGGTGGCACATCTCGCTATCGTCGTGGCTACGCGACTACCTGTACATCCCCTTGGGAGGCAACAAGAAGGGCAGCATTAGAACCTATGCAAACCTAATGGTAACCATGATTTTGGGCGGATTGTGGCACGGAGCAAACATCCGCTTTGTTGTTTGGGGAGGAATTCACGGCGCCATGCTAGCTCTGGAGAAGTTCTTTGGAAAGCTAATTCCTTTGCAAAGGCACCATAAACCAGCACTACTCCGATTTGCTGGCGCCATAATAACCTTCCATGTGGTTTGCTTAAGCTGGATTTTCTTTAGAGCCAGCAGCATGAGCAGCGCCTACAATATGCTAGGCCAAATATTCACCCGTTTTGGAGGCAGCCAAGTGGTTGATGTGGTTATGGGCTACTCGCCCGTAATGCTTGCAATGCTTGTGGGCTTTGGCACGCATTGGTTCCCAGTTACCTGGAAGGAGAGCATCCGAGGGCTATTTATTAAGCTGCCACTAGCCGTAAAGGTGGCCATTGCAGCACTTGTGGTTATGGCGCTGCTACAGGTAAAATCGGCCGATGTGCAGCCATTCATCTACTTCCGATTCTAATACAACCAACATATGAGCAACCCCGTGCTACAGAACATCTTAAACAGGAAGAGCGTTAGGCACTTCTCCGACGATAAGGTAACCAAGGAGCAAATTGAGATTCTGCTTCGCGCAGCAATGGCGGCACCATCGGCAAAGAATGTACAGCCGTGGGCCTTTGTTGTGGTAACGGAGCGCGAAATGCTGGACCTACTTGCCGACAAGCTACCCTACGCAAAGATGCTATTCAGGGCAAACGCAGCCATTGTTGTTTGTGGCGTTCCCCATAAGGCTGGCGATGGTACCCCAGCGGGCTACTGGGTGCAGGACTGCTCTGCCGCAACGCAGAACATTCTTCTAGCGGCAGAGGCCATTGGGCTTGGTGCCGTTTGGACTGGCGTTTACCCACGCCCCGAGCGAGTAGCCGTTGTTGCCGATGCGCTAAATCTACCCGAGGATGTAATTCCGCTAAACGTTATCCCCATTGGCGTTCCCGATGGACAGGAAAAGCCCAAGGATAAGTACAAGGCGGAGAATGTGATTTGGAATAAGTGGGAGTAAAAAACATTAGAGTAGCGAACATCTGCTCCAATCTTGTGTTTATAGTTAAGAATGTTTATAAATAAGCGTTTAACTAAAACCTGAGAAACAATGAAAAAATCCATTTTTATTACCCTTGCACTGCTTATGGTAGCTGCAATTACCAGCTTTGCACAGGATGTTAAAACCGAGAAATTTAAGGTTAACGGTTTATGCGGTATGTGCGAGGAGCGCATAGAGAACGCAGCAAAAGCCGTTGATGGCGTTACCGCTGCCAGTTGGGACAAAAAGAGCCAAATGCTTGAGGTTACCTATGGCACAGGCAAGGTTGAAGTAAAGAAAATCCACGAAGCGGTTGCCGCAGTGGGTCACGATACCGACCTAGTTAAAGCCGATAACAAGGTTTACGATGCGCTGCCCGGCTGCTGCAAATATCGAAATGTAAGCAAAAAGGGTTGCTAACGCATAGGGAATTAGAGATATAAGGGTCATTGCCACAAGCAGTGACCTTTTTTTGTTTTTATCATCTGCTTAAATAGGTCTAAAAAGCAACGTCACCAAAGCCTATAATTAAACCAACCCTAGGGAAACTCATCAAACTAAAGTATTTTTACGCTAATAAATTTGTTTCACCAAACCTATATCAATGAAAAAGTTAACCATTTTACCAGTTACGCTAATGCTACTGCTAGCTGCGTGCGGAACTCAGGAGAAGAACTCCAACCCATTCTTTAGCGAGTACAACACGCCATTTCAAATTCCTCCTTTCGAGCAGATTGACACAACCCATTACCTTCCTGCTTTTGAACAAGGGATAAAGGAACAAGAGGCTGAGATTGATGCCATTGTTAACAACACCAACGAGCCAACCTTTGAGAACACCATTATGGCTCTTCAAAACTCTGGCGAAGTACTAAGAAAAGTTAGCTCCGTATTCTACGGTGTTAACTCAGCCGAAACTAACCCTACAATGCAACGCATTGCTAGAGAGGTTTCTCCTTTGATGACTAAGCATGGCGATAACATCTCACTTAACGAGAAGCTATTCCAACGCATTAAAACCCTATACGAGAACAAGGAAAACCTTGGACTTGATGAGCTACAGCTAAGAACCCTTACCAAAAACTACGACGACTTTGTACGTAATGGCGCTAATCTTAGCGAGGCCGATAAGGAGAAGTTACGCAATATCAACCAAGAACTTGCTAAGCTAACCCTTCAGTTCAACGAGAACCAGCTTGCGGAAACCAACAAGAACTTTATTCTTGTGGTTGATAAGATGGAAGACCTTGATGGCCTTTCAAACGACGTTATTGCCGCTGCTGCCACAACTGCATCTCAGTTTGGACACGAAGGTAAATGGGTATTCACCCTTCAAAAGCCAAGTTTACTGCCTTTCCTAACCTACGCAAAGAACCGTGAGCTTCGCGAAAAGCTTTACCGTGGTTACTTTATGAGGGGCGACAATAACAACGAGTTCGATAACAAGGAGATATGGCGTAAGGTTGCCAACCTACGTGTTGATCGTGCTCAGCTACTTGGCTACAACAGCCACGCTGACTTTGTAATTGCCAACAATATGGCTAAAACCCCAGAAAAGGTTTACGAGTTCCTACACAAGGTAATGGAGCCTGCACTTGAGGCTTCGAAACGTGACCTTGCCGAGATGCAAAAGATTGCCAACAAAGAGGGCGCAAACTTTAAGTTAGCATCATGGGACTGGTGGTTCTACGCTGAGAAGCTACGCAAGGAGAAGTACGACCTTGACGAGAACGAAATTAAGCCTTACCTACTACTTAGCAACGTACGCGAGGGTATGTTCCATGTAGCCAACAAGCTATACGGCATTACCTTTACCCAGCGCACCGACCTTCCTAAGTACCACGCAGATGTTGAAACCTTTGAGGTAAAGGAGGCTGATGGTTCTCCTGTTGGTATCCTATTCCTTGACTACCATCCACGTCCAGGCAAGCGCTCTGGTGCATGGTGTGGCAGCTACCGCCGTCAGGGTTACAAGGGCGACGAAAAAATTTACCCACTATCAACCATTGTTTGCAACTTTACCGCACCAACCGCAGAAACTCCTGCTCTACTTTCATGGGACGAAACCGAGACCATGTTCCACGAGTTTGGACACGCCCTACACGGCCTATTTACCGATGGTAAGTACAGCCGCATTGCAGGTAGCGTTCCACGCGATATGGTTGAGCTTCCATCGCAAATAATGGAGCATTGGGCTGGTGAACCTCAGGTTCTTAAGTTCTATGCTAAGCACTACCAAACTGGCGAGCCTATGCCCGATGCGCTTATTGAGAAGCTAAGCAAGGCGTCAACCTTTAACCAAGGTTTTGCAACTGCCGAGTACATTGCTGCTGCTATCCTTGATTTGGATTGGCACTCACTAACCAAGCCAACCGAACTGGACGCCAATACCTTTGAGAAGGAGTCTATGGCACGTATCAACCTAATCCCAGAGATTCTTCCACGTTACCGTACAACCTACTTTACCCACATCACCGGTGGATACTCTGCAGGTTACTACGTTTACCTATGGGCTGGTGTGCTAGACGCTGATGCGTTCCAAGCATTCAAGGAGACTGGCGATATCTACAACAAGGAGGTTGCTGCCAAGTTCCGCACCCACATCCTACAGGATGGTGGTAACGACGATGGTATGGTGCAGTACTTCAAGTTTAGGGGTCAAGAGCCTAGCATCGATGCGCTACTAAAGGTTAGAGGACTAAACTAACATCAACACGCTATACAGTGAGAGAGGGGCCGCAAGCCCCTCTCTTTGTTTTAACAATCCTGCATAAGGTTAAAGAGATGAGCTTAATGGTTAAAATTATTCTTTCTCTCTTCCCCCCTTTATATCCTTTGTGATTGGCCACAAATTAATACCGGTGTTTACGTCTAAAATCTTAAATCTAACGTCTAGCATCTTACATCTAACAGAAAATGGGTACCTTCGCGCCAAATAAACACATCAACATGGCAAATATTGGCAAGTATAACAAGCTACGCGTAGTAAAATTGGTTGATTTTGGTGCATACCTCGATGGTGGAACCCTTGGCGAAATCCTTATCCCTATTCGCTACCTTCCCGAAGGTACACAACCAGAGGATGAGCTTGAGGTATTCCTTTACCTTGACTCCGAGGATAGACCCATTGCAACCACCGAGCATCCTTTTGCTACTGTTGATGAGTTTGCCTTTCTGCAAGTGGTGGCTGTAACCCGCATTGGAGCATTTATGGACTGGGGCCTACCCAAAGATTTGCTTGTGCCATTCCGCGAGCAAAAGGTTGACATGCAGGTTGGCCGCTGGTATGTGGTTAGGATATACCTTGATCAGGACACCCAACGCATAGTTGGCTCGGCTAAAGTAAGCAAGTACCTTGATAACGTTCCTCCAACCTACACCGTTGGGGAAGAGGTTGATGTGTTAATTAACAACGAAACAGACCTTGGTTACAACGCCATAGTGAACAACCTACACTGGGGTATGATTTACAAAAACGAGGTTTTTGCCCCCATTAGGGTTGGACAAAGAACCAAGGCTTACATAAAAAAGGTTAGGGAAGACGAGAAGATAGACCTTCTACTTGACAAGCCTGGTCACACAAAGCTGGACGACCTTGCCCAAAAGGTTATTGATGCGCTTAACCAGAATAAGGGATCGCTTCCGCTTGGCGACAAAACCGACCCAGAGATAATTTACAGCATGCTGGGTATGAGCAAAAAAAACTTTAAAAAGGCCATTGGAACGCTGTACCGCATGCAGATGGTTGAAATAAGCGACAATGGGGTAAAGTTGGTGTAGCATCACCGATTATACATCTCCCTCATTTTTTCTCATTGCAAAACCTACCCTCCTATAGGTTGAAACGCCTAGCTATTATTAGCTAGGCGGCGTATCAACTATCCCTACTAATTGGGATTTACCAGAATTTTCGAAAGCAGTTCTTTTGCAGCATGAAAAAGACAATCATCTTTTTTGTGCTAACAGCACTGCATACCAGTATTTTAGCTCAGAATAACTTCAAATTAGAAGGAACTATTCTGGAGAGGGGGAGCAATACCCCCATTGCCTTTGCCAGTGTTGTTCTAAACTCAAACCAAAGGGGCACGTGTACCGATTATAACGGAGCGTTCCTAATCACCCACCTACTAAAGGAAACATACCGGCTACAAATTTCCTGCTTGGGATACCAAAGCATAGATACACTAATATACATAGACAGCAACAAGCACATTACAATTGCACTAATGCCAGCAACTCTTGCGCTAGAAGGGGTTGTGGTAACAGCACAGGAATCGAAACAGAATGGCACCACAACAACCATAAGCAGCGCAACCATGCAGCACCTCCAACCCAACAGTCTTAGCGAGGTGATGAAACTAATTCCAGGAAATATAAACCAAGAAACGGCAGTAAACCAAGCCAATTTACTCTCCCTAAGGCAGGTTGGTAACGACATAAACACATCGCTGGGTGCATCAATAATCATGGATGGGGTCCCCATTTCGGGCGATGCAACCCTACAGGATGCCCACAATGGTGGCGATGACAACAAAATAAAGAATAGAAGAACCACAGGAAAGGGAATAGACCTTAGGCAAATACCAACCGACCAGATTGAAAGCATTGAGGTGGTGAGAGGCATTGCATCGGCAAAGTACGGCGAGGTAACCAGTGGAGCAGTAATAATAAAGCAAAAACTAGGGGAAACTCCATATGAGTTAAGGGCTAAAAAGGATGCCAACACGCTCCTTCTCCATGCAGGAAAAGGCGTTAAACTGGGTAAAAGCATTTTTAATGGGGGGATAGACTATATAAACAGCAATCCAGACCCCCGAAAGGTATTTGAGCAGTACCAACGCTTATCGGCAAGTATGCGCTATCAGCACAGTATTACAGGCAATGCGGTAAGGGGACGAATTAACGGTGAGCTATCGGTAACCAGCACCCTCGACAAGGAGAAAGACGACCCCGAGGAGATGACCCAAGCCGAGGATAGCTACTCTGCCTCATACACCCGTTTGTTTGCCAGAACAGGAGGAAGCATAAGCATTGAGGAGAGCCTAATTGGCTCTATAGACTGGAACCTTGCAGCCGCGCAAGTCTTGGAAAAAACGCTACGCAACCGTTTTGTCTCGCCCAAAGGACCAATGCCGCTGCCTATATCAACAAAAGAAGGCTATTCCTATGGAATTTACCTCCCAGCCGAATACCAATCAAACCTAGAGGTAAACGGCAAACCGCTAAACCTTTACGCTGCAACAAACCTAGCGCTAAAGGAGCAGCGCTTTTGGGGTAAACACACCATTTTACTAGGAGCCGAGTATAAGTTTGACTGGAACCATGGTAACGGAGAGGTTTACGACATAACCCGCCCTCCGTTCCCTGAAGGAGGCTCATCGGTACGCCCACAAAAAAGCAGCAGCATACCTGCACTACAAAAAGCATCGGCCTATATTGAGGATAGCTACAGCAGCAGGTTCAGCTACGGAAAACTTATGGTACAGGCGGGAATAAGGTTAGCATCGCTACTAAACGCTCCAGCGAGCATGATAAAACTAAGAAACAAAGCCTTTGCCGATCCTAGGATTAACGCGACATGGAGCTTCAATCAGTTTAACATTGCTCATAGAGCCATTAGCGTATCGCTACATGCAGGGTATGGCATTCAAACTAAGTTACCTGTACTATCGCAGCTATACCCAAACCTAAACTATTTTGATATTATTGAACTAAACTACTTTTCGCAGAATCCAAAAACCCGAAGTCTCTACATAAAAACCATCACAAAGGATGGGACAAACCCAAACCTTGCCCCTGCAAGGAATAACAAAGTTGAAGTTGGAACTACCATAAAAACTGGCAACGCTACGCTAAACATTACGATTTTTAGGGAAGAGCTATCATCGGGTTACGCCAGCCAAACAATGTTTTTAGCTGCCCCTTACACCAACTACTTATCAACATCGGTTAATCCAAGTGAAATAGCAGAACCACCCACGGTAGATATGTTCCAATCCGAAGCAGACACCATGCTTTTGGACTACAGCACAACGGTAAACGGAAGCCTTACCATAAAAAAAGGAGTTGAGTACAACCTAAGCCTTGGACGCATAAACACGCTGCAAACAAGCATTACGCTGAATGGGGCATGGTTCCTTAGTAAATACGACATTAGCCTTCCCACATACAAACGAATATCAAGATACTACAACAACAAGCCCTACCCATATGTGGGTATATACACTTGGAACGAGGCGGGAAAGACCAAGAGCCTTTTTAACACAAACGTACTACTGGACACACACATACCAGCTTACCAACTTATAGTATCCACATCGCTTCAATTTGTTTGGGTAGAAACGTATCAGCCTAACCCAAACAACGGACTACCTGTAGCATACATTACGCAGAACGGAGAAATACATGAGTACAAAGAGGAGTACCGCAACCACCCTATGCTAGGGTTACTGGCACAGGAGTACTCAAATAGAGCCTTTGAAAAGAGTACTACCCCGCTAAACTTCTCAGTAAACATACGCATTACCAAAAGCATTAAGAAGTTTATGGACATCTCCTTTTACGTAAACAACATTGCCTACTACCAAAAGCCATATAAAGTATTGGGGACAACGCAAAAGAAATGGAAGGCATCATCGTTTGGCGCCGAGGTTAACATCAAAATATAGCAAAATGAGAAAACTAGCACCTATACTTACCACAATGCTGCTATCCTTTGCAGGCATTAGCAACTCCTTTGCAAGCACACCACCAAAACTTGTGCTTAACGGAGAGCTGCATTCCCGCGGAATAACCTACCAAATATGCTCCAACAACGTGGTGTACCAGCTGTATAATGGTACACTTACCATAAAGGATAAAACTTTACCCAATTGCAGCTACTCGGTTATAGAAATTAACTGGCAGGCACTATCGTACTGCGCATGTAGTGAGCAAATCCCAGTAACAAACAACGAGCAGATAACCATAACATGCATTAACGGAAGCGGAGCCATAGAGCTAAACGGAATGCTAATATCCAATGTGAACACAATTATTGCACCCGTGAACTATAGCCTTACCAATGCGCTCGCCACACTTTGCAATACCATAAATATTCACTTAACCAATAACAACAATAACAATGAGAACTACTAGAATTAAATTAGTAGCTGCGCTGTTTGCAGCGATAGCCCTTGCTTCCTGTAGCAAGGACGACGATGGGGTACCCATGTCGATCCTAACAATTAAAGCCTCCATTGCTGAGAACGCAGAAAAGATAGCCATTGACCTATTGGAGTTTAGTGTAGAGGCAACCAATAGCACAACGGGGAAAAAATACACCACAGTAACCGATGCAAATGGCCAAGCCACACTTAGCGTTGAGGAGGGGATTTACAACATTAAGGTAGAGGCAAACAGAGAAATACCGTACCAAGGAAAAACACCAGTACGAGGCTTGGTTGAGAATAGAACAATTAAAGGGAAAGAGGTTGCTGTTGATGTAAGCCTAACCATTTCTAAACCAAGTAGCGGATGGGTATTTAAGGAGCTTTACTTTACGGGGTCAAAAACACCTAAAGGTAGCTTATACTACAAGGATAAGTACTTTGAGCTGTACAATAATAGCAACCAAGTGCTTTATGCCGATGGCATTAGCCTTTGCGAAACAAGCCACATGACAGTCTCATCGGAAAACCCATGGGCCAGCTACATAACTAAAGGTGTTGTTGTGCAAACCATTTACACCATTCCAGGCAGTGGCATGAAGTATCCCGTTGAGCCCGGCACAAGCATTATACTTGCCGATATTGGGATTGACCACACCATAGAAAACGCTAACTCTGTAAACCTCTCTTCGGCCGATTTTGAATGGTACGACAACCACTCACTTGACGTTGATGTACCTGAAGTTGAGAACCTAATTAAAACATACTCAAATTCTCTAACTATATGGACTCCACACAACAGAGGCTTTAAATCGTACTTTATATTCCGCCAGGAGGAGAGCATGGACGAGTTCCTAACCAAAAACAAGGTAACCTTTACCAACCCCAATGGCTCATCTGGCGTTGCCTACCTGATACCCAACAGCACCATTCTTGATGCCGTTGAGGTTAGCACCCCATCGGACTTTGCGTCAAAAGCATTTGCAACAGAACTAGATGCAGGCTGGACCCACGCAGGCGATGCAAACGAGGCGCGCTTTGGGAAATGCGTACGCCGAAAAATTGAGAAGAAGGAAGGTAACAGGGTTATATACAAGGATACCAACAACTCTACTGAGGATTTTGAGAACACAGTGACTCCAAAACCTAGAATTTACGAGTAGTACTAACAATAACAGTTTAATACACCATAGCCGTTATGGTGTATTAAACTGATTTACAATAATTATAGCACTGTAATCACACCCCATGAGGACAACTGGTATACTAAAACACCTACAGCTATTGGGAATGGGCATGGCTCTGTGTCTTTATGGGTATAGCATCGACCCTTTTACCAGCGATAGCACAGCCACACCCCCTACAAGTTGGGATAGGGCCGCATACTACACAAACCTAAACCTACTGGCAAACCCCAGCATATTAGCACCAAGCAGCCTACCTCCAGCCACGTTACTACAAACGGGTTACACCAGCAATACAGGTAACCAGTGGCTAACCCCTTACCAAGGCACCTATCAGGAGCAGTACCATGCTAATGTAACCAGCTACAACCGCAAGGGAAGCAATGCGGCATTCGGAAAGGCATCGTTTAAAAGAAGGAACAACCACGCCACCAAATGGCAGCTAAACCAGCACATTGACAGAATTGCACCCTACACCATTACCGATACCATTGGAGGAAATCAGCAAACCGAGGACTATCTGTTTGAGGGCGGCGTTACACGCAGGGTAGGTCAATTCCTTTTAGGCATAAGCGCAGGCTACCAAAGCGCAATTATGTGGAAAACACTAAATCCACGGCCAAAAAACACTGCGGCGGAGACCTATGCTAATGCAGGAATTAGTTTTAAGGTAAAGGAGCACACCATTGCCCTTGGGCTATCGTACAGCCGATACACCCAATATCTAAGTGTAACATCGAGATCCAACAACAATAGAGCGGACATGATATACGCCCAAAAGGGATTTGGAATTACTCACAACTCCATATCGGGAATGAAATCCGATTACTCCCGCACATACAAGGGGCACTTGTACGGAGCAAGCGCCACAATATTAACGGACGATATTATGAGTTCCTACCTGAAAGTTAGCGCCTATCACGAAACCATCAACACTGTTGAGAGCAACGAAACCATTCCCTTTGTGCTAAGCAAATGGCAAGTTGGTATTAACGCAGGACTAGCAGCCCACGCAACCAAAAGCACATACAGAATAGAGTCAACAGGCAACTTGTTTACCAGTAATGGCACAGAGCAGTTCTACGAACACGTAAAAATTGACCCAACCACCCAGCTATACAACTGGGTTTTGCTAACCAAGGGAGTGCTCTACACTAATAGGGAGCGCGAGGTTGGCATAAAAGCCTCGTGGCTAAGAGAGGCCAGCAGCACAAGGTGGTATGTGCTAACCATTGGCTCCACTTACACCAACAGCAACCAAGCGTATAACAAAACCAGCAATAGCATAAAAAGCCAAAATGTACTCCTTTTTACCAATGCTCACATCAGCATAAAAAGGGGCAAATACACTTTTGCTACCACCGCAAACATAAACCAGAACATGGTGCTAAGTAGCACGGTAAACCTCCCCAACGCCACATGGCCACGCAAACAGGATTTGGAAATGCACTACAAGTATATGCTTAGCAACTCAACCCAATGGGGGGCAAAGGTAAGCCTACTAAAGGCACTACCCAAAGCCCAGCACATAGGAGTATCAGTAGGTCATAGCAGGCTGCACGCAGGCAGCATAACAACATACGCAACCAGCTTAACTCTTGAAGTTTTACTCTAATCAACACCAAATGGAAACCATTATAGAATGTAAGAACCTAACCCACTACTACGGAGCAAGGTGCATCTATACTAACCTTAACTTCTCCATTCCTAAAGGGAAAATACTTGGGCTTTTAGGAAAAAACGGAACAGGAAAAACCACCCTAATAAATATCCTAATGGGATTTCTAAAACCCCATTCGGGAAAGTGCACCATTTTTAACGAGCCATCGCACAACCTATCGGCACAAACAAAGCAGCGCATAGGCTTACTGCTCGAAGGGCATCTACAGTACTCCTTTATGAACATTGAGCAGCTAGAGCGCTTTTACGCTGCCTTTTACCCCAGCTGGCGGCGCGAGCCCTTTTACGAGCTTATGAGTAAACTCAAAATTGCTCCAGGGCAAAGGGTTAACCGCATGTCGTGCGGGCAGCGATCGCAGGTGGCACTTGGGCTAATCCTGGCGCAAAATGCGGATCTGCTAATCCTCGACGATTTCTCCATGGGGCTAGATCCTGGTTATAGGCGACTATTTATAGATTACCTTAACCAGTACGTTAAGGCCGAGGGGAAAACCATGCTGCTTACCTCACACATTATTCAGGATTTAGAAAATCTTATTGATGATTGCATAGTACTGGATTACGGCAAAATACTAACCCAACTACCCACTACCGAGCTACTCAATAACTTTAAACGATACCGATTTAACACGCCCCAATCCATAGAGGCGCTTCCCAACGAGGCATTCTTTAACTCAGAAAAAAACAAGGGAAATATTGAGACCTACAGCTTCTTCACCCACGAAGAGGTTAAGTACATCTTTTCAAAAAGTGGGATACAAAGCGAAAGCCTTATGGTAGAGAAGCTATCGCTAGAAGACGCATTTATTGGGCTAACAGGAAAATACTAAGCACTATGTACAAAGCACTACTTTATAAAGAGTTCCTAAAAACAAGAAAAACAATTCTTGCCCTTGCTCTGGTTAGCATAGCAACTCACATATACATGTACGCAAAAATAGGACGATCGATGCGCCTTGTTGGCATCGACCACCTTTGGGAGGTAATTATTGGCCGAAACATATTCCTATTTGGTGCCATCACCTTTATTCCCCTTGTAGCGGGCATTGCCATTGGGCTTTCGCAGTTTGTGCCAGAGCTTCGCAACAAAAGCCTGAGGCTAAGCTTGCATTTGCCCGTTAAGGAATCCGTTGCCGTGGCCACCTTTGTGGGCTACGGAACCATTGTTAACGTGGCTCTATCGGCACTATCGCTGGTTAGCCTTACGATTTTTGCAAGCATCTACTTCCCTTGGGAAATTACCCAAAGGGTGGTACAAACTACGTATCCGTGGTTTGCCGCAGGATTATGTGCATATGCCATAACTGCTTGGATTTGCTTAGAGCCAACATGGACTAGGAGAGCAGTTAATGGGCTTATTGGTGCTGGACTAGTAAACCTTATGTTTATAACTAGCGACCCAGGCGCTTACAGCCAAGCAATAGGTTTGGTAGCACTAATTGCCATATTACCTTATGCCTTTATTGCCGAATCGACTGTGCGGTTCAAACAAGGCGTTCAGGATTAACAAAATAATTTAAACATTAGAACAATGCGACTTTACAAACTAGCAATTTTGGTTACTACAATACTGCTGCTGTCGTGGGCGATTCCAAGCCTATACAGCATAGGCACCGATAAGGCCGATTCGTTCCCATTCACCTACTACAGCAGCATTGCCAAGCAGTTCTGCATGATTAACTACGATGGCAACGACTCTCTTAGGTACACCGATGCCGCGGGAAACAGCTACACGCAGGAGCAGTTTGATAGCCTGCTCCCCCTATTCTACTACTACCAACTCTTTGCCGAGAATAGAATGCCCGACACAATAAGTGGCATCCCAATTAGCATTAAGCAGATTAAGGAGAATAGCTTTTACCAACGCTTTAACCCATCGGACATAAGCAGCAAGGGTATTGCGCTATACCCCCTTTTTGAGTCGATGGGGAAACGCGTAAACATTGAAATGCCCAACGACTACTTTAGGTTTACCCGCACAGGCATTGAGTTTATCGATACAAAAAGCAACAGCATAGCCCACAGTAAGAGCAACCAATTTACCAGCGCCCTTAAATCGGCAGGCTTTGCATTTCCCCCAAGCATAGTTGCAGGGATCCCCACCACAAGAAAAAACTACGACGAGGGCTACTTTATCCTGGACAATAGCAACAAGCTGTTCCATTTTAAAATGGTAAACGGTAAGCCATTCATAAAGAACACAAAAGTTGGAGTTACACCTAAGTACATTGCCCCTACCGATTACCCTAACCGTGCATTTTACGGATTTATGATTGGCCAAAACGACTCCCTATACAGAATAAGTACCCCAAACTATAACCTCGAAGCCATCCCTACAAGCGGCTACTCTCCAAGCAAGAGCGGCTTGCTTATTATGGCCAATCCGTTATACTGGAGCATAGTTACCACTAACGGCAACAAGCGCCAAATAGTAGCAGTAAAGGCTAGCACGCTTGAACATGCAGACAACATAACCTACACCAATCCAATCCCTTGGTTAACATCAGTAAAAAAACACCTATTCCCTTTTACGCTAAGTTTTATCTCATCGCAACACAAAAACTTTAAAGCCGAAATAGAACTAGGTAGCCCATGGGCGCTGCTAGTAAACCTTCTGCTGGCACCTATTGCTCTGCTTTTTGCAAAAGGGAAAACACAAAAGGGAATTGGCGCTGCAGCAACAGTAATTACAGGCGTTTTTGGGCTAACAGCAAGCCTATTACTACTAAAGAACAACAAGTAATAAACCTAAAACAATAAGTAAAATGAAAAGAGCAAGTATGATTCTTTCGCTACTAAGCCTTCTGCTTGTAGTAGCATGCAACAATGAGCCAAAGCAAAATGCTAGTGACAATAGCCAAAAGCCATCCTTTGCAATCACAAAAATTAGCGAGTTGATATCGGCCGACACAACAAATGTTGGTAACATTGTAATAACCGAAGGGGTTGTTACGCACGTATGCTCACACTCGGGCAAACGTTGCTTCATAGAGGATTCTCTTGGGCTATCGATACGTGTAGAAGCTAAAGGTGAAATAAATGGCTTTAACAAGGAACTTATGGGGATGAAAATCCGTGTAAAAGGGCCTCTACGCGTAAATTTTATTGATAAGCAACGCATTGGCAAGATGGAGGAAAAGGTTAACGAGAAAGAGGAGCATGACGACTGCTCTACCGAAAGGAAAAGCATTGAGCGCATGAAAGAGTGGATGAACCTTAACAACAGCGATAGGTATCCTGTTTTTTATATTGACGGAGAGGAGTACGAAGTAGTTCCTACGGAATAAGTCCACTAATAGTTTAGACATACCATTTTTATGGGCACCGCATTGGTTTAGTGCTAATGCGGTGCCCGCTTTAGCACAACACCTACACCTAAAGCACCGCAATAACGCACAAACAAAATATGGGTGTTCCATAGTTAGAGCAAAGAATACTATGCACAGCGTTACAATGCGTTACTTCTTTATCATACTAAACATTTCTTACGGATGAAACTTTTTAACAAGAGCATCACCTACTGGCTAAGGTTACTGCACAGAGACCTAGGATATATTTTTGCTGGCATTTGCATTATTTACGGAGTAAGTGGCTTTATTCTTAGCCTGAAGCCAAACGATAAAGCCATTCTTTACAAGGAGATAACCATAGGCGCTACGCTACCCGCAAATTTGGAAACTAGCAGAATTCCAATGGAATGGAAAGCACTAAACCAGAAGTATGCAATAACCCTTGCCAAAAACGATGGCAACAACATTTCGCTGCTATTTAATGGTGGAGAAGGGGTTTACAACAGCGCCACAGGTGAGGTTGCTGGTAAAATCTTTAAAAAAAGAGCCATTCTGGTGTTCTTTAATAAGCTGCACTACAACCAAATGGGGAACTGGAAAATTATGGCGCAGATATTTGGTGCTGTACTTGTTTTTCTTGCCATATCGGGGCTATTCCTTGCCAAGGGGAAATACGGTTTTCTTAAACGTGGCCTTTGGCTAACCCTACTTGGGGTGGCGCTAACCATTGCGTTTGCCCTGTAAGAAGCAGAAGCTAGCATAGAGTGAATTACTTAAATCACATCCTATTATGCTAGCCTTTGCTAATACCCAGTAAGGCTACTCGTATCGTAACGACTCCACAGGATTCCTTCCCGTAGCACGCCATGTTTGGAAACCAACGGTAAGCAATGCAACCACTAAGCAAAGCAAACCGGCTATAGCAAAAGGCATAAAGCCCAAGTTAATTCTATACGCAAAGCCATTAAGCCACTCTCGCATAAAGTAGTACGCAACAGGAGCAACTAGCACAAAGGCCAAAAGAACCTGCATTGTATATGTTTGAAGCAGCAACCCAAGAATCTGAATACGGGTAGCACCATTCACCTTTCTAATGCCAATCTCCTTGGTCCGTTTGCCCACAAGGTACATGGATAGAGCATATAACCCCAGTAAGCTAAGAATTATGGATAGCAGCGCGGAGTAATTTGTTAGCTTAGAGGTTTGCTCCTGAGATTGGTACTTATTCCTAACCGTATCCTCAACAATAATGTACTCTAATGAGTAGGATGAGTCAAAGCGTTTGATTGTGCTTTCAATTATGTCCAGCACTTCTTTCACAGGAATATCCGCATGCTTAACCATTATAAAGTTTATCCACTCACGATACATAGACAGCATTAGTGGAGCCACAGGTTTCTCAAGCGACTCGTAGTTAAAATCCTTAACAACGCCTATTATCTTTGTTTCTGGGCCAATGCTAGCAAACTCAACTTTAGCATTAAGTGGATCTTTTAAACTAAGCATTCTAATGGCGGCCTCATTTAGAATAATACCCGCGCTATCGGAACTGATGTTTGCATCAAATGGCCTACCCACTATAAACTGCATCCCCATTAACTCGCAATAGCCTGGCTGTATCCTATACTCATTAATTCCGTAGGTCTTTTTTGGGCTCTCCTCATATGAATTAATTCCTTGACCGCTAGTCCCTCCGCCAAACAGGTGTCCCGATGCGCTAACCTGCTCTATATTGGGGTTCTGCAAAAGAGCCTCACTAATGGACTTATACGATCTTACCATCGACTCATTTAACCCCATTACAGCAACAACTCTTTTTGAATCAACACCTAAATCGGCATTCTTCATATAATCAATTTGCCGCTGCATCACTATTAAACTCGATATTAAAAAGATAGCCACCCCAAACTGGAAAACAACAAGCACTTTTATAAAGCGTTGCACACCCCCACTCTTGCTAATATCGCCCTTTATTGCCTTATACGGATTAAAGCCACTCACAAAAACAGCAGGATATAAACCAGCAATTACCCCTAGGCAAATGGCAACTAGCGGCGTAATCACCTTTAGTAACGTATCATTTCTATAACCTTCAACAACGCCACTCCTAAGCAAACTCCCAAACGAGGGAAGCAGCAGCTCCACAAGAATAGAGGCAATAATAAGAGCCACAACGCTTAGCAGCACCGATGAGCCAATAAACTGAAACGCCACACGCCACCGCGATGCACCAAGCGTTTTCTGTACGCCAACCTCACGGGTGCGGCTTTGGTACTGAACGGTAAGCAGATTCACATAGTTAATCATTGCTACCACCAGCACAATAATGGCCATAAACAGAAACACATAGATACGACGAAGACGAGCATCGATACCATTTGGGGAGTTAAAGCTTGAGTTTAGGTGGATATCCTTAAATGGTTGCAGGTACGATCCCGTGTTGTAATCGTACTTACCAAACCTATCGTTAAGAATAGCATTGTATGCCTCAACGGTTTTCTTTGTAGCCTGATCCATATTGCTGCCCTTTCTGTACTGCAGCAGGGTGTTAAACTCTAAACCGCCCAGCACATTAAGGTATGGAAGCGCATCCATCCGTGCTATTACACCAAACGCCCAATCAGAGTTAGAAGGGAAATCATCAACCACGGCCGAGATGGTAACCGTGTGGTTTGAATCGAAATAAACGATAGACTTGCCAACAACATCAACGGTTCCAAAAATTCGCTCGGCAATGCTACGCGTAACAACAACCGAGTTTAACTCGGCAAAAGCGCTCTCCTTGCTTCCTTCCAAAAAGGAAAATGTAAGAACATCAAATATTGTAGGATCAACAAAATCAAAAGGAATGCTTTTGTGCTGCTTATTGCTCTCAACAAAGGTACATCGGCCAAAACCATACAGCTGCAAAATATGCTCAAGCTCTGGAACACTATTAGATAGAATGCTATCGTTAAGCCGAAGCGATATGTCATAATCATTCAACTGGAGCGTTCCCAATTGAGAGACCACGCGGTAAATCCTATCCTTCTTCTCATGAAAGTTATTGTAGCTAAACTCGTGCCTTACGTAAATGGTTAGCAAAAGGGTAACGGTTAGGCCTGTTGCTAGCCCCAGTATGGTTATGAACGAGAAAAGCTTATTCCTCATCATATTACGAAGAGCCAGTAGGAAATGGAACTTAATCATGCCATATCTATTTTAAGGTGAAATTAGGTTTTTCTTACGGCTTAACGTAACCCCAAGTCCATGCCAAATTATATCACACTGATTTGATGTAGATTAAAACAAAACGCCATAAATTAATGTCGGAATTTCCAACACAGGGAATAACAAAAGCGAACAATGACTAAAGGGATAAAACAATAATTAATAAATTCGTAGCAACGATTGTTACTTCTGCAACTAAGTAATCGAACAGTCCTTTAAAAACTTCAAACCAAACTAAAATAGATTATTATGATACCTGACTTCCAAACAATAATGCTTCCATTTTTACAAATATTATCAGATGGAAAAGAACATACAACAAATGAAACCAATCAGAAATTAGCGGAACATTTTAATTTAACTGAAGAAGAGTTGAATGAATTTCTTCCAAGCGGAGCAGCAAAAACATTTCCTAATCGTGTAGCATGGGCAAAGTCCCATTTTAAAATGGCTGGTTTTATTGAGAACACGAAAAGAAGTTCGTTTAGAATTACAGAGGCAGGTAAAAAATTCATTGAATCAAACCCGACAGAAATCAACCTCAGAATATTAAAAACAATACCAACCTACCAAGAGAGAACGGGCAGAACAAAAGAAGATGAAATACAAATAGTTAACAACAATCAAGAAGAATCTACCCCAGAAGAGATCTTTGAAAACAGCTATCTGCGAATTAGAAAAAACTTAGCTCAAGAACTTCTCATCAAGGTTAAAGCTTGCAGTCCTACCTTTTTTGAATCATTAGTAGTAGAACTACTAGTAAAAATGGGCTATGGGGGTTCCATAAAAGAAGCAGGGCGTTCTATTGGACGCTCAGGAGATGAAGGAATTGATGGAATAATAAAAGAAGACAAACTTGGACTTGATGTGATTTACATCCAAGCAAAAAAATGGGAGAACGTAGTAGGGAGACCTGAGATACAAAGGTTTGTAGGAGCCTTAGCTGGTCAAGGTGCAAAAAAAGGGGTATTTATAACCACATCCAGATTCTCTAAAGAAGCAAAAGAATACCTACCAAGAAATGAGACTAAAGTTGTTTTAATAGATGGAGAGCAACTAGCAGAACTAATGATTGACTATAATCTTGCGGTGTCTACTATCAACACATTTGAGATTAAACGAATAGACAACGATTATTTTGGTGATGATTAACCAAAATAAACAAGTGTGAAATCCCATAAACTATAAAGTTCAGCCAAACACAAGCAAGATATTAATCTGTCTCTCTAAATGGGAAAAACAGCAGGCAAAATACTTATTGTTGACGATAACGAGGAACTACTTTATGCCCTTAAGCTATTCCTTACGCCACACTTTAGCGCTATAGACACAGTAAAAAATCCCGAACAGATAATTAACGCGATACAAGGGAAACAGTACGATGTTGTGCTGCTGGACATGAACTTTAGCGCTGGCATAAATAGCGGTAACGAAGGGCTATACTGGCTTAGTCGAATTCGAGAGGCCGACCCAACCCTAAGCGTGGTTTTTATTACTGCATATGGCGATATGGAACTTGCCGTAAACGCCATGAAGGAGGGTGCCGCCGATTTTATTCACAAATCGTGGGACGAGCATAAGATTCTCTCATCGGTGCTGTCGGCCTACAAGCAGCGGCTAGCCAAGGCCGAAATCCGCACGCTGCGCAACAAGCAGAAGCACCTTGCCGCCGAGTCGCAAAACGGGTTTACGCTCATAGGGTGCAAATCGGCACCAATGCAGCAGGTGCTAAAAACCATAGAGAAGGTAGCCCCCACCGATGCCAACATACTAATAACAGGCGAAAGCGGTGCTGGTAAGGAGATGGTGGCGCGGGCAATACACAGCCAATCGCATAGGAAAAACCAGCTATTTGTAGCTGTCGATTTGGGCTCGCTTAGCCCCACTCTTTTCGAGAGCGAACTTTTTGGCCACAGGAAAGGGGCGTTTACCGATGCTAAGGACGATAAGCTGGGCCGGTTCGAAATGGCATCGGAAGGCACACTATTCCTTGATGAGATTGGCAACATACCACCGCACCTACAGGCAAAGCTGCTAACCGCCATTCAAAGCAAAGAGGTTACTCCGCTTGGGGCAACACACCCCACTGCTGTTGATGTAAGAATAGTATCGGCAACCAACACGCCCATAGCGGAGCTGGCACAGAGTAGCCACTTTAGGGAGGATTTGTACTACAGGCTAAACACCATAACCATTGAGGTTCCACCGCTGCGCCAACGAAAGGACGATATCCCTGAGCTTATCCTCTTTTTTGCTAGCAAATACGCACAGCGATACAACAAAGAGGATGTTACCATTAGCAGCAGTCTACTAAAATCGCTTTGCGAATACTCCTGGCCAGGCAACGTTAGGGAGCTACAGCACAAAACGGAGCGGGCAGTAATACTTAGCAACAGCGCAGAGCTTAGCCTTCCCGATTTTGGAATTGAGCATCAAAATACGGTAAGTTCAAACCCATACAACCTAGCCCATAACGAGCGTCAGGTAATTGCCAGCGCCATTAAACACTGCAATGGCAACCTTAAGCAAGCAGCCCAAGAGCTGGGAATAAACCGCTCCACCCTTTACGATAAAATTAAAAAGTATGGGCTTTAGACGATTCCAACTTGCCGTTCTGTTACAGGTAATTCTAATTGGCATTACCCCCATACTCTTTGTTTGGGCAGTTAATCGCCAGTACATGGTGGCGATACCCTCAGCTTTAGGGGCGCTGTGGCTAGCACAGCTGGCCTACCTTTTCCACTTTATAAATAGGATTACTCGCGATATAAAGCACTTTTTGTGGGCATTCAAGTATAAGGATCCTACACTTTTACCCAAAAAGCGCACTTCAGATCCTGCCTTTGATGAGCTTTACTCCCTATTTAGCCAAATTACACAGGCCTTTAGTGAGGTACGCATAGATAAGGAGCAAACCGTTTCTCTGTATAAATTGGCTTTGGAACAAACCAGCGTAGCCATAATTGCCTACAACCAGAATGGCAGTATTGAGATTTGCAACCAGGCATTTTCCTTGCTATTTGGTGTTTCTGTATCAAAAAATATAGCTGATCTAAGCAAAAAAGCACCTGCACTACTCAGTCACATCGCAGCGGAAAACCTAAACCGCGAGAGCAGCTTTACAGTGAACGTTAACGGCGAGCAAAAAAGCATTGCCACACGCACTACAAGCTTTAGGTACAACGGGAATGCCATTAGACTTGTAGCACTGCAGGATATTCGGAACGAGATTAGCGTAGGACAAATAGAAGCTTGGCAAAAGTTGATAAGAATTCTAAGACACGAAATCCTTAACTCGGTTAGCCCTATAACGCTGCTAGCATCGGGATTAATCACACAGATGGAGAGCAAAGAGAACCTTTCGCAAAGCGATATTACCGAAACCATAGAGGGGCTAAGCATCATAAAAAAGCGAAGCAAAGGGCTCACCGAGTTTGTAGATAGGTACCAATCCATTTCCAGCATGCCCAAACCAAGCTTTGCCACCATCAACCTAAACGCAGTGGCAGAAAGGGTTACACTGCTACTTACACCCCAATGTAAAGCACTAGGCATTGCGCTAAACCTAAAACATGGTGCCCACCTTGAGATTACTGCCGACGAGAAGCTAATTGAGCAAGCACTAATCAACATAATAAAAAATGCCATTGAGGCCAGTCAAGAGGAAAGCAATGCCAGCATAGAGGTTGGGCTGCTGCAGGAATATGGTAGGGCTTCAATTTTGGTGTCCGATAATGGCAAGGGCATTCCTCCACAAGTGGAGCCCAACCTGTTTACCCCATTTTTCACAACAAAGCCTACTGGCTCTGGAATTGGACTAAACCTTACGCTCCAAATAATGCAGCTGCATGGGGGTACCGTTACCCTAAAACCCAATAATAACAGGGGAACCATTGCTGCGCTAAGGTTCTAAAATCGCCCCAAACAATATACGCCATGATAAAATGCCCGCTTTGCAACACTCCCAATAGCTCGGAATACGTTGAGGGCAACAGGAACCGACTATTCAAACAGTGCAGCAACTGCTTGCTGCTGTTCGCCAAGTATCTTCCCCTACCAAACGAGGAGAAGGCCAGATACCTTGAGCATCAGAACAGCATGAGCAACAAGGGCTACGTTCAATTTTTGCTTGAAACAGCTAACAAAGCGCTACCCTATTTA
The DNA here is from genome assembly GCA_016931855.1 of Bacteroidales bacterium. GTDB lineage: Bacteria > Bacteroidota > Bacteroidia > Bacteroidales > Tenuifilaceae > UBA5206. The sequence continues at coordinate 54,945 of JAFGDZ010000060.1, forward strand.
AGCAAGGAGATGCAAGGCTTAGATTATGGTTGTGGCCCCACCCCCACACTAAGCGTTTTGCTAAACCAAATGGGCTACCAATGCAACAACTACGACCCATACTTCTTCCCTGAACTTCCTAAAGAATCCTTCGATTTTATATTTGCCTCGGAGTGCTTTGAGCACTTCTTTGCCCCTGCCATCGATATGCTAAAAATTAAGCAGGTACTAAAGCCCAATGGCATACTGGTTATTTCTACCGACAAGTGGGACAGCATTACCGATTTTAAGCACTGGCACTACACAACCGATATAACCCATGTGAGTATCTACCACTCCCAAACGTTCCGCTATATTGCTCAGACCTTTGGCTTTGATATTATTGAGAATGGAAAATCGCGAATAACCATACTTAAAAACCATTGAAACATCGCCTAATATGTTTAGCTTTACAGTGCCATAAACCCAACAGTAACCCTTTTCTAACCCCAATTTTATGAAACTATTTGGTATCGACACAGAAAAAATCCTTAGCTTTTGTGCAATCATTATTAGCATTGGCACTTTTGGCAGCATCCTATACCAAAATTCGCTATACAAAAGGCAGCAGTACGCTTCGGTTTTGCCATACATAGAGATATGGCATAGAAATACACCCGATGTTTTTGGCGTTCAAATTGTAAACTCAGGTGTAGGACCTGCATTTATAGAAAAGTTCGAGGTGCTTTACGGCGACTCAATATACGAAGGCGATCTCCCTTCGTTTCTAATTGAGAAAAGAGCGAGTCTTCTAAAATCACTACGGCATAGCAATACCCCTAAAGGGATAATAATTCCCGCAGGCAAAACCATAGAAACCATATGGGCCGAGTCCGACTCAACCCTTGTTGCAAACGTAAAAAAAGCCTACAAGGATCTAAACCTACGAATTACCTACTCTTCAATTTATGGAGAGAAATGGGTGAAAACCAGATTCGAGACCATCCCCGTAAAAATTGACTAATAAAAAAGGCAGACCGCAAAGTCTGCCTTCTCTTATTACTATCTCAACTAAGTTACTCAACCCATGATTTCACTGCATCGGCAGTTGGGTTTGGCAAGCCCAGCTTATTCTTCTTGTTAAAGCCGCAAAGCTCGTTAAACAGCTTACCAGCCGCAACGCCGTTTAGCGATGCAACGGTATTGTAGCCCATTTTCTGTAGAACGGGTACCCACTCAGCAGGAATTCCCTTGGCGGTGTAAGCCTCGGCAGAGTCCTTAGCAGCCTTTTTCTCTGGGCGCATCTGAGGGAAGAACAGCACATCCTGAATAGAGCTGTTATTGGTCATAAACATGGTTAACCTGTCAATACCAATACCCATACCGGAGCAGGTTGGCATACCGTACTCAAGCGCACGCACAAAGTCCAAATCAATAAACATGGCCTCATCGTCGCCCTTTTCGCTTAGCTTAAGCTGATCTTGGAAACGCTCTAATTGGTCTATAGGATCGTTAAGCTCACTGTAAGCGTTGCACAGCTCCTTGCCGTTAACAAATAGCTCAAAGCGCTCGGTTAGCTCAGGGTTGCTACGGTGACGCTTGCACAGCGGCGACATCTCAATTGGGTAATCCATAATAAAGGTAGGCTGCACAAGGTGTTCCTCGCACTTCTCCCCAAAAATGGCATCAATAAGCTTACCCTTGCCCATTGTATCGTCAACCTCAACATCAAGGCTTTTGCAAATGGCTCTTAGCTCATCCTCATTCTTACCAGTGATATCAACATTAGCGTACTGCTTAATGGCATCGGTCATGGTAAGGCGGCGGAACGGACGTTGGAAGTTAATTGCTCTGTCGCCCATCTGAACCTCAGTGCTATTGTGAAGCGCAAGGGCTACGCGCTCAATCATCTCCTCGGTAAAGTCCATCATCCAGAAGTAGTCCTTGTAGGCCACGTAAATTTCCATTACGGTAAACTCTGGATTATGAGTGCGATCCATACCCTCGTTACGGAAGTCCTTTGCAAACTCGTAAACTCCGTTGTAACCACCAACAATAAGGCGCTTTAGGTAAAGCTCATTGGCAATACGAAGGTAAAGCGGCATATCCAACGCGTTGTGGTGCGTAATGAATGGACGCGCCGATGCACCACCTGGGATAGGCTGTAGAATTGGGGTTTCCACCTCAAGGTATCCCTTCGAGTTAAAGAACTCGCGCATGGTGCTAATTATTTTGCTGCGCTTAATAAAGGTCTCGCGAACATGTGGGTTAACCACAAGATCCACGTAACGCTGACGGTAACGCATTTCGGCATCGGTAACCGCATCAAAAACCTGTCCCTCCTTCTCCTTAACAATGGGAAGTGGTTTTATCGATTTTGATAGCAGGGTTAGCTCATGAACGTGAATGGACTCCTCGCCCATGTTGGTTCTAAACACAAAACCCTTAACGCCAACAATATCGCCAATATCTAAAAGTTTCTTAAAAACAGTGTTGTACATGGTTTTATCCTCGCTAGGGCAAAGGTCGTCGCGTTTGACGTACACCTGAATCTTGCCCTTCTCGTCTTGCAGCTCCATAAACGAAGCGCTGCCCATAATACGGCGAGCCATAATTCTACCTGCAATGCAAACCTCTGCTTTGGCGTCACACATCTGCTCAAAGCTCTGCATTATATCACCAGTACTATGCGTAACTGGGTACATAGCAGCAGGGTAAGGATCGATACCCAGCTTACGAAGCTCCTCGAGCGATTGTCTTCTGATAATCTCCTGTTCGCTCAGCTCTAAGTTGTTCATTTCCTAAAAATTTAGGGTGCAAATATAGCTATTTAGAAGAAGTTTAAGAACATTAGCCAACTTAATGAAAAATCTATACGTTGGCTGTTTACAAAGATGTTCACAACTTGATTCGGGTTGTTCCGACTTTTTTTCGTTTTTTTGCAAAAAACATATACCAATGGAAAGAGAGCGCAAACCTGCATGGTTAAAAATCAGGCTTTCGGGCGGAGAGGACTATGCCAAGGTTAATAAAATAGTTAAGCAGCACGGTTTACACACCATTTGCAGCAGCGGCATGTGCCCCAATATACACGAGTGCTGGGGAAACGGAACCGCTACTTTTATGATTTTGGGTGATATATGCACCCGTTCCTGCAAGTTCTGCGCAACCACCACCGGTAAGCCAGGCGCCGTTGACCCTAACGAACCCGAAAACCTTGCCAACTCTGTTAAGCTTATGCAGCTTAAGCACTGCGTTATTACATCGGTTACCCGCGACGATCTTCCCGATGAGGGCGCAGCTCACTGGGCCGAAACCATTCGCAAGGTGAAGGAGGTTAACCCAAACACTAAGGTTGAGGTCCTTATTCCCGATTTTAACGGTAGCACCCAGCTCCTAGACGTTGTGCTTAGCGCCAATGCCGACATTGTAGCCCATAACCTTGAAACGGTGGAAAGGCTTTCCCCATCGGTACGATCGGCGGCAAAGTACCACCGTAGCCTAGAGGTTATTAAGTACATATCATCCCAAGGAGTGCTATCAAAATCGGGCATAATGCTTGGTCTTGGCGAAACCTACGAAGAGGTTCTTGTTACCATGGATGATTTGCTAGCTGTTGGTTGCCAAATGATTACCATTGGGCAGTACCTTCGTCCACGTACCGAGAACCTACCCGTTGAGCGCTACGTAGAGCCCGCTGAGTTTGAGAAGCTACGCATAGTTGCGCTGGAGAAAGGTTTCCGCTTTGCAGAATCGGCGCCACTAGTTCGCTCATCGTACCATGCCGAGCAGGCAATTGCCAAAACTCAAAATGAACAAAATCGCCCCTAATTGTATTTATGTAGGGTACTCTCTTAGCAGAGTAGCATAAACCAAACTAAGCAGCTACAATTCGCATGGAAAATGTAAACTTTGAGGATATTGGCCTAGTTGACTACAAGCAGGCATGGGATTACCAGGAAAAGGTGTTCGAAGTAGTTCTTCAGTCAAAAAACAACCCATCCGAGGGAAAAAAGCGCCACCACCTTATTTTTTGTGAGCATCCTCACGTTTACACCTTAGGGAAAAGCGGGCAGGGGAGCAACCTGCTAATATCCGATGAGATGCTAAAGCGCATAAACGCCACGTATTACCACATAAACCGTGGTGGCGATATCACCTATCACGGCCCCGGGCAGCTGGTTGCCTATCCAATACTTAACCTAGAGGCGCTAAATCTAACCCTAAAGGAGTACGTTCATAAGCTGGAAGAGGTTGTTATTGCATACCTCGCAACCCAGGGCGTTACTGCCAGTAGGCTCGATGGCGCAACGGGTGTGTGGCTAGATAAGGGCATTGCAGGCCGAGAGCGAAAAATCTGTGCCATAGGCGTTAGGGCTAGCCGCTTTGTTACCATGCATGGATTTGCGTTTAACGTTAACACAGATCTCAACTATTTTAGCTACATTAACCCCTGTGGATTTGTTGACAAAGGGGTAACCTCACTACAAAAAGAGATGGGTAAACCCATTGACATGCAGGAGGTAATGGCTGGCGTAAAGCAGCAGTTTGCCAATGTGTTTGGTTTTACATGGGCATAGCACCCCTTTGGCCGTACCGTATTATTGGCCAAAATTGTGTATTTTTATACGATGGAAAAAAAGTGGATATATAAAGAAACCGGCGACCCCGGAATTGTAACGCATTTACAGGAAGTTTTAGGCATCGACAGGGTTTTAGCCACGCTACTACAGCAGCGAGGAATATCCACTTTTGATGAAGCCAAAAAATTTTTTCGACCTGACCTAGATCACCTCTACGATCCTTTTTTAATGAAGGACATGCAGGTTGCAGTTAACCGTATTCAAAAAGCCATAAAGCAAGGAGAAAACATACTTGTGTATGGCGATTACGATGTTGATGGTACAACGGCCGTTGCACTCATCTACTCCTTTCTAAGAAAGCATCACCAAAAAATTGGATATTACATCCCCGATCGTTACGATGAGGGGTATGGTATCTCATACAAAGGGATTGATTACGCATCGGCAAATGGCTATAGCCTTATAATTGCGCTGGACTGCGGCATTAAGGCCGTTGAGAAGATTACCTATGCTAAGCAGCGCAAAATCGATTTCATTATTTGCGACCATCACCTTCCGGGCGAGCAAATCCCCGAGGCGGTTGCTGTGCTAGACCCCAAGCGGATTGACTGCCCTTACCCATTCAAGGAGCTCTCGGGCTGTGGCGTTGGATTTAAGCTGCTGCAAGCGCTAAGCATGCAAATGGGAATTCCTGCCGAGGAGATTTACAGCTATCTAGACCTTGTGGTGGTTAGCATTGCATCGGACATAGTGCCAGTTATTGACGAGAACCGCATTCTGGCTCACTTTGGGTTGATGAAGCTAAACGAAAACCCACGGCTTGGCCTAAAATCTATTATTAAGATTGCGGGCATCGAGAAGCACCAAATTGCCATAGACGATATTGTATTCCGCATTGGCCCTAGAATAAACGCAGCGGGCAGAATGGAGTCGGGTAAATCGGCCGTTGATTTGCTTTGCGCCTGCGATGAGATTGTGGCCTACGAAATGGGTGCCCTTATCAACTCCTGTAATAACGACCGTAAAAACGTTGACCGCAACATAACCCACGAGGCAATGCGTATGATTGCTTCCGACTCCAAAATGCAGCACCGTAACACAACTGTGCTGTTCAACCCGTTGTGGCACAAGGGGGTTGTGGGGATTGTTGCATCAAGGCTAATTGAGACCTACTACCGCCCAACAGTGGTGCTAACGGAATCAAACGGGCTGGCTACTGGCTCGGCACGTTCGGTGCCTGGCTTTGACCTGTATCAAGCCATTGAGTCGTGCTCCGATTTGCTGGAGAACTTTGGCGGGCATATGTACGCTGCAGGACTTACGCTTAAATCTGAAAACGTTGATAAGTTTAAGGAGCGCTTTGAGGATATTGTGTCTAAAACAATAGACCCTGCAATGCTAATTCCTCAAATTGATATCGACGCAAAAATTTCTCTTGAGGAGATAGACGACAAGTTTTTTCGCATACTAAAGCAGTTTCAGCCTTTTGGCCCTGGTAATATGGCTCCCGTATTTGTTTCGGAAAGCGTTTACGATAATGGCGAGGGAAGGCTTGTTGGCTCCGACAAGGAGCACCTTAAGCTCACCATTATTCATGAGGATAGCCCAAAATTATACCAGGCCATTGCATTCCAACTTGCAGATTACTACCGCGATATTCACAACGGAAAGCCCTTTGACATTTGCTACACCATTAATGAGAATGTATTCCGCGGAGTAACAACACTACAGCTAAGGATTAAGGACATTAAGTTTATCGATCAGGAGCTGCTTGAAGAACGCCGCCAAAACAGAATTGAGCAGCAGTATGGGACGTAGTAATTCAAGAAACCACATTCATTAATTCTAACCAATCAAATCTTCACTCTAATCAGCAGCTTAACATCGCTGCGGGTTGAGCCGCTTATGAGGTCGTAACCCGAACCCAGCTCCTCCATGTCGGAGTAGTAGGTTTGAGCCCAGCGCAACCAAATATCAACACGATTAAACAGCTCGTACTTTGCCATTAGGTAAACCCTTGTCCCCTGCGAATAGTAGGCAGGAACGGAGAAGGAGTACAGCACATCCGACTCGTAGGCGTAAATGCGGGTATCCCAGCTGTCGGTATCGAAAAGGGCAAACCGAGCCGAGAGCGATAGCGGAATCCGCTTTGCGCTCCAAGTAACATCCTGATAGACAACGCTACCATAGGTAGTTGGATTTACCTCCGATTGGTACTCGGAAAGTTCCCAGCGCGTACGTAGCGAAATCCTGCGCATAATGGACGTATTAAATTGCACCCTAGCAGAGTTTTTTGTTACTGGGTATGGTGCTTTTACCAAAGCCCCTTCGGGCTGCTGGTCTATATACCACTGCTTTGTTCTGTACCTAAAGTTAACCGTGTAGCGCTGTCCCCGCGAGTAGGTGGCCTCTATAAGGTACTCGTGTCCCGTGGTTGGAGCGCTGGCTTGGTAGGTCATCCAAGGGAAGCGGTAAAAATCGGCTAAGGCCGATACTGCCCATCCCTTGGCGGGAAGGAACTTAATGCCAACCATAACTCCCTCCTCGTTGGAAGTGCCTGATCCGGCTCCCATTCCGGCCGTATATCGCGATGCGTAATTAGCAGGATAGCTGCGTGCCAAAACCGATAGATCCACTAGTTGGGCGGGCTTTATCACCCCTCCAAAAACAGCAGCCACGGTGCCATTATGGTCGGTTGCTACCTCGCCAAACAGCAGGTGCTTACCAAGGAGTACATCGAAGTTTGCACCTATGCGCCTTGCCTCAACAGGCGAAGGAATAACCGACTGGTACAGCCGTGTTCCTCCGCTATAATCGCCATCAATACTTTGCGTAACAGCAGTTATGCCCACGTTAAAGCGTTTAAACCTAGCGCCAATGTTGGCTCCAAACACAGCCTCGTTGGCCTGTCTCTTTGTGCTAACCTCCGATGCTGTGCGGTGTAAGCCCGATGTAGGGAACGATGAGTAGGTGCGTGCCTCAAAGTTGGTGTCAATCCTAGCATCTATTACGCGGTATGAGCCAAAGAGGGTAACATCAAAATTCTTATAGGCTAGCGTTGCACCACCTCCACGTAAGCGCTGCGCCTCATTTGCCGACGAGTGTTTTGCCAGCTGTGGCTGGCGCTTGCGAATTCCCATAGGGTCGGAGCCACGCCCAAACGACAATCCGCTCCAAAGCGTTAACCCCTGACCAAACCCTGCGTTAAAATCGCCAGCAACGGCGTTTTTTAAAACGCCAATATCCTTAACCTGAAGGTAAAAGGCGTTATAATCAAACCCATAAGGATTATCGCCTGCAAAAGCCTGCTCGCCAGCATCCTTCTCTGCAACCCAGCCAAACAGTATGTGCTTGCGATTACCCCCGCTATACCTAACCTGCGTTGCCATTTTGCTGCCTGGGTAGTATGAGCCATCGCCCTCATTGCTATAGCCTCTGGGCGTTTCAATTAGCGTGGTTGCCCTAAATGCAGCCTCATGCCTAAGGCGTGAAAAGTAACCCCGTTGCTGCTGCTCTGCTTTTGGCGATACCGTTACAAATGGCAGTACACGTGTTATTACCTCTGGCGAAAATCCATAAACCAGCTGCAGCTCATATACCGAAAGGAATGCCCCCGAAGAGTCAACGTAATCGAGCAGGCTACGTACCTGAAAATCGGTGAGAAAGGGGAGCTGCGAAAGCTCATCGTAAGTGGTTTGATTTAGGTTGATGGGGTTCTCCCACAGGAACATCAGATTCTCGGTAAGCGCATCAACATCAACCTCCTCTTCCTGACCAGCCACCAAATCCTCAATTAGGTCGCTAATAAAGAGCCGTGGGTCGGTAACCTCTTGCGCCTGTGCAAAAAGCACCAATAGTAGAAGCGCTATGGTAAAAGCAAAACGCTTCATCACTCACTAATTTTGGTTGATGATTTTCCAAACCGATACGATACCGACACAAACGGCGTATAGCCCAAAACCTCGTGGTGCGAGAAGGCTAAATCAAAGCAAACGCGCTTAAAGGTGTACCCCAATCCAAAGCTAAGGGAAACGGGCTCGGAAGAAACGCCAATACGCAAGGCCAGCGCATCAATAGGCAGGAATTCTACCCCAAATTTGGCAACAGGATCAGTATCGGTGTTATCCTCAACTTCTGCGCTAAGCAAAAACATCTGCGAAAAAGAGTAGGAGACCCCAGCGCGTAGGGTGACTGGTATTGATGCATTATCGCCAAGTGATGTACGGGTGGGGTTAAATACGTTGGCGCCAACAGCTAAACTTGATGTGGGCTTGTACAGAAGCCCCAAGGCTGCGGAAAAGGCTGATGCATCGCCGTACTCGCCCGCTATGGCCATACGATGGTAGTTTAGCCCAATACCCGCCGAGAGCTCAGGGGTAAGCATCATTCCGTAGGCTAAGCTTGCAAAAGTTTCGCTATAGCCACTGTATCCCATATTGCTTAGCGCCACACCAAAAGTCCCTGGCCTAAGCGGCACTAGTGCTGCAACGCTACTATTACTTAGCTCCTTTACCATGTAGCGGCTCTCAAAGTGCGCTCCAAGCCAGTAGTCCTTTTCAAAGCCCAATGCGCCTTGGTTGTTAAGCACGGACCAAGAGTCTGTAATAGCAACAGAGGTAAATCCCATTGCTGCAGACCGGCTTCCGCCGTACCACAATGGAACCTGAGAGTAAAGAACTTGTGGAGCAAATGTTACGACAAGCAAAACCAAATAGGGCAACCTAAGCCTAGCGGTTAGAATGGTTATAATTCGATTCAACTTACCTCTCATAGCAACGATATTAGGGTTAGCAACAACAAGTATGAGTTGCATTAATGCCATACATTTACTCCCGTTTTGTTCCACACTTGTTAAGGCATCTAAGATAAAACACTTAAGCTATAATACAAAAGCACAAAACGCTATTGTAGTCAACAGGTGTTTTGTAACCTTAATTTTACGCTGAACTAGGGCAACTTGCTGGCAATTTGGCTCAGGTAATTCTATGTGGCTCCCTTAATCGCTCACTACTCTTGTTCTTGCCTCAGGCTAGGTCTGTAGCAAAGCTAATTGAATTAAGCATCAAAAGTGTTGGCCGGTAGCACCAACCTAGAAACCCATTAACCAAGCAATAATAAAATAATATTTAGTAAACACGCCTAAAAAATCAGCCTACATAGCAATTGTAAGTGCTATCCATAACATTTGTTATGAGTATGTGTCACTAAAAATCTTTTGCTTATGCGCTAAATGCTTACATTTGCACTTTATTGCAAACCAAAAGGCAACAAAGATGAAAACCGTTAAACTGTGGGATAAAACATTTGCACTTAGCTACTCAAATGAGGCTATACAGAAGGATGTTGAGAAAGTGGCCGAAAGCATTAATAGTGATTTTAGCGGGGAAGAACAGCCAATTTTCTTAAGCGTACTTAACGGCTCCTTCATGTTTACTGCCGATTTGCTTAAGCGCATTAACTTTCCCTGCGAGGTGTCGTTTGTGAAACTTGCTTCGTACCAAGGCACAAGCAGTACAGGCGATGTAAACCAGCTTATTGGCCTAACTGAGAACCTAGAGGGAAAGCACGTTATTATTGTTGAGGATATTGTTGATACAGGGCACACCCTTACCAAGCTGTACAAACTGGTTCAGGAGCACCGTGCAGCCAGCGTTAGAATTGCCACGCTACTGTACAAGCCAGAGAGCTACCATGGGCAAATAAAAATTGACTACATAGGCAAGACCATTCCCAACGATTTTATTGTGGGCTACGGACTAGACTACGATGGGCTTGGACGCAACCTAGCCGATATTTACACCCTAGCGTAAGGCTAGTAAAACCACAAAACACCATCAACCTAACATAAAAATGCTTAATATCGTTCTGTTTGGCCCTCCAGGAGCAGGTAAGGGTACTCAATCGCAAAAGCTAATTAAGGAGTACAACCTAATGCACCTATCTACTGGCGATATCCTCCGGGAGGAGATAGAGAAACAGACCCCTCTGGGTATTGAGGCCAAAAGCTATATAGACCGAGGCGAACTTGTTCCCGACCAAATGGTTGTTGGGATGATAGGCCAAGCCCTAGACCAGTACCGCAACGTTTCCGGTTTTGTTTTTGACGGCTTCCCTCGCACCACCGTTCAGGCCAACAGGCTTGATGCAATGCTAAAGGAGAAAGGGGAGTCTATTAACCTGATGATGTCGCTTGAGGTAGATCACAACGAGTTGGTAAACCGATTGGTTAACAGGGGTAAAGAGAGTAACAGAACCGACGATCAGGATGTAAGCATCATCAGGAACAGGATTAACATCTACAACGAGCGCACAAAAATTGTAATAGATTTTTATAAAGCGCAGAACAAGTATCGTGCAGTTAAAGGAATGGGCTCAATAGATGAGGTTTTCCACGGATTGTGCGATGCTGTAGAGGCGTACAAGTAGCCCTACACCAGCACCACTTACCAAAAACCATTGGTTTACCTGTGTAAATTTGTGGTATGGGGTTTTGTACATCAACCCAAATGGGATAAATAAATTGTAACCACTTATTAAATAGTACCCAAATACAGGATGGTTTCTTCAAATTTTGTTGATTACGTGAAAATCCTTTGCCGCTCAGGCAAAGGCGGAGCAGGAAGCGCACATCTGCATAGGGAAAAGTATGTACCCAAGGGTGGCCCCGATGGTGGCGATGGCGGCCGCGGCGGTCACGTTTACCTTAAAGGGAACAACCAGCTTTGGACCCTACTACACCTTAAGTACCGGAAGCACGTTTTTGCTGGCGATGGCGAGTCGGGTGGCTCTAGCCGCTCAACGGGCGCCGATGGCTCCGATATTATTATTGAGGTACCCCTTGGTACCGTTGCCAGGGATTCAGAAACAGGCGAAGTGCTCTGCGAGATAACGGAGCACAATCAGGTTGTAGTTTTAATGAAGGGTGGCCGTGGAGGCCTTGGTAACTGGCACTTTAAAAGCGCCACCAACCAAACCCCTCGCTTTAGTCAGCCCGGGGAGCCAAGCCAAGAGGCATGGACTATTCTTGAGCTAAAAATCCTTGCCGATGTTGGGCTTGTTGGGTTCCCTAACGCTGGGAAATCTACCTTGCTATCAGCAGTATCGGCTGCGCGCCCTAAAATAGCCGACTACCCATTCACTACGCTTGTTCCAAACATAGGTATCGTGTCGTACCGCGACGATCGCTCGTTTGTAATGGCCGATATACCCGGTATTATTGAGGGAGCACACGAAGGGAAGGGGCTTGGGCTCCGATTCCTACGCCATATTGAGCGTAACTCAATGCTACTATTCCTTGTTCCAGCCGACTCGGCAAACATAAGGGAGCAGTACGAGGTTCTGGTTAACGAGCTGCGCATGTACAACCCCGAGCTACTGGATAAGCGTAGGGTATTAGCCATATCCAAAGCAGATCTGGCCGACGAGGAGCTGCGCAAGGAGATGGAAAAGGACATTCCAGAGGTTCCATCCCTATTTATATCATCGGTTACGGGCGATGGTATTACCCAGCTAAAGGATATGCTTTGGGAGAATATTATTGCTGATATGCCCCAGCCTGAAGAGGATACGTACAATTCAGAGGCGGGGAGCTAACGAATTCTTGTAGTATGATTCAAAACCTTATAGATTTTGATGTACAGCTGTTCCTTACACTGAACAGCTGGCATGCCCCTTTTTGGGATCCCATCATGGTATTTGCATCGGGTAAGCTAACATGGATTCCGCTGTACCTTGCCATAATCTATTACCTGTACCGCAAAAACCAGTGGCGCTTTTTGTGGATTCTATTGGGCGTTGGGCTAGCCATTGCGCTAGCCGATTTAACCTCGGTACACTTATTTAAGAACGTGTTCCAACGGCTGCGCCCATGCCATAACCCCAACATAAAGGAGATGGTAAACCTAGTTACTGGGCGCTGCGGTGGTAAGTTTGGCTTTGTGTCGTCGCATGCAGCAAACTCGTTTGCCGTTGCTACCCTGCTGCTCCTCTTTGTTAAGGAGAAATGGTTTACCATAAGCATTCTGGCTTGGGCTGCATTTGTGTCGTACAGCCGCATTTATCTTGGCGTTCACTACCCTGGCGATATTCTTGTTGGCTCAACGCTTGGCGTTGCCGTAGGTTTACTTGTTAGCTTTGTCCTGAAAAAGGCAAACGCCAAATATAGGTTAGGATTAAAGGAGTAGGCAGAACAAATCGTAACCATTTGCTGTTTATTTCCCAAACATAAAAACGATTACGATGCTTTGCATTAAACACCCAAATACCGACCCACAGTTTAACCTTGCGGCCGAAGAGCATGTGCTAAAGAATATTGCCGACGATGTTTTTATGCTCTGGCGCAACGAGCCCTCTGTTATTGTTGGCAAGCACCAGAATACCCTTGCCGAAATAAACCTTGATTTTATTAGGGAAAAGCAAGTTAAGGTAGTTAGGCGCCTATCTGGTGGCGGAGCTGTTTTTCACGACCTAGGCAACCTGAATTTTACCTTTATAATGAATGGCGACGAGGGCAACCTTGTCGATTTTAGAAAATTTACCAAGCCAATCCTCGACGTTCTGCTTAAGCTTGGTGTCGAGGCTAAGTTTGAGGGGAGGAACGACCTAACCATTGAGGGGAAGAAGTTCTCGGGGAATGCCGAGCACGTTTACAAAAACAGAGTGCTACACCATGGTACGCTGCTATTCTCGTCGCAAATGGCCGACCTGTCGGAAGCGCTAAAGGTTAACCCACTAAAATATCAGGACAAAGCGGTAAAGTCTGTACGGAGCCGCGTAACCAACATCAGCGAGCACCTAAAGCAGCAGATGGATGTTGAGGCGTTCCGCGATTTAATTATGCAACACATTATTGAGGTTTACCCAGATTGCATTGCATACGACTATAGTCCCACCGATCTTAGTACAATAAATAACCTAAGGGCTACAAAGTACTCAACTTGGGACTGGAATTTTGGCTACTCCCCTAAGTACATGCTGGAGAAGATGGTTAAAACCACAGGCGGCAATGTTGAGTTTCATCTAAATGTTGAAAAGGGGCTTATTTCTGAACTTAAAATTTATGGCGATTTCTTTAATAAGAAGGATGTTGCCGAAATAGAGAAGCTGCTTATTGGCTGCCCTCACGATGTTGATCATGTAACAGAAAAACTTACCGCTATAAACTTTCCCGATTACTTTGTGAATATCCCTGTTGAGGAGTTTGTTCCAGGAATGTTTTAAATAGCAGAGCTACCATAAAACAGGAAGGGCGTTGATCCAATCAACGCCCTTCCTGTTTTTTCTTAACTGGCTACGCCTAATTGTTTGAAGGAGGATCAAAGCCATATACAACACCCTCTACAAGGTGGGTGGGGATTTCGCCATAACCACCCTTTGATTCGCGCTTGGTTATAAGAACAATATATCCGCCCATTGCAGCGGCTCTCTTCTGCAACCTAATGTTGGCGCTACGCTCAGCCGATCGGGCATTTCTGCTGTTTTTAGATGATTGGGCATCTACATTACCTAAGGCGTACAGGCCCTCAATGTCCTCTTGCTTATCTGTTAGAATAATGGTTTTCCAGTCACCCTCCTCAACCATTTCAAAGGCGAGCTTATTAAAGATCTCAACACGACCAGTTCGGTAGATAATTTTGTGTACCTGCTTCCTATCCATATTCAAAACCTCCTTTGAGTTAACAGGAGAATAGCTTACTTGACTAGGGGACACACCTTGCACGTTTCCTAAGGTTTTACGTCCACTCACAAGTACTATTGTGTCGGCAACAACTACCTCCTCTTGGGCATAAGTGGAGCCATTAAACATTAGGAAAACTGAGCAAGCGAGTAAAATCTTAGTAAAATACTTCATATCGGAATTTATTTGTTTCCACTTGCTTTGCAAATGGGGTGCCAAAATATTGGCAAAGATACACAATTACCTCCAAGCAATAAAATGATATATGTCTCTATGTTACTTATTTCCCTGACACACAAATAAAAACGCTACCGAAACTATAATAAGGTAAAGTACGTCGGCTTGCGAAATGGCTCCGTCAAATGAGACCACCAGCCTGTAAACCGATAGTGCCGAAATAACAAGCCCTGATACAACCGTTAGGGTTGGCTTGCTAAGGAACCCTCCAACTAGTAAGAGTATGGCAAAAACAACAAATGCTAGTGTAAAGTAGTAGCTTAGGCTGTTTAGCTCAATAGGGTTTAGCCCATTCACATTTTGTAACACAAGGAAAAGGGCCAACGAAATTCTCATTAGCCAAATGGCAAAGGGTAGTCCTGCTTTAAACGGTTTCATCGTTTTAATTCTTTTAGGGTGATATAATGCAAATATAGGATGATATCGTAACCTATTTACTTACGTAAAAATGGAGGTTTTGTTTTTTTATCGTCAAAAAAATCATGAGCACAGTGTTACTGCGTGTGCAGAGTGGTATAAGACTTCTATCCCCGAAAGGGCGTAGTATAAGAGATTCGGGAGTGTAAATTAAACTCTGTCCTGATCATTCCGCTAACTCCCGATGTTTCCGTCTTCCTTAATCTCATCATCCCCCTTCTCTCCATTGATTAATATCACCTAAAATACATCATCATTGCTAGCAGGGCTTAAACCCAATGGTTAAATTTGCCGTATATGGTTTATGTAGTCATTTTTATAGCAAACAACCTTCAGCCTAAATAACCCAGTATGGATAAACTTTTTATACCCGGCAGTCCCGATACGGCAGAAATCACAATTGATGCATCGCTAGGTGTATTTGAGATTAGCGGGAAGTCGCTACCCGAGGATGCCATTGTGTACTTTACTCCAGTTGACAGATACCTTGAGGAGTATGTAAAGCAGCCAGCTCAGGTTACCACTGTTAATATGCACTTAACCTATTTAAACTCATCGTCGGCTAAAAAACTTGTTGACCTGGTAACCCAACTTGAAACTATTGCTGCCAAAGGTTACAAAGTAGAAGTTAACTGGTACTACGGCGAAGATGATGAGGAAATGCTTGAGGAGGGGCAGGAGTTTGCCCGATTAACCTCGCTTCCTGTTAACTTGGAAATTGAATCGTAGTGCCTAAACGCTTGAGCCTAATGCAACAATTGCTGCTTATACTTGCTCTGTTCTTATTCCCCTTCGCAAATACTTTTGCGCAGGATGCAGCAATTCCCCAAAAACTGCAAACGGAAATTAGTGCCGATATAGCGCAGGGAGAGGAGTTTAAGGCCTCGGGCGATTACAACCAAGCCGCTTATTTCTATAACAAAGCCGCTACAGTGTACTGGGTAAATGGGGCGCCCAATAAGGCAATTGAATGGTTTGGCAAGGCGCTGGAGATGTACCAAAAAATTGGGAACAAGAATGCTATGCATTCCGTTCACAATAGCATTGGGATGATTCATGTTGACGAAGAGGACTATCCAAAAGCCCTTGTTAACTTTAATAAGTGCTTGGAACTTAGCCGCGCTCTTGGTCGGAAGCCCGATATCATATCGGCACAGCTTAACATAGCGGGTGTTTACACCGAAACCGGTAAGCACTCCGACGCCGCCAAAATACTAGAGGAGGCAAATGCCCTTGCCCGCGAGATTAACGATGTGAAGCTCATTCGCAACAGCTACTCGTTGCTCTCAGAGGTGTACGAGAAGCTGGGCGATTCAGAGAAATCAGCCGAGTACTTCTCTTTGTACACTGCTTTTTCCCGTAAAATACAGCGCGACGAGATGCGTAAGGCCGAAGCAAAGGCTCAGGAGGTTGTTGAAACGGCCAAGAGTAAGGTACTTGAGGTGCAGGCCGAGAAGCAGGCTACAGAGCAGGAGCTGATGCTTAAGCAGCAAACCTTGAGGCAAACAGAGGCTACGCTGCAAGAGGTTGAGCAAATTTCTCAAGAACAGCAAATGCAAATAGATTTGCTAAACAAGGAGAAAGAACTTCAGGAAGTTGTTATTGAGAATCAGCGATTAATCCGGAACATCTTTATCTTTATAATTCTTGCGGTGGCTGCATTTGCTTTTCTTGTGCTCTACAGCTACAGCCAAAAAAAGAAAGCTAACGCCATTCTCCATAAGCAGAACGTAGAAATTGCCTTGCAGCGCGATACCATTACTCTAAAAAGCAATCAGCTGGAGGAGGCTTTTAAGGAGATTGAAAAGAAGAACCGTAATATAACCAGCAGCATAACCTATGCGCAGCGCATTCAGCAGGCGCTGCTGCCACCAGAGGACTCACTATCCTCTCTACTTCCCGAGTCGTTCATATACCTTGAGCCCCGCGATATTGTTAGCGGCGATTTTTACTGGTTTACCGGCTTTGCATCAACCAGCAAGGGCGCGCGTAAGAACTTTATTGTGCCTAGTGGCCTGTCGGGCGATGAGTCAGGGGTATTCCTGTCGGCGGTAGACTGCACAGGGCATGGTGTTCCTGGTGCGTTTATGTCCATGATTGGCTTTAACCTGTTGGAAACCATTACCCGCAACGGAGCTGTTAAGCCCAACGATATTCTGGATGAGCTCCACCGCAGCATCCGTTTTATGCTAAAGCAGTATAATACCGACAATAGGGATGGTATGGATATGGCCCTATGCGCCATACGTAACAAGGGGCAACTGGTTGAGTTTGCTGGCGCTAGAAATCCGCTGTACTATATCACCAACGGCGAGCTATTCCAAGTAAAGTCCGATGCAGTGCCCATTGGCGGGTTGCAAAAGGAGAGTCGCCGCGAGTTTACCCTACACACCATTGAGGTTACAGCACCTACCTGTTTCTACATCTTCTCCGATGGGTACATCGATCAGTTTGGAGGGAAGTACAGCCAGAAATTCTCATCGAAACGCTTTAGAGAGCTACTGCTGGAGATTCACCATTTGCCAATGGCTAGGCAAAAGGAGATTCTGGTGGAGCGCCGTAAGGAGTGGATGGGGAGCGAGGACTGGCCTATTGATGATGTGCTAGTTATAGGTTTTAAACTTGGCGATAAATTACTTGACTTTTAGTTTCTCTGGATTATCTTTGTTAACTGGGTTAAAATCTGAATAGGGTTGGGCTTTTTTATATAGGTTTTTGCTTGCCTTGTACTGTAAGATTTTAGTTGCTAATAACTGAATACAAACAATATAGGGTGTTTTGGATGAAAAAAATAATTTTACTCTTACTTCTCATCTGGTTAGGTGTAGTATTGGCTACTGCCCAGGTTGTAAAGTCAAGTACAAGCGCCGTTTACGTAGATAGCACTGGGCAGTCGTTTGTGCAGGTAGATCAGCCCGTGTACTTCTTTGTGGCGCCACAGGATCAGCCCGATTCGCTGGTGCTTATTCCGTCGTCCGATTCCCAGTCTAACCCCATGTACTTTGATGGCGATGGCGTTCACTACCTCGTTTATCGCAATCCCAGCACCGGAGAGAAAATCCCCTTTAGGATTTTAGCCGACGGGGTTGCTCCAAAGCCACGTATTCTGTTTAAAAAGGGGCTGATGCTCTCTATTGGAAACCGGTATTATGTTGATGCCAACACCAATGCGATAGCCATTGCAGGTGCTACCGATAAGCGCTCGGGCGTTAAGGCTGCTTTTGCCTCTGTTGATGGGGCTCCATTCTCAGCCTCTGGCGCCGAAATGCAGTTCTCTTCCAGCAAAGCCGAGTACTCCGTTAGCGTTTACGCTCAGGACAATGTTGGGAACTTTAGCGATACTCTAGCCTTTAGGGTAATAACGGCGGTTGACTCCGTTGTTAAAATTGATAATATCTACTTCGATACTAACAGCGCTAAGCTTAAGGATGGGGTTATACCCGAACTGGATAGTCTGGCTAAGGTGCTTAGGGAGTACCCCGAAATAAGGCTTGAGCTACGTGCTCATACCGATTCGCAAGGGAACGATACCTATAATCTTACGCTTTCAGAGCGTAGAGCACAGTCCGTTTTCCGATACCTACAGTCCAAGGGGATTGCTGCATACCGCATGGTTCCTAAGGGATATGGCGAAACAATGCCTGTAAACGGCTGTGATAACGGTGTGCAGTGTACTCCGCAGCAATTGCAGCAGAATAGGCGCGTTGAGTTTAAGGTGCTCCCAATAAAAACCGACACGAAATAACCCGTTGCTTATGAACTCCCCAAAATATATCTCAGCGCCATCTCTTGCCATTGCCTCGGTTCTCTCTTTTGTGTTCTGTTTTCTCTCCTTTATTGGGGGTGCTCAAAATAGCCATCCAGCAAGAATTTATGCCGATACAACAACGCTTTATATAAAAAAGGGTACGCCCATACTGCTTTACATGGGTACTAACGCCCAGGGAACCGATGCCGTTCTGCTCAAAAACTCCACTGGCAGGGGCGATGCAATACGCTGGAACGGCCATGGACTGGCAAAGCTAACCCACCTAAACCTTTACCTTGGTCGTAACATCCGCTTCGATATTTTTGCCGACGGGCTTTCTCCTAAAACCCAGTACAATATAGCACAGGGAAAGGGTAAGCTTAGCGGCGGAACCATGTACCTCTCTGGCTCGTGTGTGGTGGAGCTTAGCTCTGTTGATGCCGATGCTGGCGTAAACAACACCTACGTATCTGTTAATGGTAGCGATTTTGCACCCTACAGCCAACCCATTGCCCTAACGCAGGAGGGAACCTATTTGGTTAAGTTCTACTCGGTTGATAATGTGGGTAACAAGGAGGATACCTTTACCCAAACCTTTGTGGTTGATACAACCCCACCAGCAACGGAGCTTGCCGTGTTGGGCGATAGGCACAACGATGTGCTATCGGCGCGCGCATCGCTTTCGCTTAGTGCTACCGATGCCGTGGGTGTGGACAAAATATACTACACCCTTAATGGTGCCGCCCAAAAGGTTTACTCCAAGCCTGTAAGCGTAATGGCTCTACCAGAGGGCGAGCACACCATTCTGTGGCACGCCACCGATATTGTGGGCAATGTTGCCGCTACCGATTCCTTTACCTTTTATGTTGATAGAACCGCCCCAATGGTTTTTGAGGAGATTGTGGGCAACACCTACATGGTTGGCGGAAAGGAGTACTCATCGGGGCGTAGCCGCTTAAAGGTTGCGGCTGTTGATAATAAGGCTGGCGTTAAGGAGGTTTGGTTCTCCATTAACGGAGCTCCCTTTGAACTGTACGATAAACCCGTTTTTTTATCGGATATTGCAGGTGCCGTAAACATTAGATCCTACGCCATTGATATGGTAGGCAACAAGGGCAATAGCAATGCCGAGGCGCAGGAGTTCTCCATGCCATCCATAGATATTACTGGGCCAATAATGAGCTATAGCTTCTCGGGGTTAACCCAAACCCTACGCGATACCCTTTGGATATCGCCCCAAACGCGAGTGGCTATTCGCGCCACCGATAATGGCGCGGGGCTAAGCCGCATAGCCTACCGTGTTAGCGGCGGCGAGGAGCAAACCTACACCCAGCCGTTTACCATTGCCAACGCTGGCGCCTACGAGGTTAAGGCAACCGCCTACGATAATGTGGATAACCTAAACGTGCTTGCCTTTACCTTTGCCGTTGATGCCGTAGCCCCAGCCATCTACAGCCACTTTAGCGTTGAGCCCATTGGCTACCGAGTGGTCGATGGCGCTTCCCTTCCCGTGTTCCCCGCTGGCGTAATGCTGTTCCTAGCTGCTACCGATAATACCGTGGGGCTAGACCAAATACTTGTTGGCATAAACGGAGCAAAACCCGTGGTGTATAAGCAGGCACTATCAGGCTTTAAGCACTCCGATACCCCAGTAACCATTGAGGCCGTAGCCGCCGATAACCTTGGCAATGCCTCCGTAAAGGAGATTAGGTTTTTTGTGGAGTAGATTGGTGGGTGCGTGTTTCTATAGTAGTAAAGGTGTTTTAGGAAGATGCGTTTTCTACTGTATTGATAATGTAGTTGTTGCTGCATGGAGGTAGTTATCATGAAAGAATTTTGAGTATTAAGGTTTTTTAATATTGAAAAAGTAAAGAGAATTATGCCATATTTCTCTGGATGTCCGTAAATTTGTCCGTGTACGTAAAAATGTCCGTAAGATATGGCGACGATAAATTTTTATCTAGATAAGGCTGACAGAAAAGGACTTGCACCTATTCATTTGCGAATAAACTGCAATGGAAGTCAAATAAAATTGGCAACTGGGAAAAAGATTAACTCGGAACAGTTTGACAAAAAAAAGCAAAGAGCAATAGGCTTATCAGTAGAATCTACTGAAATAAATCATTATTTAACGTTTCTTGAAGATAGAGCGAATGAACTACTTCACCATTCGACAAAAAAAACTTTTTCGCAAGAAGAAATTAAAGATGTTTTAAATCAACATATTGAGAGTTACAAGGAAAGTAATAGTGTAAGTATTGTAAAAGAACAACTTGCGTTATACGGTAAGCCTTTTACGTTTATAGATTTATTTGCAGGGGCTGGTGGTTTTAGTGAAGGATTTTTACAAGCAGAGATAAATAATAAGTTTTTTGACTTTGTAGCTGCAAGCGATATAAATGAAAATTGTGAACTTACTCACATTGTTAGGTATAATCATCAATTGGGTTTAAATGCGGAGTTCTTACGTCAGGATATAACTGAACCTGATTTTTTGGAAAACCTGTTAACGAAGATTGGAGATAAAACAATTGATGTTGTATGTGGTGGCCCTCCATGTCAGAGTTTTAGTTTGGCTGGGAAAAGACGGAAATTTGATAAAAAGGACGATTTGTTCTCACATTACTTGGAAGTAATTAAACGGCTACAACCAAAATACTTTGTAATGGAGAATGTAAAAGGTATTTTAACAAAGGAAAACGGAAAAATAAAGGATTTGATAATTCAGGAGATAAATTCAATTGTTGATGTTAATGAGATTCCTGTTTTAGTATCGTTTATTAGAAAGATAAAAAAGGAGAGTAATTCATTTCTATTAGATAGTATCATAAAAAGTATTGAGATAGAATCGTTGAAAGAAAATGAACTTGAAGTTGGTCGGGAGGACTTTATAAGATTTGTGGATAGCCGATTCAAACAAATAACGCCCAAAATAGTAGATTATAAAACAAGCAAAACCGATTCAAGTATTAATACGATAAGGCATGGATTCAATATTCTTGCTCGAACTAAAGAATGGGAAAAACTAAAAAGGAGCATAATCAAAGAGAAGGATTTTTGTAATATCGACAATGATGCTTTTGTAGGTACATTTACTCACTTCCTAACCCAAATAAGTTCTGAACATGTAATTTATCAAATTGAAAACTCGTTTAATGAGTTGAAAGTACCTAGCCGTTATAAGAAAGATTGTGAGGACATAGTGGCTGCCTTGAAAGTATACACTGCGTCTTTTGATGAAACAGTTGAGATTTTGGCAACTTTATGTACAGAAGAAGAAAGGGCTCATCTAAATAAAATTATTGAAAGTATTCGGCTGTATAGAATAGAGAAGCCTTTCATTGCTAATGCTTCAAATTATGGTGTGCCTCAAAATCGGGAAAGGGTATTGTTTATAGGTTGCAGGAAAGATCAAAAATTCATATCGGCGATTCCTTCAACGGTTAAGGACAATGAAAAGGTTACTGTTTTTGAAGCATTATATGATTTGGATTTTATTGGAAATAATCAAGAAGCTCATCATTATGAGTTGGTTGACATGTCCAAGCAGTTTAATGGTACTGCTCAAAAAATGATTGAGCTAATTAAGAAAAGAACAGTTGACGGAAAGGTTGATTTACATGGAGGAAAAACATTTTCAGAGTGGTCCAGAGAAGGTCGTTTAATTGACCGATACAAACCAAAGTCTAAGCCATTTTATGTAAAAGATTTTAATGGGCTGTTAAATGGTCAGAAATATTTTGATATATTGAATAACCATAAAACGAGTAATCAAAACGAAGAGGTAATAAAACGGTTGCAGATTATTTTAGACCGAGGAGATTATAAAAATGCCCAATGTGAACTAGAAGAATGTGGGTTGAGTTCCAATAAGCGTAATTATAATGTTTTAAAGCCAGAAGAGCAAAGTTCTACTATAATGACCATTCCTGATGATTACATTCACTATAATTCGCCAAGAGCACTGACTGTAAGGGAGATGGCTAGGCTTCAGTCGTTTGATGATTCTTTTGTCTTTCAGGGTAAACGTTCGACTGGTGGTAATAATCGTAAATCAGAAGTTCCTCAATATACCTTAGTTGGTAATGCTGTGCCACCTTTGCTTGCAAGAGCTGTTGCAATTGAAATTTTAAAGCATATTAAATAATGAGGCACTAGCATCCGAAACTTTTCGAAAACAAGGAAAAAAACAGATGAAACCCCACTGAATACGCTAAATAGAATCGAGTTATCCAGAAA
>JAFGDZ010000061.1 GCA_016931855.1 Bacteroidales bacterium
AAACCATTAATTTACACAATTAAATCCAATTAAACAACTGATAGTTAATGTTTTGTGTTTGTTTATTTCAAATTTAAACAGTCTCTTAATCTCAAGTAACTTATTCCCACAAAATTGCCAAGCAGTCTTATTACACTATTCATTTTCACCATTGGACAAACGACCGATGGAACTTGTTGCCCAGAAGGTTATGCTGCGCTAATCTCATGCTTTTTGCGGTACACCATAGGGGGGAAATGGCATTGAAGCCGATACAGCATCTGGTGATGGTTGCAATTCTCAATAAACTATGCGATGACTTAATTAAGGGTAATACATATTTTCTTTACAGCCCCAAAGTATAGATTCACTAGTGTCTGTTAAGAGATTACTTGATGTATTCGGTTCTACGGCAAACTAATTGTGCTTAACGTTCTAATGCTATAGCCACGCTAAGGCTTGGTTGGTGTTTTTCCGTTATCTACTACAAATTTTTCTGCGACTCTATGGCTCATTAAAAACCGCAACACAACTAATGCACTTGTAATTAACAAAAACAAATCAAGGTTACAGGAGGCGATGACACTAAAGTATAAAGGACAAGGAGTTTGCTGGATGCTTGCATTATTATCCCTAATCCCTAGACCTAACTACTCCTTTGCCCAATGCCGCGACCTACCAACGGCTTTTTCCCAACCAGCATAAAGTGCTGCACGCTGAGTATCGGCCATTTTAGGGGAGAATACAGTGCTGTCGGGCGACGCTCCCAGGTTTTCGGATTGCGGATAAAAATCGCAGGCAATACCTGCAAGCATTGCCGCTCCAAGGGCTGTAGCCTCAGCAAAACGGGGGCATACCACATCAACCCCAAGCATATCGGACTGAAACTGCATAAGGAACTTATTTGCCGAAGCCCCACCATCGGCTTTTAGCGATAGGAGGTTAATGCCCGAATGGGTCTCCATTAGCCTTAGAATATCGCATGTTTGGTAGGCTAGTGACTCCAAGGTAGCCCTAACAATGTGCTTTGCAGTAACGCCCTGTGTAAGCCCCACAATTGCCCCTCGGGCATACATATCCCAATAGGGTGCTCCAAGTCCCGTAAAAGCAGGAACAACGTAAACCCCGTGGCTATCGGTAACGGAAAGAGCCATGCTCTCGGTCTCGGCCGCAGTTTTCACAATACCCAAGCCATCGCGAAGCCATTTTATTGCTGCGCCAGCAATAAAAACGCTCCCTTCAAGGGCATAGGTTAGCTCATCGCCAATTTTCCATGCAATAGTGGTAAGCAGTCCGCTTTGAGTGGTAACGCGCTTGGTTCCCGTATTCATCAGCATAAAGCAACCGGTACCATAGGTGTTTTTAGCATCGCCCGGGCTGTAGCAGTGCTGTCCAAATAGCGCAGCCTGCTGGTCGCCAGCAACACCAAGTATAGGAATAGAGATCCCTCCAAATAGGTCTGGGTGAGTGTACCCAAAAATCCCTGACGAGGGTTTTACCTCAGGAAGCACCGAGCGTGGAATTCCCAATATGGATAGCAGCTCGTTATCCCAGTCGGCTGTTTCAATGTTAAAAAGCATGGTACGCGACGCATTGCTATAATCCGTTGCGTGTACCATCCCTCCTGTTAGCTTCCAAATAAGCCAAGTATCTATTGTTCCAAAGGCTAAGCGCCCCTTGCTGGCAAGCTGCTTTACTCCTGGTACATTCCTAAAAAGCCAAGCCAGCTTTGTTGCCGAGAAATAGGAATCAATTACCAATCCCGTTTTGGACTGAACCATTTGGCTGTAACCACCAGCCTTTAGCTCCTCGCAAAGTGAGGCCGTTCGCCTATCCTGCCACACAATGGCGTTGTAAACGGGAAGTCCCGTTTCCCTATCCCATACAACGGTGGTTTCGCGCTGATTGGCTATGCCTATTGCCGCAATAGCGCTAGGGGTAATTCGGCTTTTGGCAACTACTTCAAGGGCAACATCAAGCTGGCTCTGCCATAGCTCCTGAGGGTTATGCTCCACCCAGCCTAGCGATGGGTAGTGCTGCGCAAACTCTTTTTGGGCTACACCCTGTTGATGCTGAAACCTATCGAAAAGGATGGCTCGGGAACTTGATGTTCCCTGATCGAGGGAAAGGATAAAATCGGGCATAGGGCTGAATTAGCAGCAAAGGTTAGCTAAGGAGACAATTACCAGAGCTAACCTATTGCTTTTATTTGTGAGAAAGTGCTACTCGTCCATTCTGGCCATCACCTCGTCGGTAATATCAAGATTATGGTACACATTCTGAACATCATCGTTGTCCTCAAACTCATCAACCAATCGCAAAACTTTAATAGCGGTTGATGTGTCAACGCTCTTGTAATCGTTAGGAACAGGCTGTAGGCTTGCGTTCTCAAGGTCAATTTTAAGATCCTCAAGCTTTTTCTGCATCTGGCCAAAATCCTCTTTTGCAGTATAAATCACAACGGAATCGTCGGATACTTCAATATCCTCAGCTCCACCATCAATTAAATCCAGCTCAAGTTCTTCTATATTGATGTTGGCCTTAGGAATGGTAAAAACGCCCTTGCGCTCAAACAAAAAGCTTAAAGACCCATTGGTTCCTAGGCTACCTCCCTTTTTTGTAAACGTAGAGCGAATGGCGCTAACAGTACGGTTGTTATTATCGGTCATGCACTCAATATAAATGGCAATACCACCTGGGCCGTACCCCTCAAAGGTAACCTCTTGTAATGCGGCGGAATCCTTATCGGCCTTATTAATGGCTCGTAGAATGTTATCCTTGGGCATATTAACCCCTTTGGCATTATTAATTGCTAGGCGCAGACGTGCGTTCCCGTCAGGATCGGGTCCTCCCTCTTTTACTGCAATCATAATCTCCTTAGTAACCCTAGAGAACATTTTAGAGCGTTTTGCATCCAATGCTCCTTTTTTACGCTTAATGGTTGACCATTTATTATGTCCTGACATATTCCTTTTTTATTTATGTGTAACGCAAAAGTACAAAAAAGGCAGAAAGGAGAAAAAAACTTATAAAGTACTCCTAGAAATCATAACGACTCGCGCATTTGCAAACAGCTTTTTGGCTATACTAACGAATAAATACCAGAACCCATAAGCCATTTCCTATACACAACCAGTAACTCATTCCCATTATAATGCATTTACGCTCCATTTATAGCGAAAGATACATAAGCCACTTAACAGGAATCGTTTCGGATAAATTCGTATTTTTGCCACACAAATTTGTAGGAGCAGTACCAATGCAAGAGATGAAGGAAGAATTACAAAAGGTATTTATTGAGACCTATGGCTGCCAAATGAATGTTAACGACAGCGAAGTTGTGGCATCTATTCTTAAGGCCAATGGCTACGAGATAACCGAAGAGCTGGACCAAGCCGATGTTGTGCTGGTTAACACCTGCTCTATCCGCGAAAATGCAGAAACCCGCGTTTTTGGTAGATTAGACAATTTTAAGCAGTATAAAAAACGGAAGCCATCGCTTCTTGTTGGCGTACTTGGCTGCATGGCCGAGCGCCTAAAGGAGTCGCTACTTGAGGATCAACGTGCTGTTGACCTAGTAGTTGGCCCCGATGCGTACCGTGAGCTACCCGTTCTTTTGCGCGCCGCAGAGGATGGGCAAAAGAGCATTAACGTACTGCTTTCGCGCGAAGAAACCTATGCCGATATTAGCCCTGTAAGGCTGGATAAGAATGGCGTTTCGGCATTTGTGTCCATTATGCGGGGCTGCAACAACATGTGTACCTACTGCGTGGTGCCCTATACCCGTGGCGCCGAGCGTAGCCGCGATCCGCAAACCATTGTACGCGAAGTAGAGGAGCTGCTAACCGAAGGGTACCGCGAGGTAACGCTACTAGGGCAAAACGTTGACTCGTACCGATGGAAGCAAGCCGATGGCTCCGTTGTTAGCTTTGCCGAGCTGCTTGAACTTGTGGCAAAAGTTAGCCCAAGCATTAGGGTTCGCTTTTCTACATCGCATCCTAAGGATCTAAGCAACGAGGTGCTTTACACCATGGCCATGTACGAGAATATTTGCAATCACATTCACCTCCCTGCTCAATCGGGATCAACCAGGGTGCTTAAGCTAATGAATAGGGGCTATAGCCGAGAGTACTACCTTGAGCGCGTTAAGGCCATTAGAGCGATTCTACCCGACTGTGCCATTTCAACGGATATTATAACCGGATTCTGCACGGAAACCGAGCTCGATCATGACCAAACCCTTTCGCTAATGGATGAGGTGAAGTACGATTTTGCTTACATGTTTAAGTACTCCGTGAGGCCAAACACTAAGGCTGCTCGTAAGTTTGAGGATGATGTTCCTGAAGAGGTTAAAACCCGCAGGCTAACTGAAATTATTGAGATGCAAGGCAAACTTGCCGAGGAGAGTAAGCAGAAGGATATTGGGCGCTGCTTTGAGGTGCTCATTGAAGGGGAGTCAAAAAAATCGAGCAACGAGTTTTTTGGCCGCACATCTCAAAACAAGGTAGTTGTATTCCCCAGGGAGAGCTATAGGGTTGGCGACTACGTATTTGTAGAGGTAACCAGCTGTACACCTGCTACGCTAATAGGGCGCATTGTGCAAGAGTAAGCTAGCTTACCCTTACCAAGCGAGCCATATAGAAGCCGTCGGAACCACTTTCCGATGGCTTTATTTTTTTCTCCGCCTCCAGCTTAAACTGCCCGTTACAGCGCTGCAAAAAAGCTTCAACCTGCATCTCGTTCTCCGACGGGAAAATGCTACACGTTGAGTAAACCAGCTTCCCTCCTACCTTAACCATTGCAGTGTACCTATCCAGAATATCGGCCTGAACAACCTTTAGCTCATCAAGCTGCTTAGGTGTAAGCTTCCAGCGCGCATCCGGATTACGCCTAAACACCCCTGTGCCCGAGCAGGGTACATCAAGCAGCAACCTATCGGCCGTTTGGGCAAGGCGCTTTATAGTTTTGGAACTTTCAATGCTACGCGTTTCAATAATTGATATTCCCGCTCTAACGGCTCGTTTTTTTAGCTGCTCCAGCTTCCATAAAACGGTATCGAGCGACAAGAGCTTCCCCTTACTCTGCATAAGCGTTGCTATGTGCAACGATTTTCCGCCAGCCCCAGCGCAAGCGTCAACCACACGCATACCCGGCTCCACCTCAAGGAAAGGGGCAACCTGCTGCGACGATAGGTCCTGCAGCTCAAAATACCCCTGCTGAAAACCCTGGCTGGAGAAAATATTTATCCTACTCTCCAATACCAGCGCAAGAGGAAGATTCTCAACCTCCCGAGTTTGCGTTCCCTCCTCGGCCAACCTATTCTTAAGCTGTTGGGTTGATATTTTTAAAGAGTTGGCTCTAAGTACAATTTGGGGGATAGTGTTGAGCGCCGCAAGCTCTGTAGTCCAAGCGGAACCAAGTTCTTGTACACCTTGCTCAAACAACCAGTCGGGAACCGACAGCACCACCTGTTCTGCCAGCCCTTGGGTTTTAGCATACGCAGCAAGCGCCTCCGATACTTGGGCCGCATTATCGGTCTTAGGCTTGGCAAAACGCAACCATGTATTAACAATGGTTGCCACATCGAGCGCCGATTTGGGTAAAAACGGGCACTGCCCAATATGTGAAAGCAACCGCGCCCAACGAATAACTTCCATAAACGCCTCGGCAAAAAATCCCTTTGAGTACGATTTATTAGGGGTAATCTGCTTAATCCAGTAGCTTACGCACTGGTCGTAGCTTCTCTCTTCAATAAAGAAGTCCTTTGCAGCCCTAAATAGAATCTCCTCTATAGGCATCGTTAACTTGTGCTCTTTTTTACCTGCTGACTTTCGCATGAAACGGCGCTTATTAGTTTTTATGGTGCAAAACTACAATACTAAAAGCAAAAAAGGTCGGCAGTACCGACCTTTTAAAAAATATTATTTAACAGCTACATAAGCTTGTTAGCATATTCCTCTTTAAGAGAACCCTCTTCGTTAAACCATTGAGGCAACCCAAAGAAAGACCCGCGAATACCCTGTTTGGAATAAGCAACAACGCTCTTATCTGTGTTAGCCATTTTTGTAAGCGTTGTAGATATTGCCATTCTAACCCTATTCCTCTCAGCATCCTGAATCCCAAACCTATCTAACGCAGCAGCAGTTAACGATGTTGACAGCATTAAGTAATCTTTAGATTCAAGGGTTTGAATTATAAAATCATTCCATTTAACCTTTTTCTTCCCTTTTCCCTTTTTAATTGGCTTGCGAGTAAGCTTTGGCTTACGACCACGCCTTGCAGGAACTTTCTCAACTGCATCTTGATCAGCAGTTTCTGCCCCAGCCTTTACCTTGGGTTTTGGGCCACGCTTTCCAGGTGTTTTAACAACCTCAACCTTTTCTGCCTTAGGCTTTCGTCCTAACTTGTTTTGCTCTGGTTCCGATTTGGCAACAAATTCAAAATCAGGAGTTGATGAGAGCTCAATACCCTCCATCTTTTTAAGAATGCCCTTAAGGTGTACTATTCTCTTCTGGGTGCGCTCAAGCTCTGCCTCGTAAACTGCTTTTAATTCGCTTAGTTCCAATCCTGTCAATGGAATCTTTTTCATAGTTAATCTCTTTTAAAAAGGGTTAGTATGGGTTTCTCTGGTTGGCAATTTCACAACAAATAATTCCCCAAATTTATGTAAATGTGATTTAATGTCAATAGTTTACAAGTTATTTATTTACTTGTTTTAATAACAAAAAACATATACTACTGATTGTCTTAAAGTTACAAGTTGTATATTTTTTTGTTTCAGAAACTAACAACCCATTTTTAAGGCAATGCTAATCAGCGTTTAGGTAGTTATACCGCGTAACGCTGTTATAAATCATATCAAAATTTACAAAAACAGATAAATAAATAGCCATGCACTCTATATCAAAACCATCATAAATACCTAGAATATACCATGTAGATTCAATTTAATAAACTAATTCAATAGCATTCCAATCGTTGTATAGGCACTTATCTCTTATACAGAGTAAAGCAATGCTTAAGAAAGCGGTAATAATAAACAAATACCGCAAAAGGGATAGTTTAGAAAATTTATTTACTTTTGCTGCGCTTTTGGCAATGATGTCTGCCTTTAACTGTCTCGATGAGTCTGATGACGTCTACTGGTACTTATATAAAGTAGGTGTTATTTTTTATTTTACCCCATGAACAGCTATAGAACTAAAGGTAGGTTTGCCAAAATTGAACAAATCCCATCGTTTTTCAACCTCATTAAGTGGCTTGGATTATCGTTGTTAGTAGGACTGCTAGTAGGTTCTGCCTCGTCATTATTTCTTATAACGCTAGATTGGGCAACTCGTTGGCGCGAGGAGCACCTATGGATAATTGCCTTTTTACCAATTGGCGGTTTAATAATTGGTTTAACGTACCACTATTTTGGCACAAGCGTGGTAAAAGGGAACAATCAGCTCTTGGAAGAGTTCTATAGTCCAAAGCAAATTATCCCATTTAAAATGGCTCCTCTAGTTCTTTTTGGGACAATTGCAACGCATCTATTTGGCGGTTCCGCCGGACGGGAGGGAACGGCCGTACAAATGGGAGGAGCAATATCGGATCAATTCACACATCTTTTTAAACTAAAGCCCCGCGACAGAAAAATTCTAATTGCAATTGGCATTAGCGCAGGATTCGCATCGGTTTTTGGAACGCCGCTAGCAGGAGCCGTATTTGCGCTGGAGGTTATTGTTGTTGGCCGTATGCGGTACGAGGCCATTTTGCCCAGCTTTTTGGCAGCAGTAATTGCAAACTATACAGGGCACTTATGGGGCGTTTCGCACACCCACTACGCTATCCCCTTTGTGCCAGAAATAACGCCTCAGAATTTTTTATGGACCCTATTTGTTGGTATAACTTGCGGGTTAACAGCCATGCTATTCTCTGTATCAACACACTTTTGGTCCAATCTTTCCAAAAAAACAGTAAAATATGCACCGTTTAGGCCCCTTATTGGAGGTGCAATTATTGCGCTTGCCGTATGGGCCATTGGAACAACTAAGTATATTGGTTTAGGTGTTCCTACTATTGTAGAAGCCTTTAGCCAACCGTTAGACTGGTACTCCTTTCTGCTTAAAATACTATTTACCTCATTTACGCTTGGGGTTGGTTTTAAAGGAGGCGAGGTTACTCCTCTTTTCTTTATTGGTGCCACCTTAGGCAATTTCCTAGTTTGGTTTGTACCCCTTCCGCTAGCGTTGCTTGCAGGAATTGGATTTGTGGCAGTATTTGCAGGTGCTACTAACACGCCCATTGCATGTACGTTAATGGGGATAGAGCTGTTTGGATCTGAAAGCGCTGTATTTATAGCCATTGCATGCGTTGTTGCATATATTTTCTCTGGACACACTGGCATTTACTCTTCGCAAATAATTGGTACGCCAAAGCATCTGCTGTATGGTAGAGCAAAAGGGAAAAGCATTAACGAAGCAAAGGCTATACGCAATGCAACCTAAAACAGCTGGTGCTGTTTACCACAAACGGGCTGTAAAAAAACATCTTACCTGCCCCATAAGGCTACAAAAGCACATTGAGGCCCCAAATAAAACGGCCATAAATGTTAAAGAACAAGGTAAATTAAACTTTTCTTACATAAAGGAATCGTAGTTTTATACTGCTTAAATCTTAACCTAAAATGAGATTATGAAACAACTTATTCTACTATTTGTGGTTCTGGCCCATTTACTTCCAACTTCAGCTTTTGGGCAAGAACCTAACGCTCCGTTATGGATGCGATATCCTGCAATATCGCCTAACGGAGAAACCATTGCATTTAGCTACAAAGGCGATATTTACACCGTTCCCGTAAATGGGGGCACAGCCACTGCCCTTACAACCAATCCTGCCTACGATTACATGCCAGTATGGGCACCCGACGGAAAGAGCATTGCTTTTGCATCTAACCGATATGGGAACTTCGACATATTTATGGTTTCAAGCAACGGCGGAACGCCAACCCGACTAACATTCCACTCTGGCAACGAGGCACCTACAGCCTTTAGTACCGATGGCACTAAAATTATATTTACAGCCAACATCGCCGACTCAAAGGACAACATCCTTTTCCCGAGCGGAATCCTATCTGAACTTTACAGCATTTCAACCACTGGTGGCCGAATAGAGCAAGTTTTCACTACTCCTGCCGAGAACGCAGTATTTAGCAGTAACGATGCGCTTATTGCTTACCACGACAGAAAGGGCTACGAGGATCCTTGGCGCAAAAGGCACACCTCATCTGTAACCCGCGATATTTGGATCTACAACACAAAAAATGGGCAACACAAAAAGGTTACCTCATTTAACGGAGAGGATAGAAACCCTGTTTTCTCTGCCGATAATAAAACCTTATACTACCTAACAGAACAGTTTGGCTCTTTTAACGTAGCCGCTATTAACGTTGATGGAAATACTGAGCCAAAGGCCATTAGCCAGTTTAAAGATCATCCTGTTAGGTTCCTTTCCATAGCACAAAACGGAAAGCTATGCTACGGTTTTAACGGCGAGCTATTTACGCAAACACCCGGGCAAGAACCCATAAAGGTTAAGGTTACCATAAATGCCGACCAAACCGAGAATGCCATTGTTCATGAGGTAAAATCGAGCGGCGCTACCGAAATGGCCGTATCGCCCAACGGCAAAGAGGTTGCCTTTGTTATTCGCGGTGAGGTTTTTGTTACATCAACCGAGTACAGCACAACCAAACGCATTACCAACACCCCTGAGCAGGAGCGCTCTGTTAGCTTTAGCCCCGATGGCAAAAAGCTCCTATACGCTGCCGAGCGCAATAACACATGGAACGTTTACCAAACATCTATAGTAAACAAGGATGAGCCAAACTTTAGCCTATCCACCCTACTTAAAGAGGAGGTTGTGGTTGATATTCCCGAAGAGGCCTTCCAACCCGCATACTCTCCCGATGGCAACGAGGTTGCTTTCCTAAAGGAGCGTCAAACCCTTTGCGTAAAAAACCTTAAAACGGGCGCTATCCGAGAGGTACTTCCAGGCAACCTAAACTACTCCTACTCCGATGGCGACCAGCACTACCAATGGTCTCCAGACAGCAAGTGGTTCCTTGTTAGCTACAACGATAAGAACCGCTGGCCGGCATCGGAAGTCGGACTGGTTAAAGCCGATGGTTCCGAAATTCACAACCTAACCCAGAGTGGCTACAGCGATGAGAATCCCCGCTGGATGATGAACGGCAAGGTGATACTGTGGCAATCGGATAGGAACGGGTACAGAAGCCACGGCTCATGGGGCTCTGAGTTTGACGTTTACGCGCTTTTCCTTACCCAAGAAGCCTACGATGAATTTAACCTTCCTAAGCACGAGTGGGAACTGCTAAAAGAGCTAAAGAAAGAGGATAAAACCGACAAGGCAGCAAACGACAATAAGGATGCCGACAAAGGCAAAAAGAAAAAGGACAATAAGGTTGATAAAGAGAAAGATACCATTGAACCTATCAAAATAGACTTTAACAACCTTGAGGATAGAAAGGTTAAGCTTACCATTAACTCATCAAGCATTTCCGATGCAGTACTTTCCCCCGATGGCGAGAACCTGTACTACCTTAGCCGCTTTGAAAAAGGCTTTGACCTTTGGGTAAACAAGCTAAAAGACAAAGAAACTAAGCTATTGGTTAAAATTGATGGCTACGCGGGAAATCTGCATATCGATAAGGATGGCAAAAACCTATTCCTAACCGCAGGAGGCCGTTTACAAAAGATTGAAATTGCAGGAAACAAGCAATCTAATATCGGCTACAAAGCAGAGTTTACAGTAAACTACCCCAAAGAGCGCGAGTACCTTTACGAACACATGTGGCGCCAAGTGAGCAAGAAGTTCTACGACCCTGCAATTCATGGCATCAATTGGGCTGGCTACAAGGCTAACTACGCTAGGTTCCTGCCACATATCAACAACAACTTTGACTTTGCCGAGATGGCTGGCGAGCTACTTGGCGAGCTTAACGGTTCGCACACAGGAGCGCGCTACTACTACCGCGCAGAGAATCCTGACATAACAGCTAGCCTTGGCGCTTTCTTCGATTTATCGTACAAGGGTAACGGGCTAAAAATTGCCGAGGTAATTGAAAAATCGCCACTAATAAACGCAAAGAGTAAAATTAAAGCAGGCGTTATTATTGAGCAGATTGATGGGGAACAGATCCTTCCCAATGCCGATTTTTATCAACTCCTAAACAGAAAAGCCGATAAAAATGTGCTACTAAACCTATTCAACCCTGAAACCAACGAAAGGTGGACAGAAACGGTTAAGCCTATAACTCTTCGCGAAGAGAACGCATTGCTTTACAAGCGCTGGGTTAAAACCCGTAATGAGCAGGTTGAAAAGCTATCCAATGGAAGAATAGGCTACGTTCACGTTAGCGGCATGAACTCCGAGAGCTACCGCGAGGTGTACTCCGAGCTACTTGGCCGCCACGGTAACAAAGAGGCCGTTATTGTTGATACCCGTTTCAATGGTGGCGGTTGGCTTCACGACGACCTAGCAACCCTTTTAAGCGGGAAACGCTACGCCGACTTTGAACCTAGAGGGCAATACATAGGTTCAGAACCCATTACCAAATGGTATAAACCTTCGGCAATTATTGTTGGTGAGGGCAACTATAGCGATGCGCACGGATTCCCCTACGTTTACAAAACCTTAGGTATTGGTAAGGTTATTGGAATGCCTGTTCCTGGAACCATGACCGCCGTTTGGTGGGAAACCCTGCAGGACGAGTCCTTGGTATTTGGCATCCCACAAATGGGCGTTAAGGATCTTAATGGCAACTACCTTGAGAATAACCAGCTAGAGCCTCACATTAAGGTAGCAATAACACCAGAAGAGGCTGCAGCAGGCCGCGACACCCAACTGGAGGCAG
Source organism: Bacteroidales bacterium (assembly GCA_016931855.1). GTDB lineage: Bacteria > Bacteroidota > Bacteroidia > Bacteroidales > Tenuifilaceae > UBA5206. Next base: position 11,897 of record JAFGDZ010000061.1, read on the forward strand.
CCGTTAACGAGCTGCTTAAACAGCTAGACAAAAAGTAAGAAACTTCTAATAATAGAAACTGCCGAGGCTCAAACCCTCGGCAGTTTTTTTAGCTCTTAAGGGTTTTGTGTGTAGTTATAAACGTGAAGCAACCAAACACCCCAAGTCCCTGTTCCAGCTATTTTCTGATTATATAAAATCAGGTGCAATAAAACAATTTTATTATTGTATTGATATTGTGAGTATTGCTGATATAAAAAACATTTAACCCCCCATCAAAAAAAAATATCGACTAAATGAAACAACGTATCTCATTTGCATATACTTTTGTGCCGTTGTTCAACTATTTTAAAAAATCCCAACAATGAAAAAGTTTGCAAAACTAATGATTTTCGCAGGTATGGTATCTCTATTCGCCTGCAACGCTGCTCCTGAGAAAGTAGAAGAAACCACTGAGCCAGTTGTTACTGAGCAACCAGCTGTTGATACTACTGCTGCTGTAGCTGACACTACCGCTGTTGAAGTTGAAGCTGCTCCTGCTCAATAATTTAGCAGAAAGCATTAAACAAAAACACCTGCCAATTGGCAGGTGTTTTTTTATGTAGTAAACTTAGGGTATCTACTCCTTAACAAGTGCAATGCGTAGCTCTTTTAGCTGCTCTTGAGCAATTGGCGCAGGAGAGTTAATCATTACATCCCTGCCCGAATTATTTTTAGGGAAAGCAATGTAATCGCGTATAGACTCTGAGCCACCAAACAGTGAGCAAAGACGGTCGAATCCAAAAGCTACTCCACCATGAGGAGGTGCTCCGTAACGGAAAGCACTTAACAAGAAGCCAAACTGCGCCTCGGCCTCTTCCTTGGTAAACCCAAGAGCCTCAAACATGGTTTGTTGCAACCCGTTATCGTGAATACGAATGGAGCCACCACCAATCTCAACCCCATTAATTACTAGGTCGTAAGCGTTGGCTCGGATTGCCCCAGGATCTGACTCAAACAGGTGAATATCCTCAGGAATAGGCGATGTAAAAGGATGGTGCATTGCATAGAAACGTTTCGACTCCTCGTCCCATTCAAGTAGCGGGAAATCCACTACCCAAAGTGGGGCAAACACGTTCTTATCACGTAGTCCCAAGCGGGTACCCATCTCTAATCGCAGCTCGCTAAGAGCAGGTAGCGTACGCTTACGCTCACCAGCAAGTATCAGCAACAAGTCGCCTTGCGAAGCACCCATAAAGGTTGCTAGCTCCTTTAGCTCCTCGGGGCTGTAAAACTTATCAATAGACGATTTTATTGTACCATCGGCTTGCAGCTTAACGTACACCAGCCCTTTAGCGCCAACCTGTGGTCGTTGTACAAATAGCGTAAGCTCATCGAGCTGCTTACGGGTGTACTCGGCACAACCAGGGGCAACAATACCCACAACAGCCTCGGCGCTATCAAAAACAACAAAGTTTTTGCCTTTAACCCGGTCGGTAACATCGCAAAACTGCATGCCAAAGCGTAGGTCGGGCTTATCGCAACCATAAAGGTTCATGGCATCGGAGTAGGACATGCGCTGGAAAGACTTACTAAACTCCACGCCTTTAATCTCAGCAAACAGGTGCTTAGCTAGCCCCTCAAAGGTGCTTAGCACATCTTCGCGCTCAACAAAAGCCATTTCGCAGTCAATTTGAGTAAACTCAGGCTGACGGTCGGCACGTAGATCCTCATCTCTAAAGCACTTAACAATTTGGAAGTACCTATCGAACCCAGCAACCATAAGCAGCTGCTTAAAGGTTTGGGGCGACTGGGGTAGTGCGTAGAACTCTCCAGAGTTCATACGCGATGGCACCACAAAGTCGCGTGCCCCCTCGGGGGTCGATTTTATAAGGAAAGGCGTTTCAACCTCAACAAAGTTTTGCTTATCTAGGTATTTACGCACCTCTTGGGCAATCCGATGGCGCAACATCAGTGCATTTTTCACGGGATTACGGCGTAAATCAAGGTAACGGTACTTCATCCTAAGCTCATCGCCACCATCGGTATCATCCTCAATAGTAAAAGGCGGAACCTCTGATTTATTCAGGATAGTAACTTCAACTACTTGAATTTCAATTTCGCCTGTAGGTATCTTTGTGTTCTTACTTGCACGCTCAATAACGGTTCCCGTTGCGCGAATCACGTACTCGCGACCAAGTTCTTGCACCGCATCGCGAAGCTTCTGCTCGCATGTCTCGTCAACAGCTAACTGGGTAATGCCATAGCGATCCCTAACATCAATAAAGGTCATTCCGCCTAAATTACGGACACGCTGCACCCAACCGCTAAGAGTTACATTCTGCCCAACATTTGCAAGCCTAAGCTCGCCACAGGTATGAGTCCTATACATCTTGCTTTTTATTTTTATCTTGCGAAAGTAAAAAAGAAAAAAATGATGGCACCAAAAAGTGGCACTTTTTTTGAAAAGGTTTTAATCTAAACGTTTAGCATGAGTTTTCAACCATACAGTCACGAGTATTTTATGAAGGAGGCGCTTAAAGAAGCGCAAAAGGCTTTGGAAAAAGATGAGGTACCCGTTGGTGCTGTTATTGTGTGCGATAACAGGATTATTGCCCGGTCGCACAACCTTACCGAAACACTAAACGACCCAACAGCTCATGCCGAGATGCAGGCAATAACCTCTGCCACAGGGAATCTTGGAGGAAAGTACTTAAACCAGTGTTCGTTGTACGTAACCCTTGAACCTTGTGTTATGTGCGCTGGAGCAATATTCTGGGCGCAAGTAAAGCAAGTAATTTACGGGGCTAGCGACCCTAAACGTGGATTCTCTTTACTAGACTCGGCAGTGCTTCACCCCAAAACAGAGGTTATAAAAGGAGTACTAGCCAATGAAACGGGGCTAATTGTATCGAACTTCTTTAAGCAGCGCCGAAAGTTGAAATAGTTAAAAACCAAGTACTGCTTATTTAGAATTTCTATAAATTTCGTTTCACAAAAATTAACAATGGTCATAACGACTATTTTTATGCTCCAAGAAAATTATAAACCCAAATAAATCACAACACATGAAGACAATGTTAAGAAAAGTTTTACCGCTAGTTGTGCTCCTAGCCATTTCACTAGGAGTTTCAGCACAAACCAAAAAGGATGCTGTTGATGCTTACAACAACGGAGCAACTTTAATGAAGAATGATCCTAAGGCTGCATTAGAGAGCTTGTACAAAGCAATTGAGATTAGCGACCAACTAGGCGAAGAGGGTATAGAAACCAGGTCTCTTGCAGAGAAAATCATCCCTACCGTTCACTATAGCTATGCTATGACTCTTTACAAAGCAAAGGATCAGAACGGAACACTAGAGCAGCTAGAGAAGGCAGAAGAAACTGCCGTTAAATATGGCGATGCATCGACCCAAGCAAAAGTTGAGAAAACCATCCCTAAGTTCTACTACGCTGTTGGGGTTACCAACTACAAGGAGAATGCTTTTGAAAAAGCTATTGAGTACTACAAAAAGGCGCTAAAAATTACGCCTAACTTTGCCGATGCACTTTTGGGTATTGCCCTTTCGTACGAAGGACTTAACAACTACGACGAGATGCTAAACTACCTTCAGCAAACCCTTGATGTTGCTAACAAAACTAACAACAAGGACAAGGCTGATGATGCAAAGAGAAAAGCAAACGCTTACCTGCTAACCAATGCTCAAGCACAGGAGAAGGAAAACAAATTTGCCGAGGCAAATGAGTTCTATACCAAGTACCTCTCTTTCGACGAGAAAGACGCTAACATCTACTACGCTCTTTCTGTTAACTTTAACAAGCTAGAGCAGTACGATAACGCTATTGAAACAGCGAACAAAGCTGTTGAGTTTAGCACAGGAACCGACAGCGACAAGGCTGGGTTCTACTATCAGCTAGCTACTGCTTTTGAGAAAAAAGGCGATAGCGCTGCTGCTTGCAATGCTTACAAAAAAGCTGCTTACGGGCAATTCCAATCTGCTGCTGAGTACCAAATTAAAGAGGTTCTTAAGTGCCAATAGGCATACCAACCATTACTGCAGAAAGCCGCTTTAAAGCGGCTTTTTTCGTACCCATCAGCAAGTAACCCATAAGCGGTTACCACAGAAAACACTACCTTTGCACTCTCTTCAAAACAATGCAAATGACAAAATTTCCAAAAGCCGTTTTTTCCGATGTTGATGGTACGCTCCTAAACAAGGAAAGAGAACTTTCAGCATTTACCTCTGAGCAAATAAAAAATCTTGTTTGCTCCCATAGCATCCCTTTTGTTATGGTAACGGCACGTATGCCCATTGGAGTGGAGCGCTTTTACAAAAGCCTTAGCATTAATACTCCTGTTGTTTGCTACAACGGAGCTTTGGTTATAGGCTCATTTAACGGGGGATGGGAAAGCAACGTTTGGGAGTCGCACACCGTATCGGGACAATACGCATACAACGTTGCTAGCATTGCGCTGTCGCTAAACCTGCATTGCAGCATATATAGTGGCAACACCTGGATAGCCAATGCCCACGATGAGTGGACCGTACGGGAAGAGAATAACACACAGTGTAAGGCTACCATAACCTCTGTACTAAACACCCTCTCTAGTTGGATTAACTTGGACAAAGGCATACATAAAATAATGATTATGGGAGAACCCTCTGCTATAGATTTGGCTACTGAAAAAATTAACCAGCTGCCTAATAACGAGGGAATGCCTTACCGCTCAAAAAGCTCATACCTAGAGATTACCCCTAAAAGAGTTTCAAAAGCAGACGGTGTAAAAGCAGTACTCTCCAAACTTGGGCTAAGCCTAAATGATGCCATAGCCTTTGGCGATAACTACAACGATATTGAGATGCTTAAAACAGTTGGAACGGGCTACGCAATGGCGAATGCCCCCGACGCCGTTAAGCAGCATACCGCACACCTTGCCCCCGCAAATACCAACGATGGTGTGGCGCACGTTCTCTCTAAACTAATACAATAACACAAAGCAACTTGGCTGCAATTAGAGAAATAGAACTGCTGGCTCCAGCTAAGGATGCCGACTCTGGCATAGCCGCAATTACTTACGGAGCCGATGCGGTTTACATTGGCCCCGAAAAATTTGGTGCCAGAGTTGCAGTAGGGAACTCGCTATCGGAAATTGAGCGATTGGTTATCTTTGCGCATCAGTACCACGCAAAGGTTTACGCCACCATAAATACCATTATTTATGATAATGAACTGGAGCAAGCACTCCTACTTATAAACGACCTTTATCGGGTTGGGGTTGATGCTATAATCATACAAGATTTGGGAATACTTGAGATGGATTTACCCCCAATCCCAATTTTTGCCAGTACACAAACCCATAATCACAGCGTTGAACGCGTAAAATTTCTTCAAGAAGTTGGAATGCAGCGCGTTATTCTTGCTCGTGAGCTTTCCATTAACGAGATTAAAGAGATTAGCAACTCAACCTCTGTTGATATTGAAGCCTTTGTTCATGGGGCTATTTGCGTATCGTACAGCGGGCAGTGCTACATGAGCCACTACATAACGGGGCGTAGCGCCAACCGTGGTGAGTGCGCCCAACCATGCCGATCGGCCTACGACCTTATTGACGAGAACGGGAATATCATCATAAAGGAAAAACATCTGCTATCGCCAAAGGATCTAAACCTCTCTGCTCATCTATCCAACTTAATTGACGCAGGAGTAACCTCTTTTAAAATTGAAGGCCGACTAAAGGATGTTGAATACGTTAAAAACATAACGCTACATTACCGTTTACTCCTTGATAAGCTAATAGCGCGCGAAAAGGGGCTAAAAAGAGCATCGGCGGGCACAATTACTACGCAATTAGCTCCCAATCCAAGCAAAAGCTACAACAGAGGCTTCACCACCCACTTTATGAACGGGAGGCAACAGGGAATCGCATCCTTTAACACTCAAAAAGCAATAGGCCAAAAACTGGGAATTGTGTCCTTTGTCTCCGATAATTGGTTTAGCATTGATACCCAAGAACCATTATCGAACAACGATGGGCTCTGCTTTTTTAACCAAAACGATAAGCTAACAGGAATCAAGGTTAACCGTGCCGAGGGAAATAGGGTTTACCCACTAGAAATGAACAGCATATACATAGGCGCCGAGATCTATAGAAACAGCGACAAGGCATTTTCTCGCAACCTAAGTAGCGATAATACCCGAAGATTAATACAATGCAGCATTAGCGTTAACAGAACCGCCTCGCAGCTATTTTTTGTAGTAACCGACGAGGATGGCATGGCAACCCAGCAAATTGTTGCAAACACCTTTGATTTAGCAAATAATGCCACCAAGGCTAAAGAAACACTTGTTACACAGCTATCAAAAACAGGAGATACAATTTACTCCATCGAAAGGGTTGACATAGCCTGCCCCGAGATTCCCTTTATCCCCATATCAACACTAAACGCTATTAGGCGTGAGCTTCTAGCAAATCACACCGATACTAGAATTAAAAATCACCCTAGAAAAGAGGTGAAACTAGAGCAAAACACCGCTCCTCTCCCAAATAAGCTAACAAGCTACAAGGATAATATATCCAACAGCCTTGCCGAACAGTTTTATGCCCGACATGGAGCGGCTAATACATCCAAAGCATTTGAGCTAAGCAAAAGCAGCCTGCCCAATTCCCTAACGCTAATGACAACGCGTTACTGCATTAAATATGAGCTGGGAATTTGCCCAACCCATCAGAACGGGAAGCCACAAACACTGTTTTTAAGGGACAATAATGCCATATACCCACTACAGTTTGATTGTAAGCAGTGCGTAATGCTAGTAAAAGAACCTCAACCGAAAAACAAGGAATAGAATGAAAGCGATAGAAACAACTGGCTGGACCGAATACGAGCTAATAGATACAGGGAATTTTGAGAAACTTGAACGGTTTGGCGACGTAACCGTTGCGCGCCCAGAGCCACAGGCTGTTTGGAACAAATCGCTTAGCCAAGCAGAGTGGGATCGCCTTGCCAATGCGTACTTTGTCCGGAACAAGGAGGGCAAGCAAAGCCAATCAATGGGCGACAGCGAACGCGGCGAGTGGCGCATAAAACCCAGAACAAAGGAACAGTGGTACATCCAGTATAAAAGCCAGCAGCTAAACCTTAGCTTTAGGCTAGGACTAACGTCGTTTAAACATGTTGGACTATTCCCTGAGCAAGCCAACAACTGGGAGTTTATATTTAAATCGGTTCAGCAAATAAAGGAACACCAACCTACCCCAAAAGTCCTTAACCTTTTTGCTTACACCGGCGGAGCCTCACTAGCCGCAAAAGCGGCAGGTGCCGATACCACACACGTTGATTCTGTTAAGCAGGTTGTTTCCTGGGCAAAAGAAAACATGGAAGCCTCTCACCAAGATAACATACGCTGGATTGTTGATGATGCGCTAAAGTTTGCCCAGCGAGAGGTTCGCCGTGGCAATACTTACAATGGAATTATACTAGACCCTCCCGCATACGGTAGAGGGCCACAAGGTGAAAAGTGGATTTTGGAGGAGAATATTAATGAGATAGTAAGCCTATGCAAACAGCTACTTCAGCCTCAGCATTCATTCCTTGTTCTAAACCTATACTCCATGGGACTATCGGCACTTGTTGGGGAGTCCCTTGTTAAAAGCATATTTGGAGAACTGCAGAATATTGAAGTGGGCGAATCCTTTATTACAGATAGCTTTAATAAAAAGCTCCCTCTTGGCGTTTTCATTCGATTTCAACTGTAAGACACTGATTAAATAGCGTTTATCTGCTTTTAAAAAACTTACATGTTCTATATTGAGCCTTCGACCAAAATTATAAAAACCGATTTCCTTTTTTACTACCTTTACATTACAATTTATAAACAACCAAAAAACCATGGAAATTTTATCAATAAAAGGAACTAGCCAAACTCCTGAAGTTATTCTTGACAAAGAAAGTGGCCGGTTTCAATTTATTGGGAACTCGTTACCCGAAGATGCGAAAGGTTTTTTTGAGCCAATACTAACTTGGTGGGACGAGTATGCAACTAATCCTAATCAGGAAACAACAATTACCTTTAGGATGATGTACTATAACACCCCAAGCTCTAAGCTCTTTTACCAGATACTAAAGAAAGTGGAACAGATAATAAAAGAAGGCGCTAAAGCGCAGGTTAACTGGGAGTATGCCGACGACGATCCCGACATGAAGGATGCTGGCATTGATTATGCCGATAACCTTGATGTCCCCTTTAAATTTATTGCGTACAAAGCATAGAAGAACCAACGAAAAAGCGCCTACTCGGCGCTTTTTTTGTTACCAATCGGTAGTGTAGCTATGATTGTATATTCGGTATGTTTTAGCCTCGCCTGTTGAATCGTTCCTGTAGTATATATAGCCGTAAACAAAGGTTACGCTTTTACCCTTTGTTGTTGTAGCCTTAACACCTAAAGGCTTAGTAACTTCAAGTTTTAGGCTATGATTTCCCTTCCCCGAGAAGCTCTGACCTATATCCTCTATAACAACAGGAGCAACACCCGTCCATTCTAGCTCAACCTTTTCCACAGTAAATGGGGCTGCATACTTTGACACCAGCGTTATGTCTAGCATTGCAGAGCTTACATGCTCACCATCGGTTTCAATGGATGTTAAACGGAAAGGATCGCTAACGTAAATGCGCGCCTTATTCTCTGAGATATCAAAATAGAAGTTCTTTTTTACCGAGCTGTTTCCAAAGCGGTAGGAAACAAGAATATTATTTTCTGGGTCGTCATAGCAATTCTCAAAGTCGTACTTCACAACCCAATGATCGGTACTGTTGATGGTTGATAGAATGCGGGCGCACTCCGATTTTAGCGTAGGTTTACGTACGGTACTAATTGTGCGCTCACCTAGGCGTAACGAGTACTTTAGCTCGCCCAAGCCGCTCTCCTGCTCCACTAGCTCTATTGACTCATACAAAGCCCTATAGCGAGTAATGGTAAGCTCCGCTTGATCCTTGCGGCCGTCCATAAAGTACTCGGTAAGAATTTTTAGCTCATCAATATTTTTAGCAATAGCCTCAACGCTTTCAACAGTATTTACCTGCGCAGCCAAATCTTCCAGCTGTCTAGTTAGCTCGGCATCGCGCATTTTAAAATCGCTAACCAGTTTTTTTAGTTCAAACTCAGGGAATGGGTATTTTATATGATAGTTAAAGCGAACAGAACGATCCGCCTTATTCTCTACTTTTTCCCAGTAGTAATCCTCAACTTTTGATAAGGATATGCCTTGTAGAAAAGGCACCTTCCCTGATTGAGCCGTAGTGGTTGAGGCGAATTTTTCCAAGAACACCGAAACGTTATTGTTATAATTAGCCTCTTCTGTACGCATCTCCGAACGGGAACTCACATTTTCGGCAACCGAATTAACTATGCGCTCCTTAATCATGCTCAGTGCACTATTTTGAGCCTCGTCAAGTGTTAATCCACCACCTGAAACAATAATGTAATCCTTTTCAATGCCGTTTATCCACTTAGGCGTTTTCCCGCTTTTATCAACCACCTTAAGCTGAGCAATGCCCAAAGATGAGATACAAACTAGCACTAGTATCAACAAATTTCGTTTCATCTCTAGAATCCTTAGAGTATTAATTTACTGTACTTGTCACGCACGCTATGCGCAAAAATAATTCCTGATTGCTCCTATGCGAAATGAGAATCAAGCGCTTGGAACGTTCAAACAAACGAACTATCCTTATAGCAATCAGCAACCCCTAAGGGTTGCTGATTAGAATTTGCGAGACGAAATTATGGACGCTCGTTAGCAAGTTTATCCATTTCTTCGTTAAAGATGCTCTCAAACTTCATCTTATCATAGTCAAGCTGAAGCTTTTGATCTTTGCTTATACGATCCTTAATGTTGTTTAGAAGCTCGTCTTTAGCAACCTCAACAGCAACATATACATTGTACTTTCCTTCTTTATTAAAAGTTTTTGAGCAAACTGTAGAAACGTTATTAAGCTCTTGGCTAACAACGTCGCGGGTTAGCTGTTCAAACTTCTCTTCAAACTCAGAAGCATCGTTAAATGTACGCTCGTTGGTGTAACGGTCGGTAACCGACTTAATGGTACGGTTAATAGATGCAGCAAGGTTTGTGTTAGCGTCTAAACTTGCTTTACGCTTAGCAGTACTTAGATCTTGGCTATTCCCCATACCTGTTCCACGGAAGAACTTAGCATCGCTATGGAATTCAACATCGCTACAAGGAACGTTAACTTCGGTTCCCATTGAGTTGTCGGTAGCAGCTTTCTTGCTTCCACCACAACTTGCCATTGTAAATGCACCAGCAACTGCTAATGCTAAGAAAAGGTTTTTTGTTAGTTTCATAATTACGGGTTTTTAGAATTTGTAAAAGAGTAATGAATGTATGAAAAATTTGCTGAATTCCAATGTTACTTTTTGTAAAGCCAATCCCAATTCCAGTTAAAGTAAGGAGCCGCCCCCCAGTGTGCCCAAGCAGCAGCAACGTCTTTAGCGGAGTTAATTATGAGTTTCTCCTTTTCAACAGAATCGTCGTAAACCTTCATTTTGAAGTCCCAAACGTTTGCTCCATCGGCAAGTTGCTTTTGCTTAATTTCATCAACCAAAGCAGCAGCCTCTGCATAGCAGGCCATATCTGGGGTTATTTTTGAAACGTTTTCCTCAACCTTAGGAACATCCATGCTAGCATAAGCTGCTTTAGCAGCAGCCAACAGCTCACCGCACTTGTAATCGGCATACTCCTTATAGATATCAACAGAAAGGTTCATGCTTTTATCAAAGCACTCAAGGCAAACATCGGGAACGGAAAGAAGAATGAACATAGCCTCTTCGTACTTCTTTTGTCCAGCAAGGGATTGAGCACCCTTAAGAACAACGTCGCACTTTGAGTTGTAAAACTCAATGATTTTTTCTTTTCCCTGCTCAATGAAACCACGGAACTGACCCGATTTTACGTTGATGTTCTTTAGTGCCTGCATATAGGCCTTATCTTCGCTCTGTCCAACACCTTTAGCCGAGATGGTTGTTTGGCTAAAGATAAGCTGACCAACAGCATCAACAACATAAAAGGTAACATCAACGTTAAGGGAGTGCATTGGGGGTGCAGAAGGGGTAATGTCTCGCGACACCACATTAACCATGGGAACAATAAAGAAACGCGAGCTAACACCTGTTGCACCCAGCCCATTTTGAACGGCAATTTGCTGCATCTTATTTTGAAGCATTGCCCGTGCCGACTGGGGAATACCCTCTGCCTGATCGGGAACGACAGCGGCTAGTGCAACTCGTCCCAAATCGTCGGTTTTACCAAGGCTGTTCTGCGACAAGGAGCTGTATGTAACTCCTAAGGCAATGGCGGCTATTAGTAATATCTTTTTCATAAACTGTCGGTTTTAGGGTGGGAAGTAGCTATTTTTCGCCAATAATAAGCCAAGCCTCACCTAGTCCACGTAAATAAACCTTTGATGTAATCTCAAGATTATCGCGCAGGTACTTATTTAAGTCATTCACAAAAGAACGGGTATCTACAGCACGCTCACGTCCTTTGGCATCGGTTCGCATCATAGGAATACGAACCTGCTCAAGCTTCATGAAGTTCTCTGTGCCATCGGATAGGCTGTAACGTCCCTGTACGGTGTTATCGTAAAGCCAGTCCTCTATATGCTCAGTAAGCTCTTTCTCATCGCCACTAATGGTAAAGTAGCTCTCAAGGTTTTCGCCCCAGTTAGCCCACACGCGTATCATTATCTTAACCTCACGGCCATTGGCAAACATATCCTCAAAATGGCGCATTAACCCACCATTAAAGTTATCCATGTGTGAAAGCACTGCTTCCTCTAAAAGGAGCTCAGCACTTGCTGCCGAGGAGGGATTACCAGCACCTGCAACACCAGATACCTGCTTAGAGGTGTATGCATCTAGCCCTTTAAGATTAAAAACTATATACTTTTGAGGCCCTTTTCTCTTTACCTCAAAATCCAGATCCATTAGAATATCAGCCTTTGCGGTACGCTTAAGCATATCTATAGGGCTTTCTGCCATTTCCGACCCTGAGCTTGAGCTGGTAAGCAACGCCATTTCTGCGCTCTCCTGAGCCAAACTTTTTAGCTCCTGTTCTAAGTCTTTAAGCGGAAAGCCTCTATCGGCCATCATCTGCCCCATTTTGGTAATAACCAAACGCAGGTCGGGATCGTTTTGTAGTGCCGCTTTGTAATCGGGAAGGGTTTGCTTTACGCCCTGATTATCGAAGGTCATGCTATATCCACGGCTTATGCAGAACTGATCGCTAGGAACAACCATTATGGTTGGCTTTTTTGCCTGTCCCATAGCTAGCACTGCAAAAAGAACGCCTACAGCAGCCAATACGTATTTTTTCATGATGATGCTTTTTATTGTTAAACTTTTAGAATCCGGAGTCTAATCTACGGGCAATACCATCGGCTTCAAGCTGCTTACGAAGGGAGTCGTACATTACCTGAACATAAATGGCAACCTTGTAGCCCTTTTTAATCTTAAGCCTGTCCTGACCCGCTGGCTCACCATCGGTGGTAACTGCAATAAACTGCAAATATTTTCCGCCTACCTCAAAGAACTTCTCAAAGTAGTCGGCATGTTTTACCTCTGCGTTAACCTCAGAAATAATTGGAGGGGTTGGAGCAGAACCATTACCACCAGGAATTCCTTTAAAGATACACGCAGCAACGGCATGCTCCTTGGCATTCATAACGGCATCCTCAACCTTTTTCCCATATCCCCAAACTTTAAAAACCTTGGTTCCATCCTGTCCAACGCCAATTGGCTCTATCTCGTAGTTATACTGGCTGTTGTAAAGTATTTTGCGCTCCTTACGGCTTTGGGCATTTGCATTAGGTAGCACTACAATAAACGCTAACACTGCTAGTAATGCGAATCTGTATAGTTTCATAATTAAGTTGTTTGATTAGTTAATATGCCTTTAAAATTGGAAGCGAATACCAATCATTGCCGATACTCCTTTGCGGTTCTCAAATAAATCGGACCACGACTCTTCAAGTTCAAAATCGCCATACGAGGCCTTGCTTATGAAAGAGTAAACACCAGCACCGCCAACAATTTGGAAGTTATGTTTCAAGTTTAGTGCCAAGTTTGCTCCTGCTCTAATATAAAGTGAGCTCAGGTCTTCGTCTTCATCTTTATACTTGGCTGTTTCTAAGCCTGCACCAACGTATGGAGCCAGCTCAAAATTTCTTGCAAAGTGAAATCCTTTTGCTATACCAGCTCCGTAACGCAAGAAAGTTGCCTTACCAGAAGCTGATCCAGAAATACTATTTTCATCGATCCAACTGATAGTTCCATAATCCTTAGATTGGAAACCAATCTCTCCATATAAGTATGTGGACTTCATGCCAATAAAACGGCCTAGGCGCAAATCTACTCTACCATAAATGCCTCCAACTTCGCCATTCTCGTAACCTAGAATTAGGCTAGCACCAAAATCGTTGCGCTGTTGCAATAGGTATCCTGCGCGAATTTTTCGTCCAGCAGTTTGATAGAACTTTGTTGTAGCCATGTCGCCAGAGGCTACCCTTCTGTTGTCAATAATATTGCTAGTAGCACGAATCACCCCACGGAATTTGGGCTCAACGGTGTTCTTTTTTTCATTGTAAACATACTCGTATGCAAAGAACCGGTAATCGGTTTTAATACCCTCCTTTTTACCAATCTTAGCACGAATAGGCCTTGTTTGATGAACGGTTGTTTTAACCCTAAACTCCTCATACCCTTTTTCTAGGGAGTAAAGTACCTCATCATAGGATTTTTGAACCAGTTCGGTTAAAAGTACCTCTTCCGATTTTTGCTTTATAAACTTACCCAGCTGAGTTGTTCCCTCTGCTTGAGATGAGGTTGTTGGCTGCGATACTTTTGTTACATAGCTTAGCGGTACTGTTATTTGCTGAATACGGCTCTTTTTATCGGCCTTGGATTCAGGGGTGTCAGACTCATCAACCCAACTATCGTAAAATGCGTTTTGAATCTCCTCGTTGTAGTCAATTTTAAAAAGGTATCCATTCACGTCGGCTTTCCAGCCCCGCATATCCTTTACCTTTGCCTCGGCCATTGTTTTTATGTCCTTATAATCGAGAACGAGTATATACGACAGGTTTATTAACCGAGTACCATAGTCCATTAGCGCTGTATTACCCCTTTTGGTTGACTGTGCCTGAAGGTAGGCAGCATCGGTAGCGTTAAACATACCCCGCTCGTGTACAAGTTCTAGCGACATTGCCCCATCCTCTTTCATTGAGAACCAGTGTGCGATAACCTGCTCTGCAACCTTTTGTTCCTTCAATAAACTTGCAACCAGCTCATTGGGTTTTACCGAGAACTCGGCACGGGAAAAATTGGGCCGAATCACGTTCACCCCAATGTCATTCCTATAATACTTATCGCCAAAGGCTAGCTTTGTGTAAGCCTCTTTTACCCCTTCAAAATGTCTCTCGGAACCAAAATCGAGAAGGAGTACGGTAATTGAGCTACGATCGTAAGTGGACGGGATTGTGTTTGTTTCGGATATATTCTGAGCAAAGGCCTGAATTCCCAGAATCGTAAAAAAGAGTATGAAATAAAATCTTCTCATAGTGTTGGGTTTATGTTGGCAACAGGGTTAGTTCTACACTTAGTATCACTAAGTAAAATTATGAAAAAAATAGTACCAAAAGCAATATAGTGCATCCTCATTTAAACCATTAATCACCACAATAAGCCCGATTAATCAAATTTAACAGACCTAAAAAAGAAAAACCCCAAGCAAAACGGGGTGCTTGGGGTATATATATTTAAAAGATTTTGCTACCTGTTTATGCCAGAGGCCTTAAGAATACGAAGGGGTATGTCGGTATTTGTCATTTCTCCTTTAAAAAGGTCTTGCCCTGCACCCTTAACGTAAACAGGAACGGGAGATCCGGTGTGCGAATAGGAGGTCCAGCCTAAGCCCGCCTTACGGTTAAGTATGGCAACGCCCGTTGCCGCAATATCGCTAACTCCATTGTAGTTAAAGGCATCGTAGTGTTTTGATGATTTTGCGTTGCCAAAGGATACCTGAAAAGCCCTATTCAGCTCGGCGTTATCAATATCATCAGTACTTATAGTACTGTAAAGGCCAACATAGTGAGCCAATGAGTCTTTAACATCTTTAAGCGATGCTTTAGGGTTATCCTTTTTAAGTGATTTGAATACTGTAGCCAGATTTCCCTGCGAGATTTTCTGCTCACGCAGCAACCCTAAATAGTTATCGTACCCATTTTGGTAGTTGCCAATAGAAAGGCCTCCTGTTTCATGATCGGAGGTAACCACAATTAGCGTTTCATCGGGATACCTATTATAAAACTCAAGAGCCCTGGCAATTGCCTGGGAAAAGGCTATCACCTCTTTAATGGTAGCAGCGCCATCGTTATCGTGCGCAGCCCAGTCAATTTTACCCCCCTCTACCATTAAGAAGAACCCGGTGGGATTATCGAGAGCTGTAATGGCAGCACTGGTTAAGTCGGACAAGGAAACATCGTCTTGCCTACGATCAATCTCGTACTGGAGAGAATTCCCCGATGCATAGTTAGGAGCATTATACACCAGCGTTTTGCTGGTTTTCGAGAGCGAGTCTATTAGGTCAATCCTATCTGTTAGAACAACGCCATTTTGCTCGGCAAGTTCAAAGAATGAAATTCCTGGGTTACTGCTTCCTTTGCCTGTAGGATCCTTTATTCCACCGCTAGCAAAGAAATGGTAGCCGCTCCTTACCAAATCAAGTGATATTTCGTAGTAGTTTCCACGCTTTGGCTGGTGTGCGTAGAAGGCTGCAGGGGTTGCATGATCGATGCTTACACTTGTTACTACACCAACCTTATACCCAGCCTCTTTGAATGATTTGGCAATGCTAAAGAGCGAATCGAAATGGTCTGCACTTAGCCCAATTGTTCCAATAGAGGTTTTTGAACCAGTAGATAGCGCCGTTCCTGCGGCTGCAGAACCTGTTACATAACGATTTGCAGCATAGGTAGTAGCAAAGGTATTTACAGGAAAGTCGAGAAACGATATTCTAGTTTGATTGTTATAATGCTCAACAGAATCTAAGTAGAGCTGGGCAGCATTAACATGCTGAATACCCATGCCGTCTCCAATAAAATAGAATACATATTTAGGCTTATGTGATTCTGTATTAGAACAGCTAGCAAATAGCATGGCTGCTAATGCCGTAAATAAATAGAGTGCTCTTTTCATACTCATTACTTTTAACATTTGGAATTCTTTTGTAAACGCCAATATTACAAAAATTAGATGGAAACTATTACAACTCCCCATTACTAGAACGTTACCAAAATATTAAGTACAGAGTAATGCTAGCCGTGATCCAATACAGCCGCAAATTGGCCATAGCGGATAACACAAACAATAGGGCAAGGAGAACGCCTAGAAGAAGAATTTGCTAAAATGGGTGTAAAAAAAGAGGGGCAGTTGCCCCTCTCCTCTAATATTATAAAATCAACACCAACTAATTGGGAACCATCTTACGGGAAGAATAGTTGATTTTTAGTGCGCTTGCCTTACGAAGTTCTTGTTTAACATCGGTAACAATACCCATACGGGTGTTTTCATCCACTTTAAGAGAAGTGGTAAGCTGATTTCTATCAGACTCACTTAGCGCATCGCGCTCAGATGAAATAAAGTCACGGATATCATCAAGACTTTTAAAGCTATCGTTGAGCTGAATCCTAGGCTCGGTACCATATGTTACAGAATAGGTACGAGTTGGTGGGCCAATATAAATATATGACACCAAGGATTTTTTCTCAAGCTTTACTACCTCAGTTGCTTCTGGAAGCTTAACGCTAACAAATAGTGTTGTTTCCCTCATAGTAGTAGATACCATGAAGAAGAACAGAAGCATGAACACAATGTCAGGAAGAGAGGCAGTAGAAATGGCTGGCATGCCACCTTTACCTTTTCTTTTAAATTTAGACATTATTTAGGTCCTCCCACATTTTTAGGTTCAGCCTCAGAAATACGCTGAGGATAAAGCTTTTTGATGGCGTCCTGTTGCTCTTCGGAACAATCGTCGTACAACTTACCGAATTTAGCACGGGCAGCCTCATTACGAAGCTCGTTGTAGGCAGCCACCAGTTCATTTTGAACGAACATATACATCTTATAAGATGTTCCACGGTCGTTCCTTAGCGAGATAACACCCTTAGTTACAGGAACTGACCCAAAAAAAGGTACATCAACAATGTCTTTTTCTGGAAGATTCTCTTTATCCTCGGTGTTCAAAATAAACTCTCTGGCCTTCTCGCGTAGCTGGGATACATCCAACATTTCATCCTCAACCAAAAGTCTGTCGCTTTTACTAACAAGAACGGTAAAAATGTTACGTTGCTTAACATCTTGCTGATCTTGTTGAACAGTTGGATCTGGCATTGGAGGGAGCATCCTGGCCAACCCTGTATCAACGTTCATGGTGGTTGTCACCAAGAAGAAGATAAGGAGCAAGAATGCGATATCGGCCATCGAACTCGCGTTAATTTCTCCTACTGGTCTTGCCATGGGTTAATATTGTTTAAAATTAAGAGCCATTTTGTGGCCAATTACTAGCTACGTGTAACAATACTTCTTACACCAGTGAATAGAAGTAACCCAAGAGCTACAACAAACAATAGGTAAGTAGTAAAAATACCAGTGTCAGTCAAAACAAGTACGCTAGTACTTGAGAAGTTGGCATCATTGGTAATAGAGTACATAGGAGTTGGATCTGCTAAAGCATAACCAAAAAGGAAAACAACTCCCATAATGGCAATCCCAATAAGAGCTCTTACAGCATTCTTAGGATTAAGAATAAGGAAGAGTATTGGGAAAAAGACTACCAACGCTGTAGCAATGCCTGCAAGGATGTACGACCATACAATGATATAGTCAACTTGTCCCGAAGTTTCGGGATCACCCATTGCAAAGAACAGCAAAGCTAAAGCAGCAGATATTCCCATAAGAATCCATGAGAACACCTTAACTACAGTAGATATTTGGCTATTTGACATGGTTTACTTACTTTTTAAGGTTATACTTCATCAGGATATCGATAAGGCTGATAGAAGCATCTTCCATTGTGTTAACTAGCTTGTCGATTTTAGAAACAAGGTAGTTGTAGAAAATTTGAAGGATAATAGCAACGATAAGACCGAATACGGTGGTGATAAGCGCAACTTTGATACCACCCGCTACAACTGCAGGGCTGATATCACCTACTGCTTGGATGTTATCGAAAGCACCAATCATACCAATAACGGTACCCATGAACCCTAACATAGGAGCAAGAGCAATGAAAAGAGAGATCCAAGTTAAACCGCTCTCAAGCTGACCCATCTGTACAGATCCGTAAGAAACAACTGATTTTTCAACTACGTCAACACCTTCGTGAGCGCGGTCAAGACCTTGGTAGAAAATGCTAGCAACAGGGCCACGGGTATTGCGGCAAACCTCTTTAGCTGCATCGATACCACCTTGAGCAAGAGCCTCTTCAATCTTCTTAAGAAGTTTGTCGGTGTTGGTGGTTGCAAGGTTTAAGTAAATAATTCTCTCAATTGATAAAGCTAGACCGAAAATAAGACAAAGAAGTACGGTTGCCATAAACTCAGGACCACCTTCAATGAACTTTTGCTTTAACACCTTGTGAATTGATTGCTCTTCAGCCGCAGGTGCTGCTGGAGCTTCTTCTGTAACCGCAGGTGCAGCCTCTTCAACCACGGTTGTGTCTGGTTGTGCAGCGGCTTCGTCCTGTGCTTGTACATAGGATGATGCTCCAATCATCAGCATCCCTATAACTGCTACGAATGCAAATAGCTTTTTCATGGTTCGTTTTTCGTTTAATTATTACTAAGGGTTTTGTTTTACAATTCTTGTTACGGTTTCTCAAAAATTGGCGGAGAGGGCGGGATTCGAACCCGCGATACCCTTTTGAGGTATACACACTTTCCAGGCGTGCGCCTTCGACCACTCGGCCACCTCTCCAATAAAACGGGCATCCTCCGATGCCAAATTTAGTGGCGCAAATTACAAAAAAATTATTTAAATATGCAAAGCTATAATGTTATTTCGCCACTTATAGACTTCACTATTTCCTCTTTAACAATCACATTACGCTCCTCTTTTCCCAGCAAAAACATGAGCTTAGCCACAGCAGCCTCGTATGTTAAATCCTTACCGCTTATTACGCCTACCTGTTTAAGTTTTAGGCCATTGTCGTACTTCTCCATATCAACACTACCTGCATGGCATTGGGTTACATTTAGAACCACAATGCCCTGCTCTACCGCTTGGCGCATTTTTGTCAAAAACCAAGGACGGCTTGGCGCATTTCCGGAGCCGTATGTTTCTAATATAATCCCCCGCAACCCTTTAGTATGAATTATGCTGTTGATGAGCGTTTCGCTTATACCAGGGAAAAGCTTAAGCACTGCAATATTTGTATCAAGCTTATCGTAAACGCGGAGCTCCCTTGGTTGCGTTGGGTAGTGGATTGCCCCAAAGTTGTACTTTATGGTTATTCCTGCTTCGGCCAGCGTAGGGTAATTGTTGGAACGGAACGCGTTAAAGTGCTCCGCGTTGTGCTTTGTGGTTCTATTGCCCCTAAACAGGCTATTCTCAAAGAAGATACAGACCTCAGGAACCAAGGGCTGGCCGTTTCGCTGGGCGGCGGCAATCTCAACGGCGCTAATAAGGTTTTCTTTACCATCGGTGCGGAGCATTCCAATTGGCAGCTGCGAGCCTGTTAGTATAACAGGTTTTGAGAGGTTCTCTAGTAAAAAGCTAAGTGCCGATGCGGTAAAGCTCATGGTATCGGTTCCGTGCAGAATCACAAACCCATCGTAGCGGTGGTAATTTGCCTCTACCATTTTGGCTAGGCTAATCCAAAAATCGGGGGCAATATCCGATGAATCAACAGGCGGGGTAAAGGAGTACGTATCGAGCGTAAAGCCAAACTTTTTAAGCTCAGGCACCTCGTCGAGAATCTGTTCAAAATTGAATGGAGCAAGGGCGCCCGTTTCTGGGTTTTCCTTCATTCCAATTGTTCCACCAGTGTATATAATAAGAATAGACTTATTGCTCATAGTAAAGTGCGTATTGCTTTTAGTGAATGCCGCAGTAAACTTACATGCATTTTATTAACCCTTTTCTTGCTTCCTTTTATTCCTTAGGGTTTAGCCCAAATAGCTTAACCGCATTCGCGGATGTGGCTGTAGCTAAATCGTGAATATCAACGCCTAGTAAATCGGCCACACGCTTTGCTGTGTATATAAGATTTGCTGGCTCGTTGCGCTTGCCCCTATTGGGCACTGGCGACAGGTAAGGCGAGTCGGTTTCAAGTACAATTTGGGAAGTGCTCATAAGCGGAATCACTTTATCAACCCCTCCGTGCTTGTAGGTAACTACCCCTCCAATGCCAAGCAAAAAGCCTCCGTATGACATGATACGCTTATACTCGTTTTCCCCACCCGTAAAGCTGTGAAAAATACCAGTAAGAGACTCATCGTTTTCTCTATCAAGAACTTCGAATATCTCGTTAAATGAGTTGCGCGCATGAATAACAATTGGGAGCTTAAGCTTTTTTGCCAACCGAATTTGGTAAGTAAAAGCCTCTATTTGCTGCTCTATGTAGGTTTTATCCCAATAAAGGTCTATTCCAATCTCGCCAATGCCATAGAACTTGTGGCGGGAGAACCAATCCTCTATAATCTCAAGTTCCTTTTCAAAATCTTTGCCCACCGATGTGGGATGCAAGCCCATTAAGGGATAGCACACATCGGGATACGCTTGGGCTGTTTCCAGTAATCGGGAAATTGAGGTGCTATCGATATTAGGAAGCAAAAGCTTACTTACCCCAACCTCGGCAGCACGAGCAATAGACTGCTCCCTATCTACATCAAATTCCTGTACAAAAATGTGGCTATGGGTATCAATTAGCTGCATTTATTCCCTTGTTTGTAATGTGCAAACTTAGTAAAACCTGTGGCTTGTAATAACAACAATTCCGCTAGGCCTGGCTGTAACAAATTGTAACGATCTATATATCAATAAAAATTGAATTTTATTTTTTAAAGCTTAGATGATGCTATAAAGCACAAAAATACTACCGCGTGCCAATTAATGCAAAAACCTTACCAGGCAAAGGCTTTACAAATCCTGCAAATTCAAGGTTAAGCAGAATTGCCGAGACCTTTGGTATGGGCAGGTTCGTTTTAACGGCAATAACATCAATGGCCTCCTTGCCGTTAGCGCGTAAAAAGGTAAGAACCTGTTGCTCTTCGGGGGTTAGGCTTGTTGGGAATAGGGTTTGCTGAACGGCTTTGCTCTCCTTTTTTTCCCAGCCCAGGAGGAACTCAATATCCTCTGCCGACTCAACCAAGGCGGCTCTGTTGGTTTTTATAAGGTAGTTCGTTCCCTTGGAGTAGCGCGAGGTAATATCGCCTGGCAGGGCAAACACATCGCGGTTGTACGATATGGCCAAATCGGCAGTAATTAGGGAGCCTCCCTGGGCATCGCTTTCAACAACAAGCGTTGCTGCCGACATGCCGGCAATAATTCTGTTGCGCTTAATAAAGTGCTTGCGGTCGAACTCCGTACCTGTGGGAAAATCGGTAACTAGGGCTCCGGTTTGAGCAATCTCGGCGGCTGCGTTTCGATGAATGGCAGGGTATATTGTATCGAGCCCATGACCAAGTACGGCAACTGTGGGTAGCCCATTCTTTAGCGCAGCTTTGTGTGCAGCAATGTCAATGCCATAGGCCAAGCCGCTAACAATGGCTACCTTTTGCCCGTTCTGGGCTAGGGTAGAGATAACCTCATCGCAGAATGATTTTCCATAATCGGTTGCGTTGCGAGTACCAACAACGCTAAGCATTTTATGCTCGTTAAAGTTTAACCCGTTGGCACCCTTAGCAAAAAGAACAATGGGGCCGTCCTCGCACTGTTTTAGCCACTCTGGGTAGTCTGCATCCAGGTAGTACAGTATTTTGATGTTGTGCTTAAGGGCAAACTCAACCTCGCGCTCGGCTTTACCCAGAACATCGCTCCCCGTAATGGCGTTAGCCAATGCATCGCCAACACCGGGAATTTTAAGTAAATCCTTTTTCTTATGATGAAAAACCTCCTGTATGCCACCGCAATAGGCAATAAGCTTTTTAGCGTTAATGCTGCCTATTTTAGGAATCATATCAATTCCTACTTTATATATAAGGAGAGGATCTACCACAAAAGTTTACTTTTCGAGTTTAAAAAAATCGAGCGAACCCAGTAGGTTCTTCCTCTGCTCCTTTGAGAGGGTAGATATGCTAAAGGATGGGTACTTAGCCACTTTTTGCCCTGTAACCCTGTACAACGTTAGCTCCTCCCACAAGCCAAGTTTGTCACGCTGCAGCTCATACTTAAGAAACTGCTCTTTGGGTATTTCGTAGGAGTTTTTGGGAGGGTCGAACATGCGCAGGCGGTAGTGCCTAACCACAATACGCGAGGTCTCATCGTTATAGCTTATAAAGGTGGTACGCTTAAGCCCGTAGTAAACGTTGTACCCAACATAAAGAACAACTAGTATAATGGCTATAATGCCACGGGACAATCCGGTAAAATCCGTTACGTACTTGTGTAGCAATGTTGTAAAAAGAAGCCCAATTACTACTGCAACTATTACGGCGTATAGCCGCTTCTTCATTTGAATGCCAATTATCGTACTACCATTATCAAACTTCATATTCTACTATTTTACCTAGCTGTGCGTCGTCGCCTTATTTCTGTTTTTATAAGAGCCAACTCCCTTCCCGTTTGCCCTTTAACTGAGGTGTTCTCCTCGGCCCGGCGAATAAGGTAAGGCATAACGTGCTTAACAGGGCCGTAGGGAACATATTTGGCCACATTGTAACCTGCAGCAGCTAAGTTAAAACTTAAATTGTCGCTCATACCATAAAGCTGCGAAAAATATATACGGGAGTCGCTTGGCGCAATACCATTGCTATCCATTAGGCAAACAAGGTAGT
Source organism: Bacteroidales bacterium (assembly GCA_016931855.1). Lineage (GTDB taxonomy): Bacteria > Bacteroidota > Bacteroidia > Bacteroidales > Tenuifilaceae > UBA5206. The sequence goes on from JAFGDZ010000061.1 coordinate 34,922, forward strand.
TAACGCTGTCCTGATTGTGGGTGCCGCAAAACGTTGTAATAGTGTCGATATTAGAAACAGAATACTTAATGGCCTCGTTAAAATTCTTATCGGTTGCAGCCTTGGTTTCGCAGATAGGGGAAATGTAGCCCATTTGCACAGCGCGTACCCTCTCCTTCTCCATGTATGCTCCGCGCACGTACTTCATTCCAAGGATGTAGCCCTTCTCCTGTGCGCGCTTGTGGGCTGCCTTTAGGTAGGAAAACCTATCGGTACGGTACATCTGTAGGGTGTTAAAAACAACGGCACGTTGAGTGTTGTACTTTGCCATCATGCTCTCAATAACCTCATCAAGAGCCTTTTGGTACCACGAGTCCTCAGCATCAATTAGAATTGGCTTGCCACTTTCTGCAGCAGCGCTACAAAGGGTATCAACCCGAGAAAGGAAAAGGTTGTACTGCTCTTGCTGCAATTCGCTTAGCAATTTACCCTCGCTTACAAGGGTTAGCACGTTAACATCGATAAGTCCAGTGGGTTTAAAAACCGAGAATACCACATTGGGGTTACTGGCAGCAAATGCGACCGACGATAAAATTTCATTAAACGCGCGCTCCATCTCCTTGGGTGAGCTCTTGCCCTCTACAGAGTAGTCGAGAATTGACCTAACATTGTACCTTGCTAACGTAGCAACAACAGGCTGGCACTCCTTAAGGCTTTCTCCGCCTACAAAATGCTTAAATATGGTGGGTTTAACTGCCCATGAGATGGGTATGTGCAAGAAGGCTGCAAGTTTTAGCAAGCCGCTACCAAGCCTAACTACCAAAGGGCTTGCAACAGTATTAAATAGGAACTTAGCCTTGGAGAGCTCGCCGTTGAAACGATAGGCAAAGGCAATTTCAGTGTTTTCGAAGTTTATCATGGAAATAAAAGTTTGATTAGCCACCCAATTCTCACATAAGTTACATTTCACAGGCCATTTTACCTAATTTTATGCAGCATAACGATAAAACGTAACTTGAGTTTTGATTAAACAGTACAGATAAAAAAAAGTTCTGGGAGCTAACTACTCCAACGTTAACCCGAAAACTACATGGCAGGTAAAGGTGCTAATATGCGACGCTTAAACGCACACATAACGCACTAGTTGCATGCACATTACTACGCATAATGTAATTCGGAAATTATCTATATAAGGAGTTTGAATCAATAAAAATTGGATTTTGGGACGTCAATTGGAGGGATTTCATACATTTGAAGCTTGTGGAGATTCGATAAAATTTTTAAGCCATGCTAAAGCACACAGTATTTAAGGAAGACAAAAGCCTTAATGGTGAGATTACGCTGGCACCTTCCAAAAGTATCTCGAGTAGGATGATAATCATCCAAGCCATTAGGCGCTCAGGATTAGACCAGTCCAAGCTCGATGGCAGTGAAGATGTTAACGTAATCGATCCTTCAATTAGAGAAGGAGAGTCAGACCTAACTACGGGAAATACAGGTAAAGCTCTTCGATTTCTAAAAGCCTTTTTTGCGAAAAACAAAGGCGTTTGGTTAATAACTGGCTCCGAATGGCAAAGGAAACGGCCTGTAGGAGAAGTTGTTGAAATACTCCGTAAATCGCGAGTAAACATTAAGTACGTTGAGCGCACAGGGTTTCCGCCCCTACGTATTATTGGCAAAGGCCTAAAAGGTCAGATTTCACGAATAGAGGCCAGCATTAGTAGTCAGGTTATCTCAGCAACTCTTTTCATTGCTCAAAAAGAGACGCCAGCATCCATAGAGGAGCTTAAGCAAAAAGTTTTTGCATCGTCGTACATTGGCATTACTTTAAGGTGGTTAAAGTACATGGGAGTGAACGCAGCGTGGGAAAGCGACGAGTCTCTTGTTCAGCATCAGTACAAAGATGGGTCTGAGATGGCTATTGAGGCCGACTGGAGCTGTGTATCGTACTGGTACGAGATGGTTGCTCTAGCCGAAAAGGCTACCATAACGCTCAATGGCCTTATTGAGGATAGCTTACAAAGCGATGCCGTGGTTAGGGATCTTTTTGAGGAGCTTGGCGTAAAATCGAAGTTTACAGCCAATGGGCTTACCCTTACAAAAACAAAAAGGAAGATAAGCCATTTTGAGCATGACCTAACCAATAATCCTGACCTAATTCCAACGTTTGTAGCCACTTGCGCAATGCTGAAAATCCCATTCAGAATAAAAGGGGTTAACAGCTTACGCCTAAAGGTTAACGATAGGGTTGAGTCGCTGCTTAAGGTACTTAATAAGCTAGGCGTAGGTGCCAGCATTGAGATGGACGGCGAAGTGGAAATTCTGTGCTCTAACGGTGAGATCTCGATACCAAAAGAACAGCCATTCTGCATTCCAACATTTGACGACCACCGCATTGCCCTTGCTTTTACCCCTTATAGCATTGCGCTAGAGAGCGTACGGGTTGAGAACCCAAGCGTGGTGAGTAGGGTTTACCCTTCGTTTTGGGAAGATTGTAAAAAACTAGGATTCACTATTGAAAGCACACACGAGGCGTGTGTTTAGGGTACAGTACAGTGTTGGTTGAGTTATGATTTTTTTGACAACCCTTTAGCAGGAGTTCCTGCCAGAGATGAAGACATTGCAAACCAATCTAATTTAGCACATAAAAGCAAGGGCGGCCATGTTATTTTGGCCGCCCTTGTTTTATTGTTAGAGCTACCTACTGCGCTGCAACTACTATTACCGATGCGTTAGAATCCATCCACGCGTTATAGATATCGCGGAAAAGCGGGTACTCCTCGGCAGGAATAGTTCCCTTTACAAGCTTAAGGCTACGCTTAACCTCAACGGTGCTTCCCGTTGTTGAGATCTGAACAACAGCCTCCCCTAGCTCGTTCCTAACGCTTAGGCCTGATTTAGATACCAAACGGTATCCTTCTGGTAGAGTAATCGTATAGCTATACGTCTCGGCTACTGATCCCGCAATCCATACAGGCGCTTTTCGTAAGGTAGGAAGCTCTCCAATACCCATGCTTTTTAACCCTACAGGTGCATCGGGTAGGGTAACTCTGTAATACCCTTCAACAACCCGACTCTCCATTCCCTTAATATTGCAGCTAAAGGTAAGCGTATCGGCTCCCTTCTGCTCCTTTGTATAGGAAAGGGTTGGCTGTGTAAGACCCAATAGTGGGGTTGACACCGTTTCGCTACCTACAATAGCAACATCGGCTGTTCCGCTAAGCTTACCATCCGTTGTTAATGACAACCTTGCTACCACATCAACACTAAGAGGTTTATCTACGGCCGCTGACCGCCTTACTACACCAGAATCTAGGTAGGAGCGAATACCGGGCACCTTTTCTGAGGTTGATACTACTGAAAACAAGCGCTCCTCCCCCAAAATAGTAACCTTAACAAAAAACCTATCAACCAACTCTGGAATAATGCCATCCTGAGCAGAATAGGGATATGCAGCGGCAACTGCTTGGGCGGTTATGCCCTTTGATTGCAGCAGGGCTGCAAGTAGAATAGCCTTTTCCCCTTCGGTTCCTCCGTTACTGCTCCAAACATCGGCAGGTTTACGGAATTGGAAACCAACTACTGCTGGCGCAACCCTATACGTGTTTAGCTGGTTTACCACTACCGACTGCAAATGGCTAACAAGCTCCCAATCCTTGGAGCTAGACTCCAAACTTGGAGAAACAATTGCAGCCTCATCAGTAAAAGTAAGATTATCCGTAATAAACTTATGTGTAGCTTCTATTGATACCGTACTAAACATAAGCTGAGCATACCCCATTAGCCCTGGCTTTTGAGCAGCCTCGTGGCTATAGGAGGGAACATTGGCAGCGTTCCAGGAGTAAACATCGTACTCGCCCTTTGTGCTCTTTTTAAACTCCATTGTTTTGGGTGCATTTAAGAGCGCATGGTTAAGCACTGCTCCCTTAGGAACACGAACAATAACCTCAAGATTTTGGATAGGCGACGATTCTGTTAGCATAATATGCTCCGATAGGAATGGCTTAAAACCCGCCTTTGTGGTAACCTCATAATCAAGCTCCACAACTGCGCCAATTTCCAACCCTGGGTGAGTAATAACCATCTCCCTAAGCTTGTTGTAAGCAGGAGCATCGGCGGCAGCAAAAGGAAGAACCTCATTGTAAGCATTCTCTGGCGAAGCAACCTTTTTACCATCGGCCATTGTAGTAACCGATTGGTTAACCTTTAGGGTTTGATAATCGGGATTATAAACAACAAAGGTCTCTCCAAAAAGCCGATGAAAGGCAAAATGGGTATTATACAACCTTTTATGTGAGTAGCGATAGGTATAAGAACCATCGGCATTCAGGGTGTACTCCTTTACCTGTTTTAAAAGAACGGCATCGGCAATCTTCTGGTCTGGTGTTAGCTCTGTACTGCAAGACGAAACCAGTCCGGCCAGCACAAAGCCCAATATATATTTTAGCTTCATGGCGTGTTGTAATTAGAATTTAAGAATTACTGGTTTTGTAGCGCACTCGTTCTGAGCCTTAACCGCATCGCGGAACGAGGCCCAATCCTCTGGCTGGTAAACCCGCTTTTTTAGGGTTACCATTTGCTTGAAAATTAGCTTGTCGCCATCCTTTGTGTAGGATACGCTAAAATCGGCAGCAGTACCCTGTACATTTTCAGGTTGTGGTGCATAGGCAAGGCTTAATCCATGAGGCAGTACAATGCTCTCCTCCAGGTCAATTAGCTTTGAGCAGCCATCGGTAAAGGGATAGCTGCGCTTTTCTGTTGATGTGTTAAATGCCAAATGGCTATGCCTGCTTCCAAATAGATTGGCAGCAAGCAGCGGCACAAAAATCACCTCCTTACTGGTTACCAGTGCATACTGTGGAATTTGATACTTTATGGTGATAGATACAGGCTGCTTTAGGTACTGGTATGGATCGGTGTAGGTAACCTCCACAAAGCGGGCACGAGGCGATACCTTTAGCAGCTCGCGCTGAAGGTTTGCCAACCAGTCCTCACGAAACGCACGGGTAAATATTCCACGAACAGCCGCATCGGATTGCCCTTCGGCAGTAAGCGTAAACTCACCATCAAGGGTACCATCGGCAAGTATTTTTGAGGTACCAGTAATTTTAAAGTAGTGATTTTCTGGGGCTGATATTGGGGTTTCCATTAAATCGGCACCATCGGGTAATCCCATTAGGTAGTTCTGCTGCTGCTCGCGGCTACTCCACTCCTCGCGTACAAAGGGTACCCAGGTTGGGTCTAGGAGCATATACTCACCATTCTTACGCTGAACAACGGTAACCGAGTGGTTAAACTGGTCGGCAGGAATACGATCAATCCTTGAACCAGCCATAGTCATTGCAGCGTACGATTTAAAGCCCGCAGAGCGTAGCATGGTTACCAACATGCCAGCCTTATCCTTGCAAACGCCGCAACGGTCGGAAAAGGTCATCGCACTCTTATGAAGCGTAAAACCTTCGCCCTTGCCCATTGAAAGTCCCGAGTAGCGAATTTCATCGGCAACCCAGTGGTTTAGTAGGGATATGCTATCCATCTCGGTTTTAGCATCGCGAAGAATCTCCTTTACCTTTTTATCAATCTCAGGAGTGGAATCGAAGCTACCAAAGTCCTCATTAACACCATAGAACCACTTTGACTTGGCGTACCAGTCGGGCGAAGTTGACATAAGTAGCTTTGGAGCCACATCGGAAAGGGCAACCATTCTAGGCTCCCGCTTAAAGGGCATAATATCCTTTACGCTAAAGGTGTACTCTACCACACCATCGAGTTTGCGCTCCTTTGTTGCCGCAATGCCGTTATAAACCTGATACTGCAAGTTCTTATCGGCAGCAATGGAAACGGTATAAACCTTCTCCTTAATTGGATCGGTGGCAGTAAAGAACTCAACTATATCGTAAAAATGGCCTTTCATAGGTGGTATATAGTACTCATCGGAGAGCTCCTGCTGGGTAAGCAACGCGTAGGAAAAGCCCTTTTTGTAGGCAATAACCTCAAGTCCATCGCCTGGTTCTAGCCTCCCAATGTCAATCATTTTTTGGCGAGCACCCCAATAAATTGCTCGGGCAGGAGCAGGATAATCATGTACCCTATCGGCAGATAGCTCCTCAACGGAGCCGTTGGTGCGGTATATTCTAACCTTATCGATACGAACAAAGGCCGTAAGCGGGTCGTAATCGAATTTTACTACCGACAGTGTTTTAGCACCCTCGGCAGTAAGTACTTTGTAGAGTCGTGCAAAATTATAGTGGCTTAGTCCTGTTTCCAGAACGCTAACCTTTGTGCTGTCGTAAACAACAAGCACACCCGATTCCGGGTAATTGGTTGCGGTTCCAGCGCGCTTTAACAGCTGTGCTGGCTGACAAAACCCGCTAACCCAAACAAGCATAAAGAGCAGTAAGGGAATGAGTTTAAATCGCATAATGGTGAAGTTTAAGGGTTTGGTGATTTGTTCGGCTATGGTTCTGAATTGTAACGGGGTATTTCCTATAGCAACATCACAAACATAATTATTTTGTCCTATGGTTGTTCTTTGGGTTTGCCATAAAATATCAAAAGCACCCTTAAAAATAAAAGGACTGCATACCAAGCAGTTAAAGCATACAAAAAAAGGGCTGCCTTAAAAATAAAGCAACCCCTTTAAGAACTAATTTAGTTACGATTAGTTCGCCTCTGATGTTTCTAACTCTACAACACCAAGATCGTTAATTTCACCTAGCAGTACTCTAACGTCATCTATCTCCTTTGGAGAGTAACCTTCAACAGGAATAAACTTAACAAGATATTCGCCTGTAGGAACACCCTTAATCATGAAAAAGCCTGATGCATCGGCAATTGTACCAAGGGTATCGTTACCCAAAATGGCCATAACATGAGGGCGTGCTGCTTTGGGCTCAACAAACCCTTTGATGGCGCCACTAGTGGCATCGGCAAAGGTTCTTATTACTGGTTTAAGGATGTATGAGCCTGAACCAGTTTTTACAATGGAGCGCCCAGCATCAAAGTCGAGCCAAATTTTGTACGTAACACCCTCCTTAAAATCCTGATGAATATTAAGCTTTAAACCAGATGTATAACCAGATGGAACGGTTAATGGATGGGTCTCACCATCAACGGTAACCGAGTTATTCTCACCTAGCAATAGCCTAATTTGGGATATTTTACCAGCAGATAGCTCCGCTGAAGCAAGCAGCGTATCGATGCCATTTGTAAAATCTAGCACGTTAAATGCCCCTGGCTGAAAACCCTCTAAAGAAATCCATCCATTCTCATCGGTTCCGCTGTAGTGAATGGAAACCGACTGTACATCTACCATTACCGACTCAAAGTTTCCCGGAGCGTCGGTAAAGTAAACCTTTAGCTTCGCCTTATCGCTGTCGCTAGAGCAACTCGACATTAACGCAATGGCCGCTGCCATAATCGCTGTCACAAATCTTCTCTTCATAGCATCAATTTTAGTTAATAATACGAGCTGAGCAGCGCTTAATGATCTCCGCAGATTCATATTTATCAAGTCGCCTCACTCAACCGTGTAATGCTAGACGAAATACATGCCAAACCGAAATAAAACGCACGACGAACAGGCGAAAACGTAGGACGAATAGGCGCTACATGGTGATTAACGACAGGATACAGCTATTCCACTAACAGCTTTAACCTAGAAAAACTACCACTATTTGGGGAGAAATGTCAACAAGCGACAATGCCAGATACAAGGAATGGCAAACGAGCAAGGGAATACAGTAAGCCTAGAAAACGGAAACGCCCGTTTTGGTGGTAAAGCGCTCAAGCGCCTCAAAGGCTGCAGTGGAATTACCATACTTATTTAAGGCTGGGCTCCATGCGGCAACAGCAAGCAGCTGTGGAATAACACCAACAATACCTCCGCCTACACCGCTCTTGGCAGGAATCCCAACCCTAAAGGCAAACTCGCCCGACTCGTTATATAAACCCGTTGTAAGCATGAGTGCACTGGTACGCTTTGCCTGACTTTGGGTTAGCACCCTACGGCCAGTATTGGGAATTACCCCGTGATTTGCCAAGAATAGGAACGAACGGGCCAAATCTATTGCAGTCATCTCCAGCGAGCACTGATGGAAGTAAAAGTTGAGCACCTGATCCACATTGTGGGTAACGTTGCCAAAGCTGCGCATAAAGTAGGCAAGTGCCGCATTACGGTTACCGTGCTCCATCTCCGATAGGGCAACCTCCGCATTATAATCGATGGTGCTATTGGCCGATAGCTCGCGCGCAAAGCCACGAAGCGACTCTAGCGGGTTATCGTACAGCGACAGAATTAAATCCGATATAACCAACGCACCGGCATTTATAAATGGGTTACGGGGAATGCCCTGCTCGTACTCCAGCTGTATAAGTGAGTTAAAGGCGTTGCCCGAGGGCTCCTTCCCTACCCGCTCCCAAACCCTATCGCCATGCTTGGCAAAGGCCATGGTAAATGTTAGCGCTTTGGATATGCTCTGAATGGAAAATGGAGTGGCAGAATCGCCAACGGAGAACACCTTACCATCAATGGTAACCACTGCCATGGCAAACTGGTTGGCATCAACCCTAGCCAGAGCAGGAATATAATCGGCAACCTTACCCTTGCCTACAAAAGGGGTAATCTCGCTATATATCTCATTTAGTACCTGTTGGTAATCCATATCCGTTGCATTTTGGGATGCAAATATAGCCCTAATATTGGGCAATAAGCTAACATTGAGAAATAGCTTTCTTTGTAAAGGTGGTTTTGATAACGGTTGGCGTGGTTTGAGGCGTTGGGGAATTAGCCGTCAGCGGCGTTAAATAGTTAGTTAAAAGTAATAGAAATTCTGTGGCGGCATCAGTTGCCCCAGTAAAAGACTTACAGCCTGTTGTAAACTCTTTCTACTGCGCGTGCTAACTATGCAAAGGAATTGGCTGGTATTGCAAAATAATCATAGAAACTACTTGGGCCAGGTAATGTTTTGCTGCCGCAAAGCCACACGAGGGGATTGGCTTTGCCGAACTCACAAAGTACGCGCGGTTAGGGCGGCAGAGGGGTGCGGGGCTTTGTAGCCTGAGGAATATAAGGAGAACCGCAGGCTGGAGCCTGCAAGAATAATCCGACGACGGCACAACTTGTCCCGATGTTCTTAAGCGGGAGCCGACCGCCGAACGCGGTTATACTAGGCTTTGGAGCCTTGGGGGAACGGGGAAGACGCTACCATGAGCCTCCTTGCCAAAAACATCAAAAACCGACTTAAAGTGCATAACAGCAGGTTGTAGTCCTAACGGGATGTAGCTCAACCGAGAGTCATCGC
>JAFGDZ010000062.1 GCA_016931855.1 Bacteroidales bacterium
CCACAGGGGATTTACTACAAGGGCGTTACCCTGTGCCCTGCCGCTAGGCTGCACAGGCACAACAGCGGAACATCCCGACTCTGATTGAATACAAAAGCAAAGGCTGCCCAAAGATTATAGGCAGCCCCTCCCTGATAGAGCTATAAATGAACCCTCTTTTGTATAATACAAGATGAACTACGACCTTAGCCTAAGAATAAGGAGTAAGCCAAATATTTCTAATCGGCCAAGAAGCATATTTATACTCAATAAAAACTTACCCAAATCGGGAATTAAAGCAAAATTACTCATGGAACCAACCATCCCGAAGCCTGGCCCCACGTTCCCCATGGTTGCAGCAGATGCCGAGAAAGAGGTTAAGGTATCAATACCCATTGCGGAAAGCAGAACTGCTGTAATAAAAACTATAACAATGTAGAATGTTATGAAAAGCAATGCCGAATCTACCGACTCCTCTTCAATAGGCTGCCCATTTATCCTAACAGGGATAACTGCCTGAGGATGTTGCAACTTAAGAAACTGCCTACGCAAACCTTGAAAAAAAATAACAATTCTATCAACCTTTAACCCGCCTGATGTAGAACCAGCACAAGCACATTGAAGAGTAAAAAAAGTAATGAGCATAATAGACAAGGGAGGCCAAACAGAAGAGTCGGCATTTGCAAAACCAGTTGTAGTACCAACTGACAATATCTGAAATGCAGAATACCTAAAGGCCTCACCCCAAGAATCGTAAACACTCCCTTTTAAATTTATAGCAACAAGTACGATTCCCGCCAACATCGAAAAAAAGTAATACCGCACAACCTGAGACCTAAATAGGTTTGCCTTTCGTAAAGCGAACGTTACAAACAACAACCCAAAATGTATTCCCGAGAGGAACATGAAAATCATAATAATTAGCTCAATAGCAAAACTGTTATAGTGCGCAACACTTAGGTTCTTTGGGGAGAAACCTCCCGTTGCAACCGTAGCAAATGTATGGGTAACCGCATCAAATAAAGACATCCCGTAAACCATTAGCAGTATTGTCTGCAAGAGTGTTAACCCAAGATAAACAACAAGTATAACATGCAACGTTTTGCGCGTTTTATAGTGGAAATTCTCTTTTGCAAGTGACGATATTTCGAAACGGGAGATAATCATTTTAGCCTTACCCAGCGAGGGAAGTATAACTAAAGCAAAAAGAACAATACCTATACCACCTATCCAGTGCGTAGAGGCTCGCCAAAAAAGGATCCCTTTAGGGATTGCCTCAATATCTTTCAAAATAGTTGAGCCCGTTGTGGTATAGCCAGAAACGGCCTCAAACCATGCATTTGCAAACGAAAATTCGCCTCCGTAAAGTATAAAAGGAAGCATCCCAAAGAGGCACGACACCAACCAGCTAAAAACAACAATACTATAAGCCTCTCTGGTCTTAATCTCAATATTTTTGGGAACAAATATGGTTGGGAATAATCCGAATAACGATGTCAATACCCCACTTAACAATAAGGGAATTTGCCCCCCATCGTTATTGTAAAGAGAGATAAAAAAAGACAAGAACATGAATGCTGCATTCAGAAGCAAAATCAAGCCTACATATCTTAAAACGACATAAGGGCGCATAGTATAAATGTTACTTAGTGTTTGTACGACTTGTAATTAAGTTTACAATAGATTCCTTTAAGGAGTATAGCTCATCCTTTGTTTCAAGAGAAACATCTAAAGGCTTGCGAAACCTAACGTAATCATTAACCCCTTTAGTTAGCCGTAGTATAGGAGATATGATATAGTGGTTAATAAAGTAGTTAAGCAGTATGGTAAAAACCAAACTTGATATAATTACAATAAGCCCAGGCATAATTGCTCTGTGCGGACTGTTTTCTAAAAAAGTGGCAACCTTAAATAGACTATCCTGATTAAGGGTTAACAAAGCCTCTACACGAAACGAGACATGCTTCATTCCACTTCTTACATTTAGCAATAGCTTATGAGGATCCCTTCCCTCTCCCATAAGAAAACCGCGCGCCACAAGAATGTACTCACCGTAAGCAATCCTAATTGAATCAACATATACTCCCTCATTGGGGAGAGTCAGATTCTGTGATGCAAGTTCCAAATTATTAAGAAAAATAGAATCGGCATTATTAAACGAAGCACTTAAAGAGTCTATCGGCTTAACTAGCGAAAGCAGCAATAGCTCCTCTTGTTCCGACACAGCCTGCATCATCTTTTTTGAATAATCGATACTTTTATAGTTATCTTTAAGAAGCGTATTGACAGACCGGCCTAGCTTGGTAAGCTCATACATAGACAATGCTCCCGAAATGAAAAGCAGGGATGCAAGGATTACGAAACCGGACAGAATTTTAAACTTTATACCCATAGCCATATATTTTAGCATTAAATAACCTGCAATATTCCGAAAAGGGGGGCAAATTTTCAAAATAGCTGCGAAAAAAAGGTACTTCAGCGCAAGTTTTAGTCAAAAAGAATGTCTAAACAAGCAAAACTAACGATAGGCTATCCATAATGAGCGATAAAGAACTAGTGGAACAAATTGTTAACAACGATAATCAAAGAGCCTTTGAAACGCTTGTTAATCGATACCAACAGAAGGTAATAAACATCTGTATGGGTTTTACCGCTTCTACCGATGAAGCCAAAGATATAAGCCAAGAGGTGTTTATTGAGGTGTACCTTTCGCTGCGCAAATTTAGGCAAGAATCGGCATTTTCTACATGGCTTTACCGAATTGCAGTAAATAAATCTATTAACGCTACCCGGCAGGCAAAGAAAAAGCTCTTGGTAAGACTCTTTACCAAGGACAATGCTAACGCCAACGAGCTACTTATACCTGCCGATGCAGGAGCTATGCCCGACGCAAAAATGACAAAAAAAGAGGACTACGCCGCCCTTAAACAGGCAATCAAGTCCTTACCAGAGAACCAGCATATTGCTTTTACCTTGAATAAGTACCAAGAGCTATCGTACAAGGAAATTGCCGAGGTTATGGACATTAGCCTATCTGCCGTTGAATCCCTTATATTTAGGGCTAAAATCAGTCTGCAGAAAAAACTGGCAGAGCATTTTAACAAAAAAGCCTAGCCCCTGCCGCAAGTTTTTCAAACTACCATTGTCTAAATATCAAAAGCAAACAATCATGACCTGCAAAACTTTAAATAATAAAATGCTACTCTACATAGATGGAAACCTCAGCAGTAATGAGTCCATCAAACTTGAGGAACATTTACATTCCTGCGAGAAGTGTAAAAAGCTTTTTGAGCAAGTTTCCCAAACATATGCTCTAATTAATGAAGAGAAGGGTTTAGCTGAAGCCGATAAAGACTTTGCCTCACAAATATGGAAGCAAGTCCATAAGAATAGGGAGCTAAAACAAACCCCAAGTATTATAAAACTTTCAATTATAACAACACTTGCAGCAGCAGGAATTGCCCTTGGAGTAATTGTTGGCGGTACGTTTAACGAAATCAGCCTACAAAACACCAACACCGAAACATGGGAACAACTTGCAGATGAATACTTTCCAGAACCCAGCTTAGACTACATTACTAGTATTAACCTTGAAACAGAATAGCACCATGATAAGCGAACGCTCACATAAAACACTAATCGCAATAGTAGTTGTACTTGCAGCAATGAACATTGCAACACTTGGAACCATTGCATTTGGCTACTTTAATCAACAAAAAACAAAAGTGCAAACTCCACGTACAGAACGACCATTACTAAGAGATAAAGCGGAGAGACTTATGGTTAGGGAGCTTAACCTAACACCAGAACAAGCAGAGGAGTTCAAATCCCTTCGAGATGAGTTTAGAACAGAAACAGCTCCAGTGATGCAACAGATTAGGCAGCTAAATAAAGAAATATTTGATGAGCTCTCCAAGGAAACACCAAGCGAAGGCGTCCTAATAGAAAAAGCCGACAAAGTTGGCTTACTATACGGGGAACACCGAGCCCTAACAGTAAAACACATGTTAAAGGTACGTGGAATATGCTCTCCAGAACAATGCAGGCACCTCCCAATGTTTTTTAGAAACATGAACCCAGATCAGGAGCCTATGCACCAGAGTAGAATGCGCAGAAACAGAAGATAATACCTAATTCATTAACGTTTAAAAACAACAATCATGAGAACAACAAAACTTTTAGTCGCACTTGTTGCACTAATCACCATTGGAACAGCAAACTCATTCGCACAACGAGGAATGGGGCGCGGAGCAGGACAAGGTTACGGATTAAGCCAAACGGAACAACAACCCTTCCATTGCAACAGAATACCTAACCTAACACAAGAACAAAGCACTCAAATTGAAGCGCTAAGGGTAACGCACCTAAAGGAGGTAACCGATTTAAGGAACCAGATGAACGAGAAGCGCGCTCGGCTAAGAACACTTGAAAGCGCCGACAAGCCTAACCTTAACGAAATAAACAAGACTATAGATGAACATACCGCCATTAAGGCCAACCTAATGAAAAAGAGAGCCGCACACAGAACCGAAGTATCAAACCTGCTCACCGATGAGCAACGGGTTTACTTCAACAGCACAAACAAAGGCAAACGAAATGGTGACGGCCGCGGACAAAGAGGCAATAGAAATGGACGTGGAGGCAGAGGCTGCCGAATGATGAACTAATACCTCTATAACTGGAACACAAGAAGGAGCGGCCCCCCGCTCCTTCTTGTGTTTATAGAAAAGAGCAATACATCAAAAAAAAAATTAAACCCAACACAATAAGCAGCAGCAGCCAAAGGGCTAAAACATTCACGAAAAAAATGGCGGAAGCAAGCTAACTCCCAACATTTTTTCATATACTTGCAACAAATTTGGAAGTCGATTTTTCGGGTTCAATCCAAATTAAATTTGAGACATAAAACGCTCAAAATATACTAAAAACCTGAAACGGAGGGTTAATCCCGATGGAAGGGTAAGGTATAGAAGAGAGGTGTACATTTATCACTTTAAACCTTACTACAATGAGCAACACCCCTTACATTCTTCAACGCAAACTGCCCCAAACGGCATGTTACGAAAAGGTTTTTAGACTCTTTGTAATCTCCTCAATCCTTGATGGCCTAGCAATTCGAATTATCTGATATCAAAAGCAAAACACCATACTCAAGGATAGCTATAGGCGCACAAGTTCTGGCCGCCCAGCTTTAGCAAGAAAACCCTCCATTCATAATAAGAAACAACCATACCAAAGTATTTCCTTTGGTATTGATATATTGAGTAGGCTTTAACTAAATTTGCTATTTATGTAAACGAATGACAAACCGTAGCTTGAACAATGGTACACTTCCCAATGTTGATTTCATGGAAATCCAAACACAGGGAATAGTAACTGGGAATAGAATTCCAAAGGAGTACTTTGAGACAAAAGGAACAGGAGAGAGCGATATAACAGTACACGCAGGCTCCTACCACTTAGCCCTGAAAGCGGCAAGCATTGAACGGTATAACATAATGACATACTCATCAATACTACCAAGTATTGCAACACGAATAGGAAAACCGAAAGCATTAACCCTTGGAGCTGTTATGGAATCTATTATGTCTGTATATACAGCCGAAAAGGGAGAGCAAGCAACGGCAGGAATTATTTACGGATGGCTTTACAACAAGAGAACAAACACTAAATTTGGAGGGCTAGTTTGCGAGCATTACGGGAGCTATGGGCTTACAGAGCTTAACCACCTACTAAATGCCAGCTTAGAAGAGCTTTACGTTAATGGTTTCTCAAATGAATATAACCTTAGGGAAATAACCTACTTAACCGAGAGCTTTACGCCAAAGAAGAAATACGGTACAGCACTAGTAGCGCTTTGCTTTACATCCTACTACTATCCGGTTCTTCAAACACAATAACCAGTTGAAAAGAATAGCAATAGGAAAACAAACACTATGATTCATTACGGAGATTTACCAAAACAGCACGCCACCGAGTCAACCTCTAAAGTGGTAATTGTACCAGTTCCCTACGATGGAACCAGCACCTGGGTAAAAGGCGCCGACAAAGGGCCCGAAGCACTGCTTGAGGCTTCGGCTAACATGGAACTATACGACATTGAAACCGATACCGAGGTTTACAAAATGGGTATCTACACCGCCCCTGCCATTGATGAGGACAACAGCCCAGAAGAGATGGTTAGCGCCGTTAAGGAGGAAACCGAGAAGCACTTAAAGAACGATAAATTCGTTGTTATTATAGGAGGCGAACACTCTGTGAGCATTGGTACCATCCAAGCACACGCAGCAAAGTACCCAAACATGAGCGTGCTTCAAATTGATGCCCATACCGACCTACGCGACAGCTACGAGGGCAGCAAGAACAACCACGCCTGCGTTATGGCTAGAGCAAAAGAGCTTTGTCCAATTGTTCAGGTGGGCATTAGAAGCATGGACGCTGGAGAGAAAGCAAACCTAGACCAAAGTCGCGTTTTCTGGGGACATAAAATAGCCGACAACGAGGAGTGGATGGATAAGGCAATAGACTTGCTTACCGATGATGTTTACCTTACCATTGATCTTGATGGATTTGACCCTTCGTTCCTCCCTTCAACAGGAACCCCAGAACCAGGTGGACTGCAATGGTACCCTGGGCTGCGCTTCCTAAAGAAGCTTATTGAGCGCAAAAACCTTGTTGGGTTTGATGTGGTTGAGCTGTGCCCTAACGAAATAGAGCGCTCATCGGATTTTGTTGCAGCTAAGCTAGTTTACAAAATACTGTCGTACAAATTTGGTTCACAAGTAAAATAACACAATAAGCCGTGAGGCTAATAATTAACAGAGGAGAAGAAAAAATGGAGAAGAAAGACCTTCTAAAAGACACAATTAAACACATCGACATTAAGTCGTTCGATTCAACCCCAATAATCAACTCAATGCGCGATATGTCCTTCACATCGAGGGATACCGCTGCTGCTGCCGACATCTATAACATGATGATTGCAGAAAAAGAGTGCACCAACATTCTTACCCTTGCCGGTAGCACCAGCGCTGGTGGTTGCATGCAGGTTTACGTTGACTTGGTAAAGAACAAAATGATTGATGCCATTGTTGCAACAGGCGCATCAATTGTTGATATGGACTTTTTTGAAGCACTTGGATACAAGCACTACAAGGGAAGCCAAGAGATAAACGACAATCACCTACGTGATCTTTACATTGATAGGATTTACGATACCTTTATTGACGAAGAAGAGCTTCAAGCATGCGATGGCACCATTAAGCTTATTGCCGACAGCATGAAGCCAGGTGCTTACAGCTCCCGTGAGTTTATTTGGGAAATGGGTAAATACCTTTCTAAGCACTCCGTAAAGAAAGACAGCCTAATTCAGGTTTGCTACGAGAACAATGTACCCATTTTCTGCCCAGCGTTTAGCGATAGCAGCGCAGGTTTTGGACTAGTAAAACATCAAGTAGAGAATCCTGATGCTCACGTATCTATTGACTCTGTAAAGGATTTCCGCGAGCTAACCATGATTAAAGTTGAAGCAAAAACCACTGGGTTATTCATGATTGGTGGTGGCGTTCCTAAAAACTTTACTCAGGACACCGTGGTTTGCGCAGAGATCCTAGGATACGATGTGCCGATGCATAAGTATGCAGTACAAATAACCGTTGCCGACGTTCGCGATGGCGCATGCTCTAGTTCAACCCTTAAAGAAGCATCATCGTGGGGTAAAGTGGACACCACTTACGAGCAAATGGTTTATGCAGAAGCAACTAGCGTTCTACCGCTAATTGCCAGCTACGTATTCCACAAAGGGGACTGGAAGAATCGCGAAAAGAAGGAATGGGCGAAAATTTTCCAGAAATAGTCCCTTTTCCTAAACCATATGAATAAATGTAAGTGTATTAAACTTCCCAACGAGATTGCTGGGATTCAGGTTTTTAAGCTTAATGCTTTTTACGACTTTGATTATGTTCCTCCTATGCACGATAACCCTTCGTACTACAAGGTTTTCAGCACGCAGGAGGGTTTTTCCCGAAACTTCAACATAAAGGAGTTTAAGGAGCATTTTAAAACTTACTAACCCTTAAAAAACTAAACGGGCTGCCAAATGGCAGCCCGTTTACATTTATCTTAACTAGAAGCAAGCCAAGAGTATTCTCTCTACCCGCTCTGGAGTTATGGAGCGCCTCTCCCCTAACTTCCATTTTCGGTCTGCCAATCGCTCAACAATAGGTACAATTTGATCCTTCGTTACCCCATGTTCCGATAGCTTTGTCTTTATACCCAAAGACCTAAAGAAACTCTCCGTTTTTTGTATAGTCTCCTCAATGCGTCGATCTTCGGTTCCCACGGTAATGCCCCAAACCCTAGCGCCATACTGAAGTAGCTTCTCACGCTTCTCCTCGGCAGCTTCGCGAAGAAGAGCCGGAAGAACTATGGCTAGTGTTACACCGTGATCCAAACCAAAAAACGCGGTGAGCTCATGGCCAATCATGTGGGTTGCCCAGTCGGTTGTTACCCCGCAGCTAAGCAGCCCGTTTAGCGCCATGGTTGCCGACCACATTAAATTAGCGCGTAAATCGTAGCTTAGGGGATTAATTAGAGCCTGAGGGCCTATCTCAACAAGGGTTTGAAGAATTCCTTCGGCAAACCTGTCCTGAAGCGGAGCGGCCTCGGGAAAGGTCAAATACTGTTCCGTTACATGAATAAATGCATCCACAACACCATTGGCTATTTGGGTTACAGGTAATGAGTAGGTAACCGTTGGGTCAAGAATAGAGAACTTTGGGAAAAGCAAGGGGCTGCCGAAAGCAAGCTTCTCTTTGGTTTCTAGCTTAGATATTACTCCACCAGAGTTCATCTCGGAACCAGTAGCAGCAAGCGTTAGCACAGAACCTATTGGAACCACATTCTCTATAACAGCACCTCGTTTTGCTAGTATTTCCCAAGGATCGCCAGCGTAGTTAATAGCCGCTGAGATAAATTTAGTACCATCAAGAACTGAGCCGCCCCCAACAGCCAGCAGAAAAGTTACCTTCTCTGTACGAGCCAGCTCCACGGCACGCATTAAGGTTTCGTACTTTGGATTAGCCTCTATGCCGCCAAACTCCAGCAGCTTATACCCAGCCAAACTTTGCTTAACCTTATCGTACACCCCATTCTTCTTAATGCTTCCACCTCCATAGGTCATTAGAATTACTGCGTTGGCAGGAATTTCCATGGGCAGCTGATCCATTTTACCTTCGCCAAAAAGAATTTTAACGGGATTATAAAAATCGAAGTTCTTCATAATTATCGGGTTTTATCTATTGGTTACAAAACACATATTCTTAGTGGATTGTTTAATCTGTTTACAATCGAAAGATAACAAGGATTGGTAACAACACCAGCAAACATGGGCAAAAGAACGTTAAAAGTGAACTGAACAAAAAAAGAAAAGCCCGTAATGGGCTTAATAAAAAGGCATTAATACCTATAGATAAAGCGAGTAACGAGCTAAGGAAATTCGAATTAGTAAATTACCTGAAATATCCGCTTAACATCAACAAGAATATCAGCCTCGTCTGCTGCATTTTCAGAACGAACGCTTATCTGCAAAATATCATCGCTGGAACCAGCTATGGTCATTAAGCTAAGCTCTGGATGCACGGAAATAAGCTGCTCCAGTAAATCTTCATCAGATAGAAATTCTAGCCCACCTAAGGGGGTGAATCGCAAAACAAGAATTAGGTCATTAACATCGGTTTGAAGAACTCTACGAGCCAATCGCTCGGCCAAATAATCTCGAACTCTATTTTTCGATATCGTAACAATTTCCATATCCTTTATTTTTGATTATCAACTAAAAACATCCTCAAGATACGAAGTTAATCGGATTCCAAATAGCAAAACGGTCAAATTTTACACCAGTCATTTGGGAAACTTACTAGGAAGAACACATACAATTAAAGCCCAAGTATGCCAAGAATTATTCTGCACTTTACATTCAAAACATATATATTTACACAATTACAGGCGAATAAAGCATAGAATGGACTATAGGGAACATAAGCAGCTAACGGAGATCCGAATGAACGGCTCCGCAGCTCGTAAGCTAGCCCAGAGGGGGGCTTGTTTCGTTTAAAACCCGAACACGAGCGGGATTTAAGCTAGGGAATAAGTTCTGTAACCTACTGCAAATCCAATTCGTGTTGCAACCAACCACCTCTGTGCGTTTTATCTGCACCACGCCTTTGTGGCACAAGCACAGGCTGCAGCTTTACGTATCAAACTAAGATTAACGCAATACTACTAGTAATGACAGCATTGGATAAAATTGAAAGGCTTAGAGTCCTACTGAAAAAGCATAAGCTTGATGCCTACATAATCACCAGCAACGATCCTCACCTAAGCGAGTACGTTCCTGAATACTGGAAATCTAGAGCGTGGATATCAGGATTTACGGGTTCTGCAGGAACTGTTGTTGTAAGCAAAGAAAACGCTGCGCTCTGGACCGATTCACGGTACTTTATTCAAGCCGAGCAACAGCTTAAAGGTAGTGGAATTGAGCTGTGTAAAATGGGCTTCCCTGAAACCCCATCCATTGAGGAATGGCTTGCCATAAACATAGGGAAATACGCCCGCATTGGCTTTGATGGCAGACTACAAGGAGCTAATACTGCTTTGTCCAGCATTGAAAAGCTTAAGCGTTATGGCATAGAAACGGTTGCCAATATCGATTTAATAGACCCAATATGGGAGAGCCGCCCAAGCTTACCTGCCAACAAAGCATTTATTCATGAGCTGAAATTTGCAGGGCTTTCCATTTCCGAGAAAATTGGCCTAATTAGAAGCGAACTAGCAAAAAACGAGGCCAATGCAACTCTACTTACCGCACTTGACGAAGTTTGTTGGGCATTTAACCTTCGGGGATCAGACGTGGCTTTTAACCCGGTTGTTTTAGCCTATGGACTTATTACCGACAATGAGGTTATGCTATTTATTGATCCCCAAAAGATTAATGAGCAGGTAGCAAATACGCTAACCCAAGAAAGGGTGAAAATTAAGGATTACTTAAAGATTGAGAAAGAGCTTGGAAAATTAGGGAAGCACGATACAATACTTGTTGATCTGCTAAAGGTAAATTTCCATCTATATAAATATATTGGAGAAAAAGCTACCGTTATAGAGAAGATGAGCCCTGCAGCGCTACTAAAAGCAAGAAAGAATAGCGTTGAGCTGGAAGGGATACGAAACGCAATGGTTGCAGATGGCGTTGCTCTTACCAAGTTCTTTATTTGGCTTGAGCAGAATGTAAATTCTGAATCCATCACAGAGCTAACCATTGCCGAAAAACTTCGTGAGCTTAGGAGCTTAAATAGCGCCTTTATCAGCGAAAGCTTTGATACCATTGCAGGTTATGCCGATCATGGAGCTATTGTACACTACTCTGCAACACAGGATACATCGTACACCATTAAACCCGAAGGCTTTCTGCTGGTTGACTCTGGCGGACAGTACTACTCGGGAACAACCGATATTACCAGAACCGTTCATCTTAGCACTCCATCGGCAGAGGAAATGATGGACTACACGTTGGTACTTAAGGGGATGATACAGCTATCTATGATTAATTTCCCTGTGGGAACAAGGGGGACTCAGCTAGACGTACTTGCCCGAATGGCCATGTGGAACAGAGGCATAAGCTACGGACATGGAACTGGGCACGGAGTTGGATGCTTCCTTAACGTACACGAGGGGCCTCAAAGCATTAGGCCCAACGAGAACCCCGTTGTACTAGAGGTTGGCATGGTTCAATCCAATGAGCCAGGTATTTATAGAGCAGGAAAGTATGGCATTAGAATTGAAAACCTTATTGCCTGCGAGCCAGCAACAGAAACGGCATTTGGAAAGTTCCTACGATTTGAAACGCTTACCCTGTGCCCTATTGATACAAAACCCATTGACAAAGAGCTCCTAACAAAAGAGGAGATTACTTGGCTTAACAGCTACCATAGGCTAGTTTTTAATAAGCTAAGCAAGCACCTAAGCAACGATGAGAAAGAGTGGCTAGAGGCTAAAACAAAACCGGTATAACATTTTTTAAGTGCTCTTTTATGCTTAACGGAACAGGCAAAGAGATAACTCTTTGCCTGTTTTATACAAGCAGATTCATCTACAAGGCTTATATTAAAATCCCTTCTTGGTATTACAACATCATCTCTCGAGAACTAATATCACGTTGTTTATAGTACCCCCGATTTGCTGAATGATATATTGAGATTTTTAACCGAAACAATACATAAATTATTGCATCCCTTTGCATAAACATTTCTTCAAAAAAGCTATTTTTGAACATGATTTTTTGACTGATAAAAAAGAACGTACCAATAACTTTAAGCTTTTTTACAACTTTTGAGATAAAGAAAGAGGGATTCCTCGTCTAGTACAATACAAATAGTAACAACATAACCTCACAAAAAAATGAAAATGCGCGTCAATTTTATACTTCCAATCTTCGTATCGCTGCTACTATTTGCATCATGCTCGGAAGAAGAGATTAAACCCAAAAGCAATATAATAGTGGTCAATGGACGAACAGTAAATATCTCGGATGGGATTTTAATTAATAAAGGGAAATACCATTATAACGAAGAAAAAACAGGACACTGCTTCAGGCTAATATTCGTTACAACTGGTATAAAGTTCTCCTCAACAGGCAATCTTCTAGGTCGTGGAGATGTAATTATTTTTGAATTGTACTCCTCCTCTTCATCAGAACTAATCACCGGTGTTTATAAATTCGATTCTTATAAAAGTCATGAAGCAAACACCTTTGATTATGGCGAGTTTATCTTAGGGTACAGCCTAACAGATTCAATGTGTGAAGCGTACGACTATATAAAAGATGGTACTATTTCGGTAAAAAAAAGAGCAAATTCTTACGAGATAGAAGTAGATTGTATAGCAATAAGTGACGCTAAAGTTACGGGGTATTATAGTGGATCACCATATTTTTATGACTGGACTAGCAAGTAAAGCTAAACAAAAGCACCAGTTAAAGTATATTCCGACAATTAAAATAATTATAGGAGCAAGGAACCTAACGCCAATCCCCAACTAATTTACCTATACATATCTTTTACAAAAATTAAAGCAGCATGAATATTCTGGCAACGTTCCATCTTATTAGGTGTGTTCTTTTAAACACTGTGCATTATATTATACTAAATGCGTTTTACAAACCTACAGCAAAACTGTTGTTGACATAAGAATCTTAACCCGCTAAAACCGATCCATTAAAGGGATGAAATGCAACGACTACAGCTTTAGTTGCGTTTTGGTATTTCTCTACAAATTCATTATCCAGCCCTTTTCTAGTGGCTCAAACACTAACAATCCACATAATATCAGAAAAAATATACCGACTCCATTTCTGGGCATCAAAGATTTAAACAAAAGAAAACGATTAAGAGACCGTTTAAATTTAGTTTATCACCCATTTTTTTTATAACTTTGATTAAAAGCAGAAGAAAACTGACTTTTGGGCGGAACCGAAAAGCCTTATACGAGTAGGAAACAAACCAATTTTTATTATGAAAAAACTAAATTTCAGAATTTTACTGAGCCTAATTCTTATTTCTACAATGTTTATTGGCTGTAGTGACGATGAGGATGCTCCTAAAAATTATTTTTCGTACAATGGGGTAACCACTAACATTACTGCAGGATTACTTGAGAATTTTGGGGTTACAGATCAACCCACATATAACTTTGATATTACGTTATATAAAGGACTCTCTTATAACCAAACATCAGGGCTAATGGGTACAGGAGACCTTATTTACTTTGAGCTATTCTCATCGTCAGCAACAGAACTAGTCCCTGGCACTTACACCTATGATGCACTAGAGACTACAAGTGCAAACACGTTTGATGCTGGACTTATAGCCATGGGATTTGAAGTTGCAAATGAAACAGCAGATGAGATTATTTATATAGCTAGCGGCACAGTAACAGTTAAGAAGGATGGTAGTACCTATACTATTGATATTGACTGCACTTCTTCAGGGGGGGGAAAAATATCAGGCTATTACAAAGGTTCATTATCTTATAATGACTTATCTTCAGACATTAAAAAGGTAGGAGCTTTTAAGAAATAATTTCTAAATAAAAAGCCATCATCCTTTTATGATGGCTTTTTGTTAACTACACTCCCATATCCTTTCATTTATTTCTATCCCCCCTAAACGTTTCCCTCAAACCATTGTTGTTTACACTAAAGCTAGTAAATTAGGGAAAACCCATTTTTATGGAGAGGGAAATATATAGCACAAAAAGGAAAGCGCTGATGCTTAACCTAGACCAATCAAAATACGGCACCATTGCCGAAATTGGAGGAGGACAAGAGGTGGCAAGGGCTTTTTTTCAAGCAGGCGGTGCATCGGGAACCATAGCCAAATCCATATCGGCATACGACAAAACCTTTAGCGACCATTTGTACAACGAGGGAAAAGCGGATAGGTACGTATGCCTACCCCGACTAGAAAAAATGCTGGAAACAGAGTACTGTGAGCTGCTATCGGTACTCGGATTACAGCGAAAAAACGATGTGCGCTTCTTTGCTTTTGCCAACACGGTTGAAACGCTAAACTTTAAAAAGGACAACAAGGGACACGGCTGGCTTGGCGTAAAGTTTGAGCTTACCCAGCAGGCAAAACCCAATGAGATAGTTATACACGTTAGGCTTCACGAAAACGACGGCACCCTGCAGCAATACACGCTAGGCACCCTTGGCGTTAACCTAATATTTGCCTGTTACAACTACTACAATACGCCCAATACCTTCCTGCAATCACTTATGGATAACCTTGACAGGGACAGGGTTGAGATTACTATGGCCAGAATGACTGGACCAGACCTCTCGTGGGTTGACAATAGGCTACTGTGCGTGCAGCTGGTTAAGAACGGAATGGCAAATGCCATAATGTTTGATAGGTATGGACAGGTTCAGCAGCCCTCCGACATGCTATACAAAAAGAACGCACTAGTGCTACGCGGGCGATTTAGACCAATAACCTATGTTGGCTTCGACATACTAAAAAGTTCCTACGCCCTTTTTAAAACCGATGAGGATCATACCCCAGAATCAACCCTCCAAATCTGCGAAATCACCCTAAACAACCTACTTGAGGAAGGAGAGCTGAACGAACGCGATTTCCTAGATCGGGTGGACTTGCTGAACGGCATGGGGCAAAATGTGCTAATCTCCAACTTCAGAGAGTTCTACAAGCTGGGTGAGTACTTTGCTCAGTTTAAAGCCAAAAACATACGCATAATTGTGGGTGTACCCATCTTCTCCAAAATACTAGATAAAAAATACTATACCAATCTAAAAGGCGGTCTCCTTGAGGCTATGGGAAAGATGTTCCCCGACAATACAAAGTTCTACATATATCCAGCCCTTAACCCAGAAACGGGCGCAGTGATTAAATCGAACGACATTAATATGCCCGCTGACATAAAGCACCTTTTCAGCTACTTAAAGCTAAACAGAAAAATTCACGACCTTACAGATATTAACCCCAAATGGCTAAGCATTAGCTCAACGGAAGTGCTCTCTCTAATTCGATGCGGCAATCCCAATTGGGAAAAAATGGTTCCCAAGTACATTCTGCAAAACATTAAGGCCAAAGAATTGTTTGGGTATAAAAACGTGAAGAGTGAGCAGTGATGCACAAAAGCCAAGCACAAATCACTAACATTAGCAACCAATACCCGTCATCCCAATATCATGGATAATAATACATACTTGAGTAACATTACCCCCCAAGCGCTGGAAGAGCTCTTTGCAACCTGGAAAAAGGATGCAAGCCTAGTTGATCCAACCTGGCAAAAGTTTTTTGAAGGGTTTGAGTTTGCGCTAGCGCACTACTCAAATGGGCAATCGATGGTACTCGATGCCGAGTTTAAGGTTATAAACCTAATTGAATCGTATCGCAAGCGCGGACACCTATTCACCAAAACCAACCCTGTTCGCACCCGCCGCAAGTACAGCCCTACCCTTGATATAGAAAACTTTGGGCTAACCAGTGCCGATATGGATACTACCTTTCAGGCGGGGAAGCAAATTGGCATTGGCCCATCAAAGCTAAGCGATATTATTAGCCATTTGGAAAAAACCTATTGCCAATCCATTGGTGCGGAGTACATGTTTATTCGCGATACTGAGGTTGTTGCTTGGCTTCAGGAGAAAATGGAATCGTCTCAAAACCGAACCAACTTTAGCCCAGAGCAGAAAAAGCATATCTTCCATCACCTTAAGCAGGCCATTGGTTTTGAGCAATTTATACACAAAAAATTTATTGGGCAAAAACGATTCTCCCTAGAGGGAGCCGAGTCGCTAATTCCCGCCATGGACGCAGCCATTGAACGCGGAGCCGAGCTAGGAATAAAGGAGTTTGTGATAGGGATGGCACACCGTGGACGGCTTAACGTGCTGGCAAACATAATGCAAAAGCCCGAGGAAAAAATCTTCTCCGAGTTTGCTGGCGAACAGTACGAAGAGGATGTTGCCCTTGGCGACGTTAAGTACCATCTTGGGTATAGCACGCAAATTACAACCGATAAGGGCAATGAGGTTATGCTAAACCTACTTCCCAACCCATCGCACCTAGAAACAGTTGGCCCCGTTGCCGAAGGCGTTACCCGTGCCCGCGCAAACACCCTTTACGGTAAGGATTTTAACAAAATTGCCCCCATTATTATTCATGGCGATGCGGCCATTGCTGCGCAAGGCGTTGTTTACGAAACCATTCAAATGTCGCAGCTAAAAGGCTACAAAACGGGTGGCACCATTCATCTTGTAATCAACAATCAGGTTGGGTTCACCACCAACTACATTGATGCACGCAGCAGCACGTACAGCACCGATATTGCCAAGGTAACCAAATCGCCCATATTCCACGTTAACGGCGACGACCCCGAGGCTCTTGTGCACACCATTAGGCTGGCCATGGACTACCGCCAAAAGTTCCATACCGATGTATTTATTGATATACTTTGCTACCGCCGATATGGGCACAACGAGGGCGACGAACCCCGCTTTACCCAGCCAACCCTTTACGAGGCTATTACAAAGCACAAAAACACCCGCGACTTATACACACTAAGCCTAGCTGCCGAAACGGTTTTAAGTGAAGCTGAGGCCAAAGAGCTTATTCTACAGTACGATTCGCACTTAGAGGAAAAGTTAACAGCTGCATCGGCAATAAAGAAGGTTAGCATCCAGCGGTTTTTGCCAAAAGAGTGGGCTGGTTTTAGGTACTCGCAGGCACAGGATTTTGATATATCGCCCAGCACAGCCGTTAGCCAAGAGAAGCTTGTGGCTATAGCCCAAAAAATTAACCAGCTACCAGAGAATACACCCTTCCTAAAAAAGCTAAGAAAGCTAATTGAGGATAGGCAGCAAATGGTAGATACCAGTAAGCTAGACTGGGCCATGGCCGAACTGCTGGCCTACGGTAGCCTTGTTGACGAGGGAGTACCCGTTCGCATAAGCGGGCAGGACTCTGAAAGAGGTACTTTCTCGCATCGCCATGCGGTGTACGCCGTTGAAAACTCCGACGAAAAGTACTTCCCACTCAAACATATCAGCCCAAACCAAGCGCCTTTTCACGTTTACAACAGCCACCTCTCGGAGTATGGCGTTTTAGGTTTCGAATACGGCTATTCGCTTGCCATGCCCAACGGGCTAACCATTTGGGAAGCACAATTTGGCGATTTCCATAATGTGGCACAGCCCATTATTGACCAGTACATAAGCTCTGCCGAGGATAAGTGGGGGCTACAATCGGGGCTAACCCTACTCCTTCCGCATGGATTTGAGGGGCAAGGCCCTGAACACTCCAGCGCCAGAGTTGAGCGATTCCTTACCATGGCCGCACGAAACAACATGCAATTGGTAAACTGCACAACTCCAGCTAACATGTTTCATGTGCTACGCCGCCAGGTTAAGAGGAGCTTCCGCGTTCCGCTAGTAGTTTTTACCCCCAAAAGCTTACTACGCCACCCCCTGTGCGTATCGTCCCTTAACGAGTTTACCCAAAATAGCTTCCGCGAAGTGATTAACGATACAGCGGTTGATGCACAAGATGTTAAGCGCGTAGTATTCTGCACAGGAAAGGTTTACTTCGATTTACTACAGCGCAAGCAGCACTTTGAAGCAAGAGACATTGCTCTTGTTAGGATTGAGCAGCTTTACCCCTTCCCTACCAAACAAGTTGAAGCGGTTTTAAAAGGATATCCTAACGCCCTAAAGTGGCTATGGGTTCAGGAAGAGCCAAAGAACATGGGAGCATGGAACTTTATTCGCGATAGAATAACCACCGTTCCCATTGAGCCTGTTACACGCGCAGCAAGCGGAAGCCCTGCTGTTGGTCTTAGCAAAATTCACACAATGGAACAAGAAGAGATAATTGGAAAAGTTTTCAGAAAGTGCGATTGCGAGCTAAAGAATAAGTACTGCGGTTTACAATGCCTTGAGGGTAGCAAGCAAACCGACAGAAAATCGCAGCATGAGCTACTATAGCCTTTCAATGATGCAATTCTTAGTCAAAATACAATTACAAACAACAACGACATAGCAACCATGGTACACGAAATAACAATTCCTAGTCCAGGAGAATCTATTACCGAAGTTGAAATTGCCCGATGGCTTGTTGAGAATGGCGCCTACGTGGAAAAAGATCAGGAACTAGCCGAGATAGAATCCGATAAAGCAACCCTTCCCCTACTTGCGGTAGAAGCAGGAGCCATTAGCATTATTGCACCCGAGGGGCAACCAGTAAAAGTTGGCACCGTTGCCTGTACCATCAATAGCGATGCTGCACCACAGCTATCGGCTCCAAAAAAAGAAGAGCAGAAAGCTGCCGACGAGCCCCAAAAAGAAGCCCCACAGCACAAAAACATCAGCATAAACAAACCAACCAATAGCCAGCAGGTAAAAGCAACACCGCTAGCAAAGGCCATTATGGAGGATAGCAACCTAAGCGTTGACGACATAATTAAAGGCCTACGCAAGCTAACATCGCAAGATGTAGAGCGAGCAAAGCAAGCCCTGTTAGCTCCTACTGAGGCAATGCAGCCCACACCAGATAGAACCGAGAGCAGCGAGCGCATGAGCCCGCTAAGGAAAAAAATTAGCCAGCGACTAGTTGCCGTAAAAAACGAAACGGCCATGCTCACTACTTTTAACGAGGTTGATATGAGTAATGTGCTAAATATTAGAAAAAAGTACCAACCATTATTTGTAGAAAAGTACGGCATAAAGCTAGGGCTAATGTCATTCTTTGTAAAAGCAACAGTAGAAGCACTTAAGGCACACCCATCGGTTCGCTCACGCATACAGGCAGAAGAAATAGTTACCCCCAACTACTTTGATATTGGCATTGCCGTTCAAACCCCGAAAGGGCTTATGGTGCCAGTTCTTCGCGATGCCGACAAGCTAAGCCTTGCCGAAATAGAAAAGGGCATTGCCAATTTGGCTACCAAGGGACGCTCAGGCCGAATTACCGTTGATGAGCTTAACGGCGGAGTATTTACCATAACCAATGGCGGTGTTTTTGGATCCATGCTATCAACGCCAATAATTAACCCTCCACAGTCGGGCATACTAGGCATGCACAACATTGTTGAGCGCCCTGTTGCAATAGATGGAAAAGTAGAGGTTAGGCCCATTATGTACGTAGCCCTAAGCTACGATCACAGAATTATAGATGGCAAGGACTCGGTTGGTTTCCTTGTAAAGGTTAAAGAGCTGATAGAAAACCCTGAGCTTATGCTCCTAGGCGGAAACAACCCATATAAAATGCTGCTACAGATATAAGCAACCAGTTAGAAAGAGGAAGAGGGTGTCCATACAACATAACGGACACCCTCTTTTTTAATAATAGAAACACGCCCCACTTTTTAAGGCAAGCAGAAACTTTCCTTCATCCTCATTTATGGGGATGTTGCCATCATGGTATAACTACAAATAGGGATTGCTCTTCTTTAAACATGTAAGTTCCTTTGCTCTTACAGTTTTCACTATTTCAGTACACATAATAATTACAAAAAAACGGAGAAATGAAACAATTTCTAACTATTGCCATTGGGCTATTTATATTATGCTCAGCTTACTCACAAGATAAAACTGATGCTATGCTTTTTGGGCACGTTACGATTAAAGGAACTAACGAGCATATTCCCTATGTATCCCTTGTGGTTAAAGGGACCAAAATGGGCACTACCAGCGATAGAACAGGCCACTTTAAGATGGTACATCTGCCTGTAGGAAAAAATACCATTATTGCCCATTCTCTTGGTTATAAAACAGTAGAGGTAGAGGTAATAATGGAACGGAACAAAACAACAGAACTACAGATTGAGCTTGAGGAAGACGTACTTAACTTAGAACAAGTAGTTGTAACAGGCACAAAAACGAAACACTATGTAAAAGATGTTCCTGTCCGCACCGAAGTTATCACCGCTCGAGCGCTAGAGAGCAAGAACGCCATAAACCTATTCCAAGCACTTGAAGGTACTCCTGGCATTCGGGTCGAGAACCAGTGTCAGTACTGCAATTTTACCATGATTCGCATGCAGGGACTTGGAGCCGAACATACTCAAGTGCTTATAGACGGACAGCCAATGTACTCAGGTCTTGCAGGCGTTTACGGGTTACAGCAGCTTAGCACCATAGACATAAGCTCCATAGAGGTAGTAAAAGGAGCCGGTTCTGCTCTTTATGGTAGCGGTGCTGTTGCCGGTGCAATTAACATAATATCCAAATCCCCGTCGTGGGATCCCTCAACAATAGTTGACATACAAATGGGCAGCTATGGTACCAATAAGTACGACATCTCCTCTTCTCTCCGAAACGGCAAAGGAGATATTGGCCTTAACATCTTTGCACAGCGCTACACAGAAGATGCTATTGACCAAACAGGACCTGGTGCAACCCAAAAAGAAGTAAAGAAAAAGGATGGAATATCCGATAGGGTTGCAACCAATTTAACCAATGCAGGGTTTAGCCTTTATATTGATAATGCCCTTTTTAGAGATGACAAACTTGTACTTAGGGGCAAATCTATTTTTGAGAAA
Organism: Bacteroidales bacterium; assembly: GCA_016931855.1. Taxonomy (GTDB): domain Bacteria; phylum Bacteroidota; class Bacteroidia; order Bacteroidales; family Tenuifilaceae; genus UBA5206. Next base: position 21,094 of record JAFGDZ010000062.1, read on the forward strand.
CGAGAGGGAGGAACCATGACTGATGATTACTACAAGAATCCACTAACCGATGGTACGGAGAGCATTACTACCGATAGATACGAGGCATCACTTATGTACACCAAACCCTTCGGCCACTCCTCGGGGCTAAACATCTCTGCTGCATATGTTAACCATAATAGGAATGCCACCAACGACTCCTACCTTGGCGACTACATGAGTACACATAACGACAACGTTCCCGATTTACGTAACATGCGCCCTTACCTTGCCGACGAGAACTCCTTTAATGCAGCCCTTTCATTCAACAAAAATACTGGATCACACAACGTTATAGTAGGCGTACAGGCTTTTCACGATAAATTAGAAGAGTCGGGCATGTATGTAGTTGTTGATGAAGACAGTGAGTTTCTTGGCCAATCATATCGATCTGTTGCAACAAAATCTGCAGCTGAGTTTGGTGTGTTTATTCAAGATGAATGGGCTATTACCAGTAAACTAATGGTTGTTCCAGGTATCCGTTTTGATATGCACGAGTCCAACGAGGAGTACACCAGCAGCCAGCAGGTGTTTACCTCGGCAAACTTCCCTAAAACATCATTTAGCGAGAATGCATTTAATCCGCGAATAGCCATTAAGTACAAGGTTTCCGAACATGTAACCCTAAGGGCAAATGCAGGAACAGGCTTTCGTGCCCCATACGGTTTCTCCGAAGATTTACACCTATGTAGTGGTTCGCCACGCGTATGGAAATCATCGGAACTGAAACCAGAAACATCAATAAGCTACAACTTATCTGCAGATTACTACGGCAATTGGATGC
>JAFGDZ010000063.1 GCA_016931855.1 Bacteroidales bacterium
ATACTGAATATCAGGGTTTTATTCAAATGTTTTTAATTGTTATTTAGTTGATTTACAATTATTTAACAGTTTTGTCATGTACTAAGACATTTCACACAAAAATTTCAGATGGCAAAAGAATCCGAAATAATATTTTACCAATCCGATGAAGGAATAATAAAAGTTGAGGTCATCTTTCAGGATGAGACTTTTTGGATGACTCAAAAGAAAATAGCTGAATTGTTTGGAGTTCAAAGACCAGCAATAACAAAACACCTGAAAAACATCTTTGAATCAGGAGAATTGGAGGAAAATTCAGTTAGTTCCATTTTGGAACATACTGCAGATGATGGAAAAAAATATAAGACAACGTTTTACAATTTAGACACAATTATTGCTGTTGGATATAGGGTTAATTCAAATAAAGCAACAAAATTCAGGATTTGGTCAACCAAAGTGTTAAACGAGTTCATAACAAAGGGATTTGTATTAGATGATCAACGATTAAAACAAGGCAAAAATTTTGGTAAAGACTATTTTGATGAGCTGCTTGAGCGGATTCGAGAGATTCGCGCTAGCGAGAGAAGATTCTATCAAAAAATTACAGATATTTATAGTTTATCTATTGATTATGACAATACAGATACTTTGACTAAAGATTTTTTTGCTACTGTTCAAAACAAATTACATTGGGCTATAACTGGAAAAACTGCTGCGGAAATCATTTATTCATCGGCTGATGCTACAAAGACGTACATGGGATTGACAAGTTGGAAACATGCGCCAGACGGTAAAATATTAAAATCCGATGTGTCAATTGCTAAAAACTATTTAAACGAACAGCATATAAAAGAACTTAATCGTATTGTTTCTGCTTACCTTGATTTAGCGGAGACAAGAGCAGAAAGACAGATACCTACTAACATGCAGGAATGGATTAATTTTTTACATCAATTCCTTGAATTAGCAAATTATCCGATTCTAAAAGACAATGGAAAGGTAAGTGCGTTGGAGGCTAAATTAAAAGCCGAACAAGAATATGATAAGTACAGAAAAATTCAAGACAAGAATTACTCTTCCGATTTTGATAAAGAGGTGAAACGATTGCAAGGCAAAGAATAATGTAAGAAATACCAACTTACGGGATAGGTAATTTGAACAACGCGGGCAATTAACTTTTAGTTAGGCCAATCTCTATCCAAATTCTATTACCTCGCCAACAGGGTTTTACCTTGATACTCCTAACACTAAGCTTAACAGAGCAAAGGCACAGAGAATTCCCTGTGCCTTTTATATAAAAAAGAGATTAAAGTAGGCTACACCTTACGCAGCTTCCATTTGCCGCGCCTAAACACAATAAAGGCAACAGCTGTCATTGCTGTTTCTGCAATAAAGATGGAGTAGAACACGCCCTCCTCGCGCATATCTAGGTAAACGGCAAGCATCCATGCCAAAGGTATCTCGAAAACCCAATAGCAAAAGAAGTTGATTTTTGTTGGGGTAATAGTATCGCCCGCACCGTTAATGGCACTAACCAGCACCATGCCCAATCCGTAGGCAATAAAGCCGTAGCTGGCAATACGCAAACAGGTAGAACCAAAAGCAATAACCACTGGATCCTGCGTAAGCAGCCCAACAAAGCTACTAGGCGTAATAACAAAGAGTAACCCAACCACTCCTAAAAAAATCATGTTTGCCCAGCCCGTAAAGTAAACGGAACGCTCAGCCCTATGAGGCTTTCCTGCCCCAAGATTTTGCCCCACAAGCGTTGCCGCAGCATTGCTAATTCCTGCCGATGGGAGTAGCGAGAAAACAATTAATCGGAGCGCCACAGTATAACCAGCAACCACCTCATTACCATACATGCTAACAATACGCATAAGCCCAATCCAACTTGAGGTTGCAATAAGCATTTGCCCAATTCCGCCAATCGATAGCTTTACCAGCTGACCAATAATGTTAAACCTGGGTATAAAGCTTCTTAGCGATGGTTTAACCCTGCTCCTACCTCCAAATAAAAGGTAAACTTGGTAGGCCACAGCCAGTCCTCTACCAATATTGGTTGCAATTGCAGCACCAGTAATTCCCAATGCAGGAATTGGCCCCCAGCCAAAAATCAGAATGGGGTCGAGAATAATGTTAGCCACATTGGCAAGCAGTAGTACCCGCATGCTAATTGCAGCATCGCCAGCGCTGCGAAACACAGCGTTAATGGTAAAAAGCAGCATAATAACGGCATTACCGCCAAGCATCCACTGGGTGTACCCGCTGTAGCGCTGTGCCGTTGCGGCATCAGTGCCCATAAGCTGCAAAATATCCGATGCGAATAGAATTCCGGGAATGGCAATGAGCACCGATGCGAATAGCGCTGTAACCACCGCTTGTCCTGCTATAAGCGCAGCAGCGCGTGGCTTCTTCTCGCCTATTCGGCGTGCAACCATTGCCGTTGTTGCCGTGCTTAGCCCCATACCAATGGCATAAACTATGGTAATAATGGACTCTGTAAGGCCTACCGTTGCAATGGCATCGGCGCCTAGCTTGGCAACAAAGATAATGTCGGCCAGGGCAAATACCGACTCCATAAGCATCTCCAGCACCATGGGCACCGAGAGCAAAAAGATAGCCTTACCAAGGCTGCCCTGCGTAAAATCCTGTTCGGTTCCTGCTATTGCCTCCACAACCTGAGCATAGGCCTTGCGAAAACCGTTTTTATTAAAGTTTCTAGAAATACTAATTGCTACCGATTTATATATACTCTTACTCATTCTCGTCTTCGTTTTCGTTTAATACAATGTTCGTAACCCAAACCATTTGCTGCATTCGATATCAACAAAAAGCTAAACGCATCATTCTGAAACGATGCCACACAACAACGCACGCCAATAGCGGCAAGCACACTTGTAGATTTCATGAAAAATCCTCCTGGATTAGTTAGTAAATAATTAGTAAATAGTGAATTGGTGGCAGTGAATCTGCCAAAAGAAAAGGCCAAGTTCTGCTGAAACGAGAACTTGTATTAGGCCCTAAATCGTATTACCGCGACTATCTTCATTGAAGTAACTGTATCAGAATCACAAAGTAAAAACATTTTTCTCGAACTATCATTCTATTTTTTATTTTTTATATGCTGATATAGGATTATCCAGCCATCTCGTCATCGTCTTGCAGCACAACATCAACAATCAACCACATTATATTACCTTTGCATAAACCATAACACAAGCAAAAACATGAATAAGCACCCATACATACTAAAGGCAGAGGATATTAAAGAGCTTATTCCTGCAATGGGCTACTGCTACGCATCGGACATGATTACCATTGATGGGCTCAAGGTTGGTTATATGCACAGGGAATCGCGCGAGGACGACGATGATAGCGGCTGGCGCTTCTACTCAGGGCATGAAACCGACGAGTACGTTAACGACGAGCACCACTTTATGATGTTTGACCTTAACTATATTGCCAATATCGACCCAGATATAATCCCCTACCTAAAAAATAGAACGGGAGCTGAACTGGAGCGCGTTGAGGGCACAGATAAATTCCAACCCATTTAATTCCCCTCTATCCTTGACTCCCAGCCAAGCATACCAAAAGCGAGTTCAGGAGCTCACTGCCGAGCAAAAGATACTTAACCGTATTGCGCTGCGGTTAACCTGGCTACGCCTACTGTTTATTGTTGCTGCACCCGTTAGCTTTTTTACCCTAATGGGGCTAAGCCACACTCTTGCCTTTGTTGCTGCAGCGGTATCGGTAGCCGCTTTTATAATGGTTGTAGTAAGGCATGTAAAAGCACAGGATGAGGCTTACAGAACGCAGCGCTTAATTGATCTTAACCAATTTGAGCTAGAGGGGAAGCCATCCCTTTTTAGCAATGGAGCAGAGTACCAAAGTGCCAATCACCCATACACATCGGATCTTGATATTTTTGGGGCTGCATCCATTTACGCATTGGTAAACCGATGCACCACACAACCAGGGAACAACCTTTTAGCAGAATGGCTAAGCAACCCAGCATTGGCCGATGACATATCCCTCCGCCAAGACGCCGTAAAGGAGCTTAGCACTCAACTACAGTTTAGGCAGAGCATACAAACAGCCGGAAGCCACAAAGACGACAACCACGTACAGTTTCACGAGGTTAGCGAGCTAATTGCCAAGCAGAACCTACACCACCCAAAGTGGCTACCAGCAGCAGTAACAATGCTTAGCATACTGGCAACAACAGCCCTTGTAGCCTCCATAGTACTGGCAAACAGCGCTCCGTTACTAGTAGCAGCAATGATAAACATTGCATTTTACTACCGATGGAAGCAGCGCATTGAAGAGGGTCATAAAACGGTATCAAAAATAGCCGAAGGGCTAAATCACCTATCCACGCTAAGTAGCCACATACAAGGCCAAACATTTAGCGCACCGCTACTGGTTAACCTTCAAAATAGCCTTAGTAATGGAGACTCATCTGCATCAAAAGGAATAAAAAAGCTATCGATAATTGCTTCTCGGTTCGATTATAGGCTTAACATCTACATTGGGCTACCACTAAACATATTTTTACTTTGGGATATACGCCAGTTAGTTGCTCTAAGCAACTGGGCAAAAACCAATAACGCAAACCTTAAGCAGTGGGTTAGCGCCATTGCCCAATTCGAAAGCCTATCGTCGCTTGCCACACTCGCATTTAATAATCCCAGCTGGTGCTACCCTGCACAGTGTAGCAGCAGCTTTGAGTTACAGGCTCAATATATGGGGCATCCGCTAATCCCAAGCCAAAACAGGATTTGCAACAACATGCAGCTAAGCGGCAATGGCAAAGTGATGCTTATAACGGGCTCTAACATGGCGGGCAAAAGCACATTTCTACGCACCATAGGCGTAAACCTTGTTCTGGCGCAATGCGGTGCTCCTGTGTGCGCGCAAAGGTTGGTTCACTCCCCCGTTACGCCCTATACTAGCATGCGCATAGCCGATTCTCTTGGCGAAAACACATCAACCTTTTACGCCGAGCTCAAACGGCTTAGAGCAGTACTTGAAGCGGTTAAGGAGAAAAAGCCAATAATCGCCCTACTTGATGAGGTGCTGCGCGGAACCAACTCATCCGATAGGCACAAGGGAGCAAAGGCTATTATCAATCAGATTATAAAGCACAACAGCGTTGGCGTTATCGCTAGTCACGACTTGGAACTGGCCAACCCAGAGCAAATTGCGGCAAAAACCATAAATGCCTACTATTTTGATGTAAAAATTAACGCCGATGAGCTTTACTTCGACTACACCCTAACACCCGGCGTTAACCCATCGCTAAACGCAGCTGTGCTGATGAAAAAGATGGGGATTGAGATGGACGCGTAACATGCAATATGCACATAAGCATTAAACATTATTAGCCGCAAACGCCCTCGCGTTAGCACATCGCCCCTTCTCTCCAAGACCCCTCACTACTGCCCTATCATACCATTCGTTAAAACTCGACCCACCAATGATTTAAATCAACTTTAAATCCATCCTCTTTTTGACAAATCACACCAACGGTTCCCCAAAAAAAGGGTAACTTCTGTTTCCTTTCTCACTCATCACACAATTTTCTTTTGGCCTTTACATTCTCATCGCCTTTACTTCTTATTCAGAATGGGTTTTAAGTATTAACCAATACGCTCCATACAATGAAAAGAATTAAGGATTTAAAAATTGGCACCCGCCTATACCTATTTGTTGGTGCCGCAGTGCTGATATCATTCGCACTAGTTGGACTATTCATCAACAACCTATTCGTTACCAAAATGGCGCAACACTACGATGAGGCCATGCACGAGAACCTTGAGAACTACAACAAGCAGGTGAACATGGAGCTCCAATCGCGAAAGGAGAAGCTAACCGTTGCCATGAATCTAGCAAACATTTACCTAAGCTCTCAGGGAAACATTCTGGTTGCCGATAATGAAACGGTTACCATAAATGGCTACCACCTTAAAAAGATGTTACTAAATGGCAAACAGATCCAGAACGACACAGCCATTGTTGATGCAATTAAAAGGATGGGCGTTGAATCGGCAACATTATTCCAAAAATTCCCCGAAGGCTACATTCGCGTTGCAACAAACGTAATAGGAACCGATGGGAAAAGAGCTACAGGAACCTTTATTAACAACGAAAGCCCTGTGGTTAAAGCCATTGAAAAGGGAGAGAGGTACATTGGGCGCGCCTGGGTGGTTGACAAGTGGCGCATAACAGCCTACGAACCAATTTACTCCAACAACGAGATTATTGGGATACTGTACGTGGGCGAACCCGAAATAGACTACGCCACTCTCGAGGTGTACTTTAAAACCAAACGGTTCTACGGCTCTGGCTACCCATATATTATTGATGCCAACGGAGTGGCCATTTGCCACCCAACAGCCAATGGAGTTAGCGTTGCCGACAAGGATTTTTTTAAACAAATGGTTGCCGATAAAGAGGGAGTAATTACCTACATATGGGAGGGCCGCGAAAAAACACAATACTACAAGTACAACTCCAATATTGATGGTTACATAAGCGTTGGCTGGTACACCGATGAGTACAACCGTATATTCAGCACACTACGCCTTATAATCATCTCAGCAACATTCGCTGCGTTACTATTTGTAATTAGCGTGCTGTTCTTTATTGTAAGAGGCGTTGTTAAAGCGCTGGGCAAAGGGCTACAGTTTGCCCAGCAAATTGCGCAAGGGAATCTGGTTGCCCAAATTGATACGGATAGAAACGATGAAATTGGACAACTAGCCAAAACCCTAGAGCATATGGCTGGCAAGCTACAGGAAATAGTGGAGCGCGTAATATATGTATCGCAAAGCATAAGCACATCGGCGCTGCAAATGAGCACAAGCTCGCAGCAGGTATCATCGGGAGCCAACACGCAGGCCACATCAACCGAGGAGGTATCGGCATCGGTTGAAGAAATGGATTCCGCCATTAAGCAGAACACAGAGAATGCACGCATTGCCGAGCTCGACTGCCAAAAATCATCTCACGAGGTGGTAAAAGGCGCAACTGCGGTTGAGCAAACCGCCGATGCAATGAAAAGAATTACTGATAAAGTGTCCATTATAACAGATATAGCCTTTCAAACAAACCTACTCGCCCTTAACGCAGCGGTTGAGGCGGCACGAGCAGGCGATCAGGGGCGCGGATTTGCTGTTGTTGCGGCCGAGGTTCGCAAGCTTGCCGAACGTAGCCAGAAAGCCGCTGGCGAAATTGTTAGCATCACAGGCTCCAGCGTTGAAATTGCCGAAAAATCTAGCAAACTATTCGCAGGCCTAGTGCCAGATATCCAGCGAACCACTAGCTTAGTACAGGAAATAGCTGCCGCCAGCACCGAGATGGCCACCTCGTCGCTACAAATAAACGGAGCCATTCAACAGCTAAATGACATAACCCAAGAGAACGCCGCATCGGCAGAAGAGATGGCCTCCACTGCAGAGCAGCTATCCAACTACGCATCAGAACTGGTTGAACTAGTGGCGTTCTTCTACATCGGCAACCAAAACAACCGAACACACATCAAGCTAGAGCAGCTGCAAACATCAGACATTAAGGAACAAACGAATAAACTAGAACCCGTACTAGAAGAAACGTACTAACCATGGATAAGAGCCGCTAGCTAATAGCGCAGCAGCAAAAGCACGGGAAATCCCGTGCTTTTTGTATCTATATACCAGAACATTTTATTGTTAAAAACTGTTTTACAAACAATTACCACAATCACCCTGAAATAATAAAAGTTATGGCACAAGTAAGCATATACCTCAACTTCCCTCGCTGCACCGAGGAGGCATTTACCTTTTACCAATCGGTTTTTGGAGGCGAATTTGGAGGCGATGGAATTCATCGCTTTGGAGATATTCCTCCGTCAGACGATATGCCCCCCATTGCTGACGCAGATAAAAATCTTGTTATGCATGTTGAGCTACCCATCCTTGGGGAATTCAGACTAATGGGCTCTGATGCACCCGAATCCATGGGCTTTAAAATCAATAGTGGCAACAACGTGTACATTAATCTTGAACCCGACACTCGTGTAGAAACTCAACGACTATTCAAGGCTCTATCCCAGGGAGGCACTGTAACCATGGAGTTACAGGATATGTTCTGGGGCGATTACTATGGTAGCTGCACCGACAGGTTTGGTGTGCAATGGATGTTTAACTGCTCCGAAAAGGGATGACCAATGGAAACACCAAAAAAAAACAAAACCATTACAGTAAGCGTTAAAGTCGAAGCGCCTTTAGCCAAGGTGTGGGACACATGGACTAAGCCCCAACACATAGTAAACTGGAATGCCGCATCGGCCGACTGGCACACTCCTCATGCAACAAACCCGCTAAAAGAGGGCGAAAAATTCCTTTGGCGAATGGAAGCTAGGGATGGTAGTTTTGGATTCGATTTTGAGGGTCTATTCACCTCCATTGCGCCACTAAAGCATATTGCATACACGCTAACTGATAATCGCAAGGTAATAGTAACCTTTGAATCAATGGGCAATGCTACACTTGTTACAGAAAAGTTCGAAACGGAGGATGATAAACCAGATGAACTGCAACGCCAAGGCTGGCAAGCCATACTAAACAACTTTAAAAAATACGCCGAAAGTTTAGAGTAGCAACTTGAGCAAAAAGGAGTAAATTTATTGCTAAACACAACCAACAAAATCCAGAAGACATGGAAGCAGGATGCCCTTTAATTCAAATCTCATGGCTATGGTACGCCGTAGGCGTTGTAGCAGTTTATGCCCTGGGTGCCCTTTGGTACACCGTGCTTTTTGGTAAAAAATGGATAAAAGCAGTAAACTACATATGCGTGTGCGGTGCCGATTTAAGCAATGGTGAAAAATGCACATGCAAACCCCGATTCCCTTGGGAAATGCTTTTCCAACTGATTTCAACAGCCATTCTTGGGCTCATGTACTTTATTGTAACGCCTTTTTCGGTACCGTTAGCCGTTTTAATTGCCATTGCTGTTTCAGCATGGAACAAGTCCATGCTCAAATTTCAAATAGCCGAATGGAAACGATTCACCACTTTAGCACTAATTGATGTAGGCTATTTTGTTGTAGCATCTATTGTATTTATAATACTAGCAACGCTTTAAAAAGTAAAGGTTGAATTGCCTGTTACACTCTATCTCTGGCAGGGAACTTCCCCTACCAGAGATTATCAGCAATCTCTGCTATCAAAAAAAGAAGCAAAAGCTTCTATTCTCTTTATTTCAGTCGCCCCCCATGCAACACCCATCTTGGATTACCCCTAGTACACTTATCACCAAACACCTTACTAACAGGAGAATAAATAAGGAATAACTCTTACCTTAACGTTTTAAGTATTGCGCACGAAGTGAAAGTACCCAATACAACAGGAAGAGCAAAGCAAACAAATACTTTTCGAGTAAAGAGACTAAGCCACCCCTTTTTATCACAATAACCTAGCCCCTGCTGACACTGGCATATCCCTGCGTAGCATGGGATCACAATAAGATCAGGGTGGATTAAGCATAAATACTAACTACTCTGAATAGAAATCATCTTCCTTTATTCCAACTAAATCAAAGTATTGAAATAGCTCCAGAGACAGTAAATACTGTAATAAGCTTTCTAATTCCATAAATCTAATGTAGAAAAACTATTAATCCACCCGAATTACACTTTGATCCGTAGCATACCGTGTTGGTACAATCCGGCTAAGGGCTCAAGCAGCGCCGCTAGGGCTAGAGGCGCCACAGGCCCCCTCGGGTAGGCA
>JAFGDZ010000064.1 GCA_016931855.1 Bacteroidales bacterium
CCGCAGTGGCTAGAAGTTTTTTGCTGTTGCAAAAGCCACACGAGGGGATTGGCTTCGCCGAACTCGCAAAGTATGCTCGGTTTGTGCGGCAGCAGAGAAACTTGCGCTACAGCACTTGTTAGCCCTAACCGTTTTATATAATTATAAATAATTTGCATATGAAAATATCTGTATCATTTTTTTGTTGTATCGTTTTTTCGCTAAACGTTTTTGCTCAAGGCAACCTTGTTGGAAAGAAAGCCCCCAAGATTGAAATTGAGAAGTGGATTTATCCAAAAATTAAAACCGCTGAATGGGAGGTAAAAGGGGTTCCTGAAAAAATTGAAGGAAGAATTATTGTGGTTGACTTTTGGTTCACAAAATGTGCTCCCTGTGTAGCCTCAATCCCAGAATTGAACTTTCTAGCACAGAAATACCCAGAAATCCTTTTCTTATCCATATCGTTTGAAAAGGAAGATTTAATTAATGAGTTTTTGAAAAAGATGGTCATGTACTATCCTGTTGGTTCCGACCCTGATAGTAAAACCATAAATTCTTTTGGTGTTCAACTTTACCCTGAGACTTTTCTAATAGATGAATTTGGAATTGTAAGGTGGCAAGGAAGCCCTTTTGACCTGGATGAAGAAATTCTGAATGGAGTATCAGAACGGCAGGGAAAGACTAAAACCCTTAGAATTCCTCATCAGGAAACCAAACAGTTAAATTCCGCCTATACATTTACAATACAGAAACATAACCTCGAGATGGGTGAGTCTTCATACTTTCATTACAACCCATTTGATATCAGTATTCTTAACAGAACTCTTGGCGATTTGTTAAACGTTTTTTATGGAATGAGTAAACCTAGAATTATTAACAGGAAAAATATTCCGTTAGAAACCGCTTTTGATATAACCCTTAAAGCAGATAAGAGTATTACAACAGAAGCAAATTGTGTTGAAATGCTCCGGTTCCTACTTCCCCAACAGTTAGGTGTTAATATAAAAGAAGTAGAGATGGATACCGTTGCAAGGGTTGTTGGTGTGCTGAATAATAGGTTGTTAGAAAATAATCTTTCAAGTGAAAACAATTTGGGAGTAACAATCAGGTATAATAATTGGGAAGCCAAAGGAGCAAGAATTGTTGATCTGAAGAATTTTCTTGAAAATCAGTTTAATATGCTGGTTGAGGTTGAAGCAGAAACGAATAGCAGATATAATTTTGTTTTGTCCAACATCAACCTTTTTGAAGTTGAAAAGAAACTTGAAAATGATTACGGGATAAGGCTTATAAACAAAAAAGTTAAAACCAAATTTTGGGTGTTGGAGTAAAGCACTTACGGAGCCACAAAACCTAAAAACACCGCCCCAGCCCAAACCTAGCGCTGGGGCGTTGTGTATACTACTCGTAGCGAAGCGATTCTACGGGGTTTCTGTTGGCTATTCGGGTGTAGTTTATTGCCTATACCACAGCAATTAGCAGCAGAATTAAGGCGCTGCATAGCCCAAAAATCCACCAGCTAAGCGGAATCTTATCAGCAAAGTTCTGCATCCACTTTGTGGCAATGTACCATGCCGCAGCAAGACCTATTGCAATAATGAGTACATATACTATGGCTTTTATGTTGAATAAAGTAGTTATGTAAAGTGCTAATGACTACTTGTTATCCTGTTTTGCTGCATGGGAATAGAGAAAATAGTGAGAGAGTAAGAATGCTACCCTCATTTAAGGTTTGCTTTTAGGTACGCTCTCATAAAAAACAAACCCCGCAAAACGTTTCGGGGTTCGATGTTTTAGAACTTCCTTGTTCCATTGGACTGGAAAACATACTTCATGGTTACGTGCCCACTTTTTGCGTCCTTACTAAAGTATTCCTTTAGCCATATTTTGGCGTACTTGCCATTGGCGGTTCTTATTATGTAAATATTGTCGGAGTACTCGTAGGTTGGAGGAGCTACATCGGTAACAATTTTAAGCCATTTGCTAACCAGCGTGTCGCCGGGAGTTTGAACATATACAGGAGGCATGGTGTACGACTCAAGAATGCTAATGGTGGTGTTTAGCGAGTAACCATCGGCAGGAGCCTCGGTAACCGAGTTGAAATCAACTTTTCCCATACTGTACGAGCCGCCATCGCCAGGACCAGACAGGCCGCTGTTTACCCTAATATCGGACCGGTGAAAGGCAATATCCCAGCTGGTTGAGGTTGAGAAGTCGGTGATGCTAACCACCGTGTCCTCCTCAAACGAGAAGTATTTCCACGATCCGTACGCCGAAGCGTCAATGGTTATGGTTTTTCCGGCTTGCGTTGGAGTGTCGTCCTTATCGCACGAAACGAATACTGATAACGATGCAATTGCAAGAATTGCTAATGCTGATCTTTTAATCATAATTAAATTGTTTAAGATGGTTGTTAGTAATGGTTTAAAAGTTAGAATGAGTAGCCAATGGATACATAAAAGCGTCGGCCTACCGACGAGGTTGTGCTAAAGCTTAGTATGGGTGCGGTGTAGTTAAGCAAATTCTTTACCCCAATGCTAACGGAGTAGCTTCTACGGAATTGCTGGTTTATGTTGATGTTCCACAGCGAGTAGCTGGGGTATGAGCTTAGGTAAAAGTTGTTGATACCCTCATCAAACTCGCTTACCTCTTTTTTCCCAATCATTTTTAGGGCGATATTGGTGCTAAGGTTGTACCATCCCTTTGTGTATGTGTACTCTACTTGGGCGGTTAAGCTGTGCGGGCTTGCTGATGATAGCAGGGTTATGCCATCCTCCTCAAAAACCTTGGTGTAAGCGTACCCAGCCTTAAGTAGTAGTGGTTTAAGTACTTTCCATCGGGCTAAGAGCTCCGCGTTGAACACCCTGTACTCGTCCATGTTCTTGTAGTGGTACTCCGTTTGGTTTGCGGTCCAAATGCCACCAATTTTATTGTAGATATGATTGTAGCCAACGTACCCCGTGATGCTTATCTTTTTGTTGATATTTAGGTACTCGGTAGAGAAGGCGTAGTAGTTACTTGTTTCTGCCTTAAGGTTTTCATCGCCATAAATGGTAAACATCTCCTGGTGGTTCCAGTTCATGTAAAGCTCCTTAAGCGTTGGCGACCTAAACCCCCTTGCATACGAGAGCCTGTAGCTGAAGTTCCCGCGGTTAAGCCTAGCTGTTACCGAGGGGGATACATGGAGGCGGTGAGCCGAGTGGTATCCACCCCTTACACCTCCCACAATTGTAATGCTTGGGGTAAGGGCGTACTCATCCTGCATAAAAACCACAGCATCGGTTGATGAGTGTGAGGCTACCTGATTTGCCACAAACCTATCGCTTTCCAGCGCTTCAGAGAAAAACTCGGCGCCAGCAAACAGGTTGTGTTTGGTTAGCTGTTCATTGGAGTATGTTAGCCTAATGCTATTAAATGTATTGCCATAGTTTTTTTGCCTATTATCTAGCTGTTCAAGCACCAGGTACTTATTGTAAACATCTCGGTTTATTGCTAGCCTAATGGTGTTTGTTGAATTTATATTGTGCTCAACATAAGCTCCAACAGTGTAGTTTTTGTAGAGATTGTGCTTATTATCGCGTTCAAAGTCGAACTGCTCGTGGTTGTAGTAGCTTGCTTTCGACTCGCCTCTCCATTTTGTGCCAGTAAATCCTGTTCGGTTAGTGGCAGATAAATCGGCAAAGCCAATTATACTGGTTGGGCTCTTGCTAATCCCCTCGTTTGCTGTAGAGTCTAGCAAAGGGTAGTACTTAACCGATTCTTTGGTGTCGAAAAGTTGGTATGCATCTCTACTCTTGTAGCCAAAGTAGGATTGGGAATAAAATAGGTGTGACTTAATGCCAATGGATAGGTCGCCATTCACATTCTGCCTGTCCTGATTTCTGTAAAACGATTTTAGGTGATGCTCGTCCTGCCTATCAACTAGCGCCTTGGTAATATTCTTTTCGTTGGGCTCGGCATACCTAATATCAGCCGATACCTCAACCTTCTTGCTCGGCTTTTTGGTGATAATATTAATTACGCTACCAATGGCGTTTGAACCGTAAAGGGCAGAGCTGGCTCCCTTAATAATCTCTACCCGTTCAACATTGGCTGCGTTAATCCTAGAAAAATCAACGTTGCCATCGGTTTCGCCTGCCATGCGCTCGCCATCAATAAGCACAAGGGTGTACTTTGATTCTAATCCTTGCGACGAAAGGGCTGCTCCGTACCCATACTGGTTTATCTCAATGCTTGGAATTTCGTGCTCCAGAATATCGCTTATGGTGGAAGCCTTAATGCTTGCAATATCTTTGCGACTAATAAGCTGGGTTAAAACGGGTGTTTCCTTTAGGCTTCGCTCGGTACGTGTCCCTGTTACCGTTACCTGGCTCAAGTTAAAAATGTCCTCATCAAGGAAAACGGTTGGGTTTTTTGTTATGTCAATGGTATCTACTAGCGTTTTGTAGCCAACGCACGACGCTGCAACAAACAGCCTTTTCTCCTTTGATGAGATATTGGCAGCACCCTTACTATTGGTTGATACACCGCCCCTGGTACTGGTTTTGATGCTTTGCCATTGAATGTTAACGTTGGGTATTCCCTGTTTGGTGTAGGAGTCTTTAACGGTTATGGTTTGCGAAAAGGCGCTTAAGGTGTACGTGGGGATAACTCCCGCTAGTAGGATTAATCTTAGGAATTTCATTTTTTATGCAGCTAATTGCGAATAACAAGCGGTTGCTATTCTGTAATGTAGTAATAATAGGATATACAGTGCCATTGGCACAATAGGGTTAGCTATGGCAGGTGCTTTTGCTGCGTAACCTGGCGCTAGCTGATAGCTGTAACTTGTGGAGGCCCCCTTTTTATGGGGTTGATAAGGCAGATATCCCTTAAGGGGATGTAACTTGATTCTCCCCAGTAGCTGGGTTTTACGTAAACAGGGGGAGTGGTTTCTACAACGGGCTTTTTGCTTTGGTGGAGCTGGTACTGAAACGCGCTTGCCGCTTGCGAGCTAAAAGGGTTGTACTCTACTATCTTAGTCTCGGCACTGGTGCTGGCTATTGCAAAATCGTTTTGTGTGGCACCCCCAAGCAAGAGCCCTGCAAAAATTACTGCAAGGATATAGGGGAATAATGTGCATGATATGCCAACAAAAAACATAGCAAGTTGTATCGGTGTTGAACAAATGTAGCAAATTGTTGTGAATTAGTAGAGCAGTTGTGGGGTAAATTTATTGTGCATGTATTCGTATTCCTAATGCTGTGTATAAGGAATGAGGGCATTGTGTGTTCAAGTGGCTATATCAGAAAAGCAAAACCATATCTTCGAATTAATCTAGGCATACGCCTCCTAATACCGCCCCAAATTCCTAATCCCATTACTCTGCGGCCAGTTATTTACCTGCGCTATTACCTGGTTAAGCGTGGTAAGTATGGTTGCTTTATCCTTTGGCAGTACCCCCTCAAGCCCAACGCTGTTGGATACGTGGTTGCTCCTAAATATGGTGCCATCAAGTTCAAGGTGCTCTATAAAAAGACGGAGCTCATTAAGCTGCTCAACCTGTGTTTGGGGTATAAAATCGCCCTTAAACTGGGTTTGAAACTGGTTAAGCCCATGCGGAGTGAATAGCGTTAGCGTGGAAAGGAACTTTGGGTTAAGCTGGCTTACCAGGTTGGCCGAGTTTAGCGCGTGCTGCTGGCTATACTTTTGTCCGCCCAAACCGTTAATAATCATAACCGATGTGTCTATTCCCGCAGCATGAGCCTTACTTATACCCTCAAGGGTAGATTCGGCTGTTTCCGATTTGTTAATCATTGCAAGGAGGTCGTTATCGCCGCTCTCTACGCCAATGTACAGCAGGGTAAGCCCGTTGGCTCTAAGCTCACAAAGCTGCTCATGAGTTTTTGCCAGTATATTACCCGGTAGTGCATAGGCCGATATGCGGTGAACCTTACCAAAGTGTTCCTTTATGGCGCTCACAATGGGCATCAGCTTGTCGTACGATAGTACAAAGGCATTCCCATCGGCAAGAAATACCTTGCGTGCTGTGGGCATTGCTTTTGCCAGTGCGGCTATGTCGTGCCTAACATCATCAAAGGGGCGTACCTTAAACTTTTTGGTTTCGTACATGTTACAAAATGCACAGCTGTTCCACGAGCAGCCAAGGGTTGCCTGTACTATTGCTGCGTTGGCCTCGCTGGGCGGACGAAAAAGCGGCTCGTCGTACTGTATGGGGAAGAAATACATGATTGCTAATTTTGGGCAAAGCTACAACTTTTGGCGTTTTTTACTGACGGAAAAATCGCATTGCGTGCTTTTTAAAAGGAAACCGTTTCTCAAACATGTTTTATTCATGTGGGCACCATATTACCTTTGTGCCCAGAGTATGTGTAATTACCTTAATAACTAGTGGTGTATGGTAGTGGGGATTTTTGTTGTGCTTCTGTTTTACGCAATAGGCGAGGGGGTAAGCCTTGCAATTAATGGGGTTATTCCGGGTAGCGTAATTGGTATGCTACTTCTTTTTGTTGCCCTACGGCTTAGGATTATTCCATCGGAAAGCGTTAAGGGTTTCGCCACCTTTTTAACTAGCAACATGGCGCTTTTCTTTGTGCCTGCTGGGGTTGGTTTAATGGTTGCGTATAGGGTTCTGCTTCAGAACTGGGTTGCTATTACGGTGGTATCGGTAGTTAGCACTATACTCGTTATGGTAGTTGTGGGGCATACGCATCAGCGGTTTGAGAAAAAGCAGCAGCGATCCGATGAATTGCCTAGTGAGAGTAACGTTGATAGCTCCGCATTGGACAATTCCTGTAACCCATTATCCAAACACTAACCGATGCAAACACTTATAACCTCCGATATCTTTATCCTGAGCATAGTGCTTGGGGTTTACCTCTTGGCCAATCTGCTTTACAAAACATCAAAAATAGCCTTGCTACATCCTTTGCTTACCTCTATTATTGCAATAATAGCGCTGCTTAAAGTACTGGGAATTGATTATCCAACTTTTAAGCAAGGAAGCCATTTTATTGATTTTTTGCTTGGCCCCTCGGTTGTTGCGCTTGGCTTTTTGCTGCATGAGCAAATAGAGCACATAAAGGGACGAACGGTCTCCATCCTGATATCGATACTGGCAGGAAGCCTAGCGGGTATCCTTTCTGTTATTGGCATTGCGCTACTTCTGGGTGCCGATAAGGTTTTAATTGCCACGCTACAACCCAAATCGGTTACCACTCCAATTGCCATTGCCATAGCGGAGAGAACTGGTGGTGTACCTGCAATTACGGCGGTAGTTGTTATTGCTGTGGGTATATTTGGGGGCATTGTGGGCCCGTTTATCCTGGACAAGCTAGGCGTAAAAAGTAGTATTGCGCGTGGGTTGGCGTTAGGTGCATCGGCTCACGGAATAGGAACCGCCCGCGCCATGGAGCTTGGCGCTGTTGAGGGCGCCATAAGCGGTCTTGCTATAGGTATTATGGGGCTTGCCACCGCATTCCTAGTACCCATTGTTATGGCATTGTTTAGCGTATAGTAGAAACACGGAGACACGGAGGGAGCAGAGTACACAGGTGAATATTTTCCCGCCATTTAAGAGTAACCGTTTAACAACAATATATCAGACGCTAACCACTACTATCTAACGTCTAACATCTCTCTTTCTAAACCTTTCTCTTTTCACTCAAAGTGAATATATTTGCAGCTAATTTAGATTAATTCAAATCAGGTTGTTAATCAACTAACGACCCGTGTAAACATTAATCTACTTTTACTGTTATCCAGTTACAAAATGATTATAGGCTCATTTTAAAGAGCCATTGTTCAACTTTTTAAGTCAGTAATTAATGGCAAGCGATCAGGATAAAATTCTTAACGAGGTAACCAGCGGAGAGTATAAATACGGTTTTTATACCGATATCGAAACCGATACCATACCTAAGGGTCTTAACGAAGATGTGGTTAGGCTTATCTCCCAAAAGAAGGAAGAGCCCGAGTGGATGCTTGAGTACCGCCTAAAAGCGTTCCGTTACTGGCAAAAAATGGAGATGCCCCAATGGGCGCACCTTAACATTCCCGATATCGATTTTCAAGATATAATTTACTACGCTGCTCCAAAGCAGAAAGTGAACAAGGAAAGCCTTGATGAGGTTGATCCAGATCTACTGGAGACCTTTAAGAAGTTGGGTATTCCTTTAGATGAGCAAAAAATTCTATCGGGCGTAGCGGTTGATGCCGTAATGGATAGCACATCGGTAAAAACCACTTTTCGCGAAACGCTTGGCGAGCAGGGTATTATTTTCTGCTCCATGAGCGAGGCCATTCGCGAGCATCCCGACCTAGTGAAAAAGTACCTTGGCACGGTTGTTCCGTACACCGATAACTTTTTTGGAGCACTTAACTCCGCCGTGTTTAGCGATGGTAGCTTTTGCTACATACCAAAGGGTGTACGTTGCCCAATGGAGCTAAGCACGTATTTCCGTATTAACGCATCCAATACGGGGCAGTTTGAGCGTACCCTTATTGTTGCCGACGACGATAGCTACGTATCGTACCTTGAGGGCTGCACCGCCCCAATGCGCGACGAGAACCAGCTCCACGCTGCAATTGTTGAGATTGTCGCTATGGAGAATGCTGAGGTTAAGTACTCAACCGTGCAAAACTGGTACCCAGGCGATAAGAACGGAAAGGGTGGAATCTACAACTTTGTTACTAAAAGGGGAATCTGCAAGGGTAAGAACAGCAAAATATCTTGGACACAGGTTGAAACTGGTTCTGCGATAACCTGGAAGTACCCAAGCTGCATCCTTATGGGCGATAACTCATACGGTGAGTTCTACTCCGTTGCCGTTACCAACAACTATCAGCAGGCCGACACTGGGTCTAAAATGATTCACCTAGGCAAGAACACCCGTAGCCGCATTGTGTCTAAGGGTATCTCGGCAGGCTTTAGCCAGAACAGCTACCGCGGATTGGTTAAAGTGGTAAAGAATGCAGAGAATGCGCGTAACTTCTCGCAGTGCGACTCGCTGCTTTTGGGCGATAAGTGCGGAGCGCACACCTTCCCATACATCGAGGTGGACAATCCATCGTCGGTGGTTGAGCACGAAGCAACAACCTCAAAAATTGGCGAGGATCAAATATTCTACTGCAACCAGCGCGGCCTTTCAACCGAAGATGCCGTGGGTCTAATTATCAACGGATACGCAAAAGAGGTGCTAAACAAGCTCCCCATGGAGTTTGCCGTTGAAGCCCAAAAGCTGCTGCAAATTAGCCTTGAGGGAAGTGTGGGGTAATTGAAGAATGTGAGGAAGAGGAGGAATTAAAGGAATAGTAGGAAGTTGAAGAAGCGGATTAACTAGTCGTTAACAAAGCTATAATGGAAAACCTAAATGTTGAAAAGTCAAAATCATTTACAGATTTACTGGTTTGGCAAAAGGCTCACAAGTTAACCCTATTCAGTTATCAGCTGACAAAGAATTTCCCCAAAGATGAAGTTTTTACCTTAACCTCACAGTTCCGACGCGCAGCAATATCTATATCGGCAAATATTGCAGAGGGGTTCAAAAGAGTTGGGAAACAAGACAAACTGAGGTTTTACAATATAGCACAAGGTAGTTTGGAGGAGTGTAAATATTTTTCAATCCTAGCCAAAGACCTTAAGTATATCTCAGAGGATGAATTTGCTTCATTAACTAATAGTTACAATGAGGTTTCTTATCTTCTAAGTTCGTACTGCAGTGCAATAACAAAGAGAATGAATTAATAGTTTTAACAAGCAGAAGTATTGATACAAGTTTTCTTCATCTACATTAAACTTCATCATACTTCATCAAATACATCAACATCATGCTCTCAATAAAAAATCTTCACGCCAACATTAATGGCAAAGAGATACTTAAGGGAATAAACCTGGAGATAAAGCCAGGCGAGGTTCACGCCATTATGGGACCTAATGGTTCTGGAAAAAGTACGCTTAGCGCAGTGCTTGCTGGGCGCGAAATATTTGAGGTTACCCAAGGTGAGGTTACCTTTAACGGGAAAAACCTTTTGGAGCTATCGCCAGAGGATCGCTCCCGCGAAGGGCTTTTCCTTAGCTTCCAGTATCCTATTGAGATACCAGGCGTTAGCATGGTTAACTTTATGAAAACCGCTGTTAACGAGCATCGTAAGTACAAAGGACTTGAACCCCTTTCGGCTTCCGATTTCCTAAAGCTTATGCGCGAGCGTAAGGAGCTTGTTGAGATTGACTCTGCCCTTACCAACCGTGCAGTAAACGAGGGGTTCTCTGGTGGCGAGAAGAAGAAAAACGAGATTTTCCAAATGGCCATGCTTGAGCCAAAGCTTGCCATTCTTGATGAGACCGATTCTGGGCTCGATATCGATGCGCTGCGCATTGTGGCCAATGGCGTTAACAAGCTAAAAACGCCAGAGAACTCATCAATAGTAATCACTCACTACCAGCGCTTGCTCGATTATATTGTTCCCGATTTTGTACACATCCTTTACCAAGGACGTATTGTAAAAACCGGAACCAAGGAGCTTGCCCTTGAGCTGGAGGATAAAGGGTACGATTGGATTAAGAACGGGGAATAGCGATATAAGCACAATGTTGCTTGGTTAACTACGTATCTCTAGTCGCGCTTAAACACCTGCTAGAGGTAGGCTTCCTAAAAAAAGCCCTTAGCTAAACGGCATTGAATCGTTATCCTATTCTGTTTTCATCTTCTTGTACTACTTTCAATCGCTAAAATATGAACCCAATACCTACAACCCAAAAAGAGGAGCTTATAAGTCTCTACCTCAACAATCTCGACCTAATAACCGAGAACTCTGCCGAGGTGCTTAACCATGCACGTCAGGAGGGGATTGAGAACTTTAAGCTACTTGGATTTCCTGGCCCTAAGAGCGAGAAGTATAAATACACCAAGGTAGAGCCACTTTTCCGTAGCGACTACGAGAAGTACTTCTCTCCTCGCAAAATTGCTTTTAAGGTTGATGATATTTTCCGTTGCGATATCCCTGCGCTGGATACGCATCTAGCATTAACCCTTAATGGGTTCTACCTAAGCAACCCAACAATGCTCCACGAGCTGCCCAACGGCGTTGTTTTTGGCAGTTTGGCCGAAGCGGCAAAGAAATATCCTAAGCTGGTTGCTGATCACTATAACACCATAGTGGCAAACGATGATGATGGCCTTGTTGCCCTTAACACAGCCTTTGCTCAGGACGGCGTTTTTATTTACCTACCCAAAGGGGTGGTGCTAGAGAAGCCAATACAGATTATCAACCTGCTAATGAGCGATGAGAATCAGATGGTTCAGTATCGTAACCTTATTATTGCTGAGGAGCGCTCACAGGCAAATATCGTAATTTGCGACCACACCCTTTCACCTGCCGAGTTCCTAACCAACGTGGTTACCGAGGTTGTTACAAAGGCCGCATCAAACGTTGATGTTGTGGTTATGCAGAATCAGCACAACCAAACAACCCAGTTCTCCCACCTATTTGCAAAACAGGAGCGCGACTCTGTGTTTTCGTCAAACACTATATCGCTACACGGCGGGATTATTCGCAACAACATACATGTGCTGCTTAACGATACCAACTGCGAGAATCACACCTACGGGCTTGCCCTTATTGATAGGAATCAGCATGTTGATACCCATTCGTTTATAGACCATGCCATGCCTAACTGCGTAAGTAACGAGCTGTATAAGGCGCTGCTTGACGATCAGGCAACCGGTGCGTTTAACGGAAGGATTCTTGTGCGCAAGGATGCCCAGAAAACCGAGGCATACCAAAGCAACAACAACCTGCTACTTACCGCCGATGCCCGTATGTACACCAAGCCTCAGCTGGAAATTTATGCCGATGATGTTAAGTGTAGCCACGGTGCTACCATTGGTCAGCTGGATCAGGAGGCGCGTTTCTACATGCAGGCACGTGGTATAAGCGAGCGCGAGGCTAGGCTTTTGCTAATGTTTGGCTTTGCCCACGATGTGGTTGGCAAAATTAAGATAGAGCCACTCCGCGAGCGTATTGATGAGCTGGTAAACAAGCGCCTTCGGGGCGAACTATCGCGTTGTCACAGCTGCCCAATGCATTGCTGCTAAGGGTATCTGGTTGAATAAACAGTTAATTAATTGCGCCGATAAATAGTAAGCAATGGCATTATCATCAAATAGCGAGCAACATAGTACCAACAGCGTGGCTTCTTTTAACGTTAACCAGATTCGCGCTAGCTTTCCAATACTTAGCCAGCAGGTTTACGGCAAGCCCCTAGTTTACTTCGATAATGGGGCAACAACCCAAAAACCAAAGGTTGTGCTCAATACCATTGAGCATTTCTACAATGGGATAAACGCAAACATACATCGTGGCGTACATAAGCTGAGCGAAGAGAGCACCTCGGCTTACGAAGCGGCACGCGAAACCGTTCGCGAGTTTATCAATGCGCGCAGCACCAAGGAGATAATATTTACCTCGGGGGCTACGGCATCTATAAACCTTGTAGCATTTGCGTTTGGCGAGGCCTTTGTAAAGGCTGGCGATGAGGTAATTGTGTCCGAGATGGAGCACCACTCCAACATCGTACCCTGGCAAATGCTTTGCGAGCGCAAGGGTGCTACCCTAAAGGTGTTACCCTTTGACGATAATGGTGAGCTTATCCTTAGCAAGCTCGATGAGTTTATAACCAGCAAAACCCGCATACTTGCTGTTACGCACGTATCAAACTCTTTAGGAACAGTAAATCCCATTAAGGAGATAATTGCCAGAGCACACGCATCGGGAGTAAAGGTTTTGGTAGATGGTGCGCAGGGAATAAAGCATGGCGTGGTTGATGTTACTAGCCTTGATGCCGACTTTTACGTATTCTCTGGTCATAAAATATATGGACCCACAGGCATTGGTGTAGTGTATGGGAAAGAGGAGTTGCTAAATGCCCTTCCCCCTTGGCAGGGCGGTGGCGATATGATATCAACCGTATCGTTTGAGAAAACCGTTTACAACGAGCTTCCCTTTAAGTTTGAGGCTGGAACGGCCAACTACATAGGAGCCGCAGCGTTGGCTACTGCTCTTAAGTTCTACAAATCGGTTGGCATACAGGCCGCTACCGATTATGAAACGGAGCTACTGCACTACGCAACCAAGCGCTTACAGGAGGTTGAAGGCTTGCGAATAATTGGTAATGCGGTGCACAAGGCATCAATAATATCGTTTGTTCTTGATGGCATTCATCCATACGATACCGGCATGATTCTCGATAAAATGGGCATTGCCGTTCGTACCGGAACCCACTGTACGGAACCCGTTATGGCGCACTTTGGCATTACCGGAACGGTGCGCGCATCGTTGGCCTTTTACAACACCAAGGACGAGGTTGATAAACTTGTTGATGGTGTTTTAAGGGTTAAGCAGATGTTTGGATAATCCATAGCATTAACAAAATACTAAGGGGGCTACTCAGTACGAGAGGCCCCTTTTCTTATTCCTAAAATACTGTTTTAGAGCAGAGCAGCGTAGCTTTTCCCTGAATTGCCGATGCTTCTATTTATAAAAACATAATTTTGACACAGGGAGATGTTTCTTCCTGTGTCTAATTATCGCAAATACTATTAAAATATTACAACTATGAAACACCTTAAGCTCATCCTACCTGCACTTATGCTTACTGTTATCTGCGGATTTGTATTGGTAAGCTGTACTTCTAGTAAAAAGGACGAATCCAGTTTGGCTTTACAAGCTGTTATCGATGCCGAAATAACCGACAGCATGCCCGGAATTCTTGTTTCCGTTCGTTCATTTAGTAAGGATATTACGTGGAGCGGGGCATCGGGCCTTTCCGATGTGGCAAGTAACACCCCATTAAGCCCCAACCAAACCTTTCGCATTGCCAGCGTTACCAAAACCTTTGTGGCAGTGGCAATACTACGTTTGTGGGAAGATGGAATGCTTGAGCTAAGCGACCCAATTGCAAAGTATATCTCGGTAGAGCACGCCAGTATCCTTAGGGAAGGTGGCTATAGCCCCGATTCCATAACCATTAGGCATTTACTAACGCACTCATCGGGAATGGCAGAGCACACCGTGTCGTATAAGTTTGAGCCAGAGTTTATGCAAACGCGCCACCAGTGGAACCGCACCGAGCCTATTCACGACCTTATTACCTACACCAAACCCGTTGGTTTTGTTGGAAAGCAGTTTAGCTACTCCGATACGGGCTATATCCTTTTAGGCGAAGTTCTGGAGCAAGTAACAGGCAAAACCATGGGCGATGCTATTGCCGAGCTGCTAAAGCTAAAGGAACTAGGCATTGCCGATACCTACATGGAACCATTCGATGGCGATTTCTCTGGTCGCAGAATCCATCAGTACATAAACGGAATAGATTCGTATAGCTTTCACCCATCCCTGGACTACTTTGGCGGAGGCGGGCTGCTCTCAACTACAGCCGATTTATGTCAGTTTTACCACAGCCTATTCTCGCATAAGGTTTTCAAGAATAAGTCCACCCTCGATACCATGCTTGCTCCCGTTTTATACGTAGAACCTCAATCACTAGATTATAGAATGGGTATTTGGGCAATAGAAATAAACGGCATGAAAGCGTACACCCATTCAGGATTTTGGGGCACACAGGTAGTTTACATACCCGAAATAGAGACGGCCATTGCGGCAAATTACAGCCAGCGTTGGACAGTAAGGGGTATTGCACCAGTAGTTGCAAAGGTGTTAAGTGTTGTTGAGGCTGCAAAATAGATGAATTATTAGTAAGGTTTAAGAACTCCTTATCATGATTGTGATAAGGAGTTCTTTTACAGTTAAGAGGCTTGTAATTAATGTTATGCTAATTATTCCCGTATTATAGGGTTGTCCAGTTGAGATGCAAGTTAGAGGTTGAACCAAGTATCTTTTATGGAAAAGATTGGGATGTTTGTGAAATTCATAGTACTCTTATCAAAATAAATTTTGCTTATTTCACATTAAACCTATTTTTACTTCGCATTTGAACAGGAGGGGTATGCAGAGTTGGGATAAAAATGACATATTTGAAGCGTTAAATGAGGGGGACGAATGGGCATTCGAGAGAATGTTTAAATCGCTTTTCCGCCCCCTTTGTTTGTATGCAACTGCAATTCTGGGTAATGTTGATAGTGCCGAAGAGGTTGTTCAGGAAATGTTTGTTAATTTATGGAATAAGCGGGGATCATATATTATTACTGGTGATCCAAAGAACTACATAATTCTTGCAGTGCGGAACGCCTCCATTACCGCTTTAAATCAGAATCGTAAATTGCGGTTAGAGCAGGACTTATACCAGAAGGAGTTATCCGTATATACCGATTTTGCCTATGATCTTCTATCTGCACCAGAAAGAGAGATGCAGCTGCGCCAGCAGATTCTAAAGGCGCTAGATAGGCTCCCTCCTCAGTGTAGAAATGTGTTTGAGATGCATCGCTTATCTGGCTATACCTATAAGGAGATTGCAGAAGAGCTTGATATCTCTGTAAAAGCCGTTGAGAAGCATATTTCGCGGGCGCTAGAGATACTTCGTAAGGAACTCTCGCCTAAGGTGCTCCTTCTTTTCTTAGCTTTTTTTAATAAAAATTAGTAGTAGAGGTAGGGGGTACCCTATTTTCATTGTCTTTTATGCGATACACTCATAAAAGATGATGCAGAACGATACTATAGAGGAACTAATTGCAAAGTACCTAGCCCAAAGCATTAGCCCCGATGAGCTAAAGCAGTTAGAGCAACTTCTTGCCGAAGAGCGCAATATGGTGCTTTTTCGGGAAAGTGCTAGGGCATGGAGCAACTCCTTAACCGCCACACCTACAAAATCATCATCCGCTGCTTGGGAACAATTCGTTTCTAGGCGTAGAAGTGCTGCAATAAAGCCGCAGCGATCGCTACGCCGTACCCTGCAATTTGCTATACCAATAGCCGCAAGTATTGTTGTTGTTATAGCATCGTGGTTTGTGTTACAACGGGTAACAACAACGTTGTCTCCACAAGGCAATGAGGTGGTTCAAACCGTAGAGCCCGTATTGCAGGAGGTTGTGCTAACTCTAGCCGATGGAACAGAGAAATCACTCTCGGAGCAGAGCGATTTATCAATGGAAACAGAAGATGGAACAAAAGTAGAGCAGCAAGCCTCTGATTTATTAGTGTATAGATCCAATGCCGTTTCACGGTTTATTGCTAAAACCCAGTACAATGAGGTGCAGGTTCCTATGGGAAAACGTTTCTCATTGCGTTTAGCCGATGGAACAAAGGTTTGGCTAAATTCAGGATCTTGGCTCAGATACCCTACACAGTTTAATAAATCGGTTAGAAACGTATTCCTTAAGGGCGAAGCCTTTTTTGAGGTGGCAAAGGATCCTATGCATCCATTTGTGGTTAATGCTAATGGGCTAAATGTTAGGGTGCTGGGTACCGCTTTTAACGTTTCGGCATATCCCGATACCAGCAACATTATTACTACTCTGGTTGAGGGTGCTGTTTGTCTCTACCGTAAGGATTACAACAAACGGACTGCTGTGGAGCTTACCCCAAATCAGCAAGCGGTATTTGATGCATCAAAGGTGGCACTGGCAATACAACGGGTAGAGGTTGATGAATTTACCGCATGGAAAGATGGCCTGTTCGTTTTTCGCTCCCAATCATTTAAGCAGCTTAAGCGGCGCCTAGAGTATTGGTATGGTGTAACCATAGTAAATATGGTGCCTGAACTAGAGCAGGAGTGCTTCTCTGGTACTTTCGAAAATGAGTCGATACAGGAAGTAATGGATCTGTTTGGCTATACCTATAGTTTTGTTTGGAAAATAGAGGGTAGTGTTGTTACCATTGAACCCAAGGCTTTCTCTCATGTTAAATTAAAAACTCTTTTGCCTATGATATAACCCCTCTCACAAAAAAACGAACGGGAAATGCGGCAACACTTCCCGTTCAGAATCAATTAAACAATTGAGTTTAAGAAACTAATTGTCTAACCTATGTTGTACAAATCTATGAAAAAAAAACCGAATGCCGTTAAATCTTTTGGATTGAAACGGTTCCCTTTTCCCTTTCTTTTTAGGCGAATGGCAGTGCTTTTATGTTTGACTGCATTTGGGCTTGGCGCTATGGCGCAGTCGCCCATTGATAAGAAAATCTCTATTCATTTTTACGATAAGGATTTACGCTCGGTGCTGAACTTTATTGGCAAGGAGAGTGGTGTAAAGATTTTCTACAAGGATTCTGATGTGAAAAAGGATGAGCTGGTAACTGTTAGCTTAAACGATGCTACAGTTAAGGCGGTTCTTGATAAGGTACTTGGGACAAAGTATACTTATCAGCTGGTGAAGGATCAGATTGTTATTCTTCCTGTAAAGAAAAAAGCAGAGGAGTCCGATCCCGTTCAGCGCTCTCGTTATGTTTCCGGCATCGTTACTGATGATGCAGGAAACTCTCTTCCAGGTGTAACCGTTTACATTGCTGGCTACAACATTGGTGCATCAACTAATGCTGATGGACGCTACAATATTAACGTGCCTGGGGGAGCAAAGCGCATCCGATTTTCATTTATTGGCTACCAAACACAGGAGTTTGCTCTAAGCGCCGCCGATACGCTAAATGCCACTTTGATTGAAAAGAATACTGAGCTTGGCGAGGTGGTTATTACGGGTTACCAAACTATTGATAAGCGCAAGATGTCTAGTTCTGTTGTAACCCTAAAGGCCGATGAGCTAAAGGAGGTTGGCGCAGTAAGCCTTGACAATATGCTTCAGGGAAAGGTTACTGGTTTAGCCGTAATGAACAACTCATCAACCCCTGGTGCTGCACCAAAAATTAGGGTTAGGGGATCATCATCAATTACTGGTAACCGTGAACCTGTTTGGGTGGTTGATGGTGTGGTTATTGAAGATCCCGTTCCCCTTGATCCTCAGCAGCTGAATAACCTTGATGACGTTAATGTTATTGGTAACGCAATTGCGTCCATAAACCCAGAAGATATTGAGCGTATCGACGTGCTAAAGGATGCTTCGGCAACAGCCATTTATGGGGTTAGGGCAGCTAACGGGGTTATTGTGGTTACAACCAAAAAAGGAGCAGTGGGCCGTACTTCGGTGCGCTACTCAAACTCCTTTTCTGTATCTACACGCCCTTCGTATAACGATCTAAACCTGATGAACTCTCAGCAGCGTATTGATGTGTCAAAGGAGATTTATCAGCGAGGACTAACCTATAATTTTGTTCCTGCAAATGTGGCATACGAAGGGGCTCTATTCGATCTTTTTAGCAAGAACATTACTCAGGAAGAGTTTGCTTTGCGCGTAAAACAGATGGAGGAGCAAAACACCGATTGGTTTGATATTCTTTTCCGTAACGCGTTTACACAAAAGCATACTCTTTCTGTTTCGGGAGCCAGCGATAAAACCAACTACTACTTCTCTGGTGCAGTTTCAAACAATCAGTCAACCGTGAGAGGATCTGGTGTGAAGCAGTATAATGCGCTTATGAAGTTATCCTTTAATCTTACAAAGAAGCTTGATGTGAATTTTCAGCTTCGTGGGTCACTTTCCGATAAGGAGTACTTACATAGCAGCGTCGATCCTTTTGAGTATGCCTATAATACCTCTCGTGCTATTCCTTGCTACAACTCTGATGGCAGTAAGGTTTTCTACAACACAGAGAATTCTAACTACGATGTGCTAACCTACAACGTGAAGAATGAGATTGAAAACTCTGGGCGGACCATACAAAATCAATCCCTAAACTTCAATGCCAACTTGGGCTACAGATTTACCACTTGGCTTAACTATAGCAGCCTTTTAAGCTTAAGTCGTAGCACTAATAACGATGAGCGGTGGGTAAATGATCAAACTTACTACGCTGCTCGTGAGCGCAAAACAGATTTAGCCGATTGGGATCCCAACAACCAAGCCCTAAAGGAGAACTCTCGTTTACCATATGGTGGCGAGTACGCTAATAGCGCTGTGTCATCTGGATCGTACACATTTCGTAATTCTTTAAACTTTAACAAGTCGTTTGGTGACAATCATTATGTGTCGTCCACTCTTGGTTCCGAGTTACGCTCAACCCAGTATAACGGACTATCTACATACCAAAGGGGCTATCTTCCCGAAAGAGGGAAAAACTTCGTGGCTATAGATCCTTTAGAATACCCAAAATACAAGGAGTGGTTACTTTCTCATCCCGATGACATTACTGACCAAATTACCAACGTGGTATCGTTGTACGCAACTGCAACCTACTCCTACAAAGAGCGGTACTCTTTCAACGCCAATATTCGTACCGATGGATCTAACAAGTTTGGTCAAGATCCTAAAAACCGATTCCTTCCTTTATGGGCTGCTTCTTTTAGATGGAACCTTCATAACGAGAGTTTTCTTGAAAACGTAAGTGCAATTAACCTAATGGCATTTCGCTTCTCATATGGTATTCAGGGTAATATATCACCAGATCAAACACCCAATCTTATTATTCGTCAGGGAACATTAGATAATATCTCACACGAGTATATTTCTAGTCTCGATAGGCTACCAAATCCGAATTTACGTTGGGAAAAAACCCGTGCCTTTAACTTTGGGTTAGACTTTGCGATGTTCAAAAATCGTTTTGGTGGTACTGTTGAGCTTTACAGTAAGTATGGTTCCGATCAAATTATTCAACGAGCAATATCAACCACAAATGGAGTTTCGTCTGTTACCATAAATGGTGGAAATATTGAGAATAAAGGTTGGGAGTTTATGCTTCGCGGTCAGGTTATTCGCACCAAGGATTTTACATGGGATTTATCCGTTAATGCATACAAAAACTACAACAAGGTTACTAAGTCAGGTGCATCCACTCACTACAACTATGCTGACTATATTTATGGTAGATTAATTGAGGATGGAAAGTCTGTTGATGGTTTCTACTCCTATAAATTTGGTGGACTTGATAATAACGGTTACCCAATAATAAAGGATATAGAGGAAACAGAAGGAATATCGGAAATCGATATGTATAACAAGGTTTTTGTGTATTCAGGACAGCGTACCCCTGATTTTAACGGAGGGTTCACATCAACACTTCGTTACAAGAATATATCCATGAACATGCTGTTCTCCTTTAGCATGGGCAAGAAGATAAGGCTAAACAGCCTGTTTATGTCATCGGGTCAGAGATTACCACAGCCACAGCAGAACCTAAGCGGAGAGTTTGTTAATCGCTGGCGCAAACCTGGCGATGAGAACAATACCAATATTCCAACCCTTTCCGATGATCCGCTTACCATAACTGGGTTTGGTGCCGATAGACGAGTTTACCTTATTGGTTACAATCTTTGGGAAATGTACAATAAGAGCGATTTGCGTGTAGTATCGGGAGATTATCTAAGGCTACGCACACTAACCCTTAGGTATAGCTTACCAACCACGGTATGCAAGCGCTTAAAGATTTCTGGGGTTGACTTTAGGTTTGAAGGGAATAACCTATTCCTGATTGCCGATAGCCGATTACATGGACAAGACCCTGAGCAAATAACCTTTGGTGGTGGTGCCGTACCTCCCACTCAAACCTATGTGTTTGGAATTGATGTTACTTTCTAAATCTGATTTATTATGAAACTAAAATACATTGTCTTTCTGTGCTTCTCCCTTTTATTCGTCTCGTGCGATAAGTTTCTAGAAGAGGAGTCACAGGATCTTATAGTACCAAAGTCAGTTCAGGATTATCGGGAGCTACTTTTTGGTGAGGGGTACTTAAGGGGCACCACCCCTGTAAATCTTTACCTAGATATCATGACCGATGATGTTGCTGATTTGTTAAAGGCATGGGGCTTTGGAGGCGACATGAGGCTTCGTGGGTTTGGATACTATGCTTGGCAACCAGAGCCAGAAAACCAGCACGATGGCGTTCTTTTCTCCGATGATGCTTGGGATAGGTACTATCATAGCATACTAATAGCCAACATCATACTAAATGAGGTAGATGGAGCAAAGGGAAGCCTTGCAGAGAAGGAGAGCATTAAGGGTGAGGCCTACTTTATTCGGGCTTACAGCTACTTTATGCTCGTAAATCTGTATGCTAAGCCATACAATGCCCAAACGGCAAGTTCAGATTTAGGAGTGCCCATTAACCTTAACCATGGAGCGCAGGATAAAGTGTATGTTCGCGAAACGGTTCAAAAGGTTTATAACCAAATAACCTCTGATGTAAATAGTTCCATTGCTCTGCTTGACGGTAACTTAACCAACAAAACATTCTTTAGAGTTAACGCAACTGCGGCAAGGCTATTGGCGGCTCGTGTACACCTATTTATGAAGCAATATGAATTGGCGCTGAAATATGCACAGGATGTAATTCGCGATCATCCAACTCTTTACGATATAAGACAACTTGCCAATGGCGAGATCTTTATTAGCTTTAAGAATCCAGAGATTATATTCTCCTATGGTGCTTACGACTCCTATAACTACTATTACTCTCAGTTAGCTAAAGGGAAATTTGTTGCTTCTTCTGAGTTTTTGGGTCTTTACCAGAAAGCCGATCTGCGCAAGGCTGTATTTTTTGTTGCTAAACTGGGCAAATATTACCCTTTTAAAAGTGACGAGGCATCATCCATTGGGGCATATGGAAAAGCGTTTCGGAGCGCAGAGGCTTACCTAATAAAAGCGGAGGCTTTGGCTGAAACTAATGATTACCTCGGAGCGATTGAAACGCTTAACTATTTGCGTCAGTATCGCTTTAGTGCACCGTCCCCATTAAGTGCTTCTAACAGAGATGAGGCTATAGAGTTGGTTCGTCGTGAGCGCCGTATGGAGATGAGTTTTGAGGATCTTCGTTGGTTTGATTTGCGCCGATGGGGACAGCCAAGCATCACACATACATTTACCGATCCTACAACCAAGGTTGTTTCAACCTTTAAGCTAGAAGAGGGCGATGCTGCTTACGTATTGCCTATACCTCAGAAGGTAATGGAGGGCGATCCTAACTTGGTAAATAACCAGCGTCCAGGTCGTTTGCCTGTTACGCAGTAGGAGAGAGCGTTGTATAACGATGAGTGCATTGTTTAATTCATTAACCACTACAAAAATGAGTACACGATATCTTATTACTACAATACTACTGGCGTTAGTTGGGCTAACTGGTTGCCAAAAGGAGGATTCCTTGCACGCAACCCTTGATAAGCCAAAGTACGAGCTTCAACTAGGCGATAACCCTACCGATCAGTTTGTTTACCAGTTCTATCAGGATAATGGATCTTATATCCTTTATGATTATGATTCGTTGGATTATTGCTGGAATCTTACCCGTATTATGGATCTTGAGTTTGTAAAGCAACCGAACAAGGATCTTGTGTTAAAAGGGATTCAGACCATGAAAAAGGTTTGGGTCGATTTTTACCCAGCAGAATTTGTGAAGCGTTACTTTCCTTACAAAATTATGCTAGCCGATACAATTTGGGACAGTAGCAGTTCAATTCTTCCTCGCCATGAAGCATTCTGTTTCTCTGCCATTAACTATGTTGCGTTTGGTAGGGTGCACGAGGGGGTTGAAGCTCTTTCCTCCGATAGTTTGAAAACCCTATCGGGATTAATAAACGGTATATTCTGGGGACAATACCTTTGCAAGTACAATAGGGTTTCCATTCCTCAGCAGTTTTATCAGGTATCTGGAGAGGAGTACTATAATGAGAACCTACAGAACTACAGAACAAACGAAGAGGTTGAGAATAATGTAAAACTCGATCCTAGAAAGTATGGTTTTCTGGATGAGATTTACGATGGTCTTGACGAAACAGTGAATACTCCAACGTACGAAGAGGATGTAGAGCAGTTTGTTCGCTATATAACTAGCCATACCGAGGAGGAGATGCTTGCCATTGTAAAGGACTTCCCAAAGCTTGAGGATAAGTACTATATCCTTAAGGCATTTATACTAGACACCTATCGTGTCGATATTCAGACCATTGGAAATACAGTAATTAATTAGGTTTAGGTTCAAGGTGATCCCTTGTGCCAAGATGCCTTGGGGTCACCTTTTTTAAAGAAAACGAAATGAGAAGAATAATAACAGCAGCGCTTTTAGCCATTTTTGTGGCTGGGGGATATAGCGCACAGGCACAGTTTTTTAAATCGAAAAGTAGCAATAACATGGCAGCGGTAGTTGATGCAGCCAAGGAGAAAAAAGAGGATAAGGCCGATTATAGAAAGCTTATCACAAGCAAGGCTGTTACCAAGAAGGGGCTCTTCACAATGCATCAGGTTGAGCAGAAGTACTACTTTGAGATTCCAGATTCACTTTTAGGTCGCGATATGCTACTCGCTTCTCGTGTTGCAGCAATTAGCAATAATCAGGATGTTGCCGCTGGGCAAATGCCCAAAAATCCGCTGCAAATCCGCTTTACAAAAGATGCTAGCAAGGTTTACCTTCACCATATTGTTACATCCAATATTGGCGATCCTTCCGAGGCAATATACAAGTCGTTGGAGCTGAATAATATCGATCCCATAATGGAGGCCTTTGAAATAAAGGCTGTTACACCAGACTCAACGGCATCGTTGATTGAGGTTACCAAGTTTTTCTGCTCCGATGTAAAGATTCTTAACCCCTTCCAGGAGAGCAATATCTTTGATAAGATATTTGGAACCAGTCGCTTATCTGGAACGTTTAAAGCGGATCTATCGTCAATTACAGATTTTAAAGCATTCCCTCTTAATGTTGTCATGATAAGTCGGCTTACCTATGAGGTGGAGAAAACTCCCTTTACCGCACAGGTGGTTCGCTCCATTGTGTTGCTTCCCAAAACGCCAATGCGTCCTCGTATTGCTGACGATCGCATTGGGTACTTCACCGATCGTAAGTATAAGTACTCCGAGAAGAAGGATAGGGCAGAGCGCGTAGCGTTTATTAATCGCTGGCGCTTAGAACCAAAACCAGAGGATTTAGAGCGCTACAACAGGGGTGAACTGGTTGAGCCAGCCAAACCAATTGTTTACTACGTAGATAGCTCTTTCCCCGAAAAGTGGAAGCACTACATTAAGCTGGGTATCGAAGATTGGCAAATGGCTTTTGAGCGCATAGGCTTTAAGAATGCCATTGTAGCAAAGGATTTTCCTTTGAACGATCCTAATTTTACTCCAGAAGATATTCGTTTCTCTTGCTTCCGATATGTATCTACTCCAACGGCTAATGCAATGGGGCCATCGTGGACCGATCCTCGCTCAGGAGAGATTATTCAAGGAGATGTACTCTTTTACCATAACGTGGTTAAGCTGCTTCACGATTGGCGCTTTGTTCAAACCGCAACGGTTGATCCTCGTGTACGCACCGATGTTTTTCCCGATGAGGTTATGGGCGAAGCCATTCGTTACGTTGCGGCTCACGAAATTGGTCATACCCTAGGGCTAATGCATAACATGGGGGCATCATACTCTTATCCTGTTGATTCACTTCGCTCTGTTTCCTTCACTAAGAAATATGGTACTACACCTTCTATAATGGACTACGCTAGGTTCAACTATGTGGCACAACCTGGTGATGGTGATGTTAAGTTAACCCCTCCATTACTTGGGGTTTATGACTACTATGCAATAGAATGGGGGTACAAATCTATTCCTTCTGCTACCACAGCTGAAGAAGAGTATGATACGCTTAATAGTTGGATACTACAAAAAGCAAACGATCCTATGTACCATTACGGACCTCAGCAGGTATTTTTTAGTATGGTCGACCCCGCATCTCAAAGCGAAGCTCTTGGTGATGATGCCATCAAAGCAAGTCGCTATGGTATTGCTAACCTTAAGATTATTATGAAAAACCTTAAGGCGTGGACAACCCAACCCAACAGGAACTATGAGTACATGGGCGAGGTTTATAGTGAGGTGCTTACCCAGTATGATAGGTATATCGATCATTCTAGGCTTTACATTGGTGGAATATACCTGTATGAGCCAGTTAAGGGTGAGAGCCGTAAAGCGTACACCTTTGTGAATAAGAAGAAGCAGAAAGAGGCGCTTAACTTTGTTTACAATGAGATAAGCACCATGCAGCAGTGGATAGAGAACCCAGATGTTGTGGAGTATCTTGCTCCAGAGAATTCACAAATTGCCGACTACCAGGGTTCATCAATACAGTCGTTGCTATCTTCTGGAATTTTTGCGCGCTTGAATCTATTTGAGAAGCAGCAGCCAGCTCAGGCCTATACTGTTATGGAGTATATTGGCGATTTGTCTAACCTTGTTTGGGCAAAGACAAAGAAAGGCGAAGCACTTACCTATACCGATAGAAACATTCAGTATAGCTACATTAAGGGACTGCTAAAACTAGGTGATTATATTAAGCCCGAGAAGAAAGCGTCAAAATCTTTTGCTGATCATGATCATAGCCTCGGATGTGGATGTTCTGCGCACAATGAATTGCCTTGCGCATATATCGATTACGCCAACCTCGATCCAGAATCTATTGTTAGCGCAGATAAGGAGAGCGATATCAAGATCAACCTTCGCCACATTTTCTATGGTGAGCTTGTTAATGCTCAGGC
>JAFGDZ010000065.1 GCA_016931855.1 Bacteroidales bacterium
ATAGGAAGAGCCGTATGACGGGAGACTGTCACGTACGGTTCTGTGAGAGGTTTAGGGGTGAGACTCCCCTTTACCTACTCGACTTTGCTATCATTGGTTATTAAATTTGTAAAAATATTTCCTTCATTCATAATTAACTTTTTCAGAATCATACCACTCTTACTATAACATTCTTCTTCATAATTCTTTTCACCCCAAAGATATTTCTTTAAACACTGAATTATCTCGCCATCTCGCAAGTATCGAATTTCAGTACAATAATGTCCGTCTTCATTATATTTCTCAACTCTGACAATAGAATTGGTACGATGAAAAATATATTCACCAATCAGAATAGTATCATTTTTAAACATTTGCTGTCTCCTAATAGCAAAATTTTGGTCTAATGTTATAGATTGTTCTATATTCAATCGGCTGTCTGTAACCTTTATTATAGAATCCGAGAGATACAGGTATTCAACTTCGGTTTGCAATGGATATATTTCTACATTTTCAATTGAATCAAAATATATAGTACTCCCTTTACTTTTATATTTGATGCTTTTTCCTTGGGAGGTCTCTTTAATAAGTCTGCTTTTATTGTCGAAATGGTAAAAGTTATAGATTGTATCCAGTTTAGAGTTGAATCGACTAATCCGTTTCTC
Organism: Bacteroidales bacterium; assembly: GCA_016931855.1. Lineage (GTDB taxonomy): Bacteria > Bacteroidota > Bacteroidia > Bacteroidales > Tenuifilaceae > UBA5206. The sequence goes on from JAFGDZ010000065.1 coordinate 645, forward strand.
AATTATAGTATCTGAAGAATAATTATAAAGTATTTCTTTTTTTACCGACTCATTTTGTGGATTTTCCACATAATGTAATAATCTATTATGAACATCGAACTGCCAGTTTTTATTCAACACACCATTTCTGTAAAACTTAACAGGTCTTGCTAAAGAATCAATAATTAACGAATCGGTGGATGTTTTATAGATATATTTAAAAAGTGAAGGTTCTGGATGGCATTTAGTTATGGTTATTTTATTTGATTCATATAATCTAGTTGTTACTGACGTAAGTGTGTCAATAAAGCTGGTGTCAGCGTAGATATTGCCGTTTGAGTTGAAATAAATCCTTCTCGTAAGCTTACAGTTACTTTTGTTAATTGTATCTGGACAGCTGAAATATTCTCGCATTGTTAATCCAATTTCGGTGAGAAATACTTCATCATAATCACGAATGGTTTGTTTATAAAGACTTTCAACTCTATCTGTATATGAAATAGGTTGAGAATAGAGTTCTGTAGTTAAAGTAAGTACACAGGTCAATGTTATAATTAAATGCTTCATGTTTTTTTTTAATGCAAGCTAACTTGCTTATCTATACACCTAAGGTGTATTAATCATACCAAATATAGTATGTATTGTACACCAAAGGTACACAATATCGAAAAAAATATATTTCTACAAATCATCAAAGGGCGATTTTATTTTCTGGATGCTTTGTGTTGATACGTGCGTGTATATTTCTGTTGTTTTTGAACTTTTATGACCTAATATTTCCTGTATGTAGCGTAAGTCCGTTCCGCTTTCTAGTAGGTGTGTGGCGTAGCTGTGCCTAAGCCAGTGAAGCGTTACGGGTTTGCGTATGCCCGCTTGTTCCACGGCATGCTTTAGCACCTTTTGTAAGCTTGTTGCCGTATACTGCTCACCAACCACCTGACCCTCAAATAGCCATTCCTTGGGTTTGTACATTTTGTAGTAATGGCGTAGCATGATTATGGTTTTCTCCGATAAGGGCACAATTCTATCCTTGTTCCCTTTCGATTGGCGTATGATTAGTAGATTCCTTTTACTGTCTATGCTATTGGGTTTTAGTTCCAGCAATTCGCTACGGCGTAATCCACAGGCGTATATTAGGCTTAGCATTGTGCGGTGCTTTATGTTTTGTGGGGCTGCTAAAATCCGCTTAACCTCTTCTTTGCTAAGCACATTGGGTAGCTTATGCTCAGGACGTGGTCTGCGGATTTTATCAATTTCAATTTCTGATTTAACTACTTCGCTAAAGAAGAGCTTTAATGCGCTAACCGTCTGGTTTTGATGCGCAAAGCTATACCCTTTGCCCACAATGTGGTTGTAAACGTAATTCACTACATCGTCATTGGTTAGCTCGTTCACAGGCTTGTTCCCCATGTGTTCAAGAAACTTTTCGGCTAGGCTAACATAGCTTTTTATGGAACTTTCGCTGTACCGTCGGTGCTGCAACCAAATGCTAAAGGTTTTAAGGTCTGCATTCTCTTCTGCTTCAGTATTGGTTAAGGTGGTCTTTGGCTTTTCCTTAACGTTGATATGCTTTATGCCCTCGTAGTTCACGTAGGCATACAGCTTTAGGTGGTTGTAGAATGAACTGAGGTCGAACTCCTTTTGTAATATGTACCAGCATTTTTGGGTATTACTCCATGTTGTTCCTGGAAAAGTTCTTAGCCTATCTACTATTTGCTTATTCCACTCAAATTTTATCAGTATTACCTCTTGGTTGCGATGTTCCGATAGCTCAAGGGTTACTGTAGGCTTTATTATCATACCTTATTTAAATAGATATCCTCATGCTAATATACATAAAGATTAGTAGCATTTGAAGTTTTGTCTGTTTTCTGTATCCACTCTAAGAAAACCAAAGTGATACCCCCTAAATTCTCCACATTCCAATCGCATTCAACCGTTGCTCTCTTATTACCGCAATCTCAACCCCTCATTGTGCCATCTCCCAATTATCTTATCTTTGCGTAAATTTTGGTAGAATGATAACTATTGAACATATAAAGGATCTTTCAAAGCGCGAGAAGGCGCTGAGGAGGCATCTTTGACATCGATGCAAAGCAAATTCAACTAGAGGAAGAGGAGGAGAAGAGTCAGGAGCCTAACTTCTGGGATAACCCATCGGAGGCCGAGAAGCAGCTAAAGCGCATTGCCAGTATTAAGCAGTGGATTGTTATGTACAACGAGGTGAAAAGCCTTATTGACGATTTGCATGTGATGTACGACTTTACCCGCGAGGGTGAGGCCACCGAGGAGGAGCTCGATGATCAGTTTGCCAACACGCTGCACAAGGTGGAGGATCTTGAGCTTAAGAACATGCTCCGCAAGGAGGAGGATAGGCTGGGCGCCATTATGAAGATTAACTCTGGCGCTGGTGGTACGGAGAGCATGGACTGGGTGGAGATGCTTATGCGCATGTACACCCGCTGGGGCGAGCGCAACAGCTACGTGGTTAAGGTTGTTGACCTGCAGGCGGGCGAGGAGGCTGGTATAAAATCGGTTACCCTTGAGTTTGTTGGCGAAATGGCCTATGGCTACCTAAAGTGCGAGAGCGGTGTGCATAGGTTGGTGCGCATATCGCCTTTCGACTCCAACGCGCGGCGACACACCTCCTTCGCGTCGGTTTTTGTGGCTCCCGCTGTTGATGATACCATTGAGATTACCGTTAATGCTGGCGATATTAAATGGGACACATACCGATCGTCGGGTGCTGGAGGGCAGAACGTTAACAAGGTGGAAACGGGAGTGCGGCTATACCATATCCCAACGGGAATTGTTGTAGAGAATACTGAGACCCGCTCTCAGCTGCAGAATAAGGAGAATGCCATGCGTATTCTTAAGGCGCACCTGTACGAGCTGGAGCTGCGCAAGCGTCAGGAGATACAGGCCGAGATTGAGGGCAGCAAGAAGAAGATTGAGTGGGGCTCGCAAATTCGTAACTACGTGCTGCACCCCTACAAGCTGGTTAAGGATTTACGTACCAACTACGAGTCGTCCAACGTACTTGATGTGCTGGATGGCGACCTTAACGATTTCCTAAAATCATACCTTATGCAATTTGGCGAGGGCGACTAGAGAAAACTTTTTCCGGATATATCATTTAGCAAAGCCCCAAGAATATGGTTATTCAAGGGGCTTTGCTTTTTCTTTATGCCGATTTGGCCTTATGCCTATGCGGCTACTTTATCTCTCCAATCATTTTAAGCGGATCAACCCACTTGTCAAAATCGGTTTCGGTAACCAGGCCAAGGGTTACAGCAGCCTCTTTTAGGGTGATACCCTCGTTGTGCGCTTTTTTAGCGATTTTAGCCGCATTCTCGTAGCCAATGTGTGGGTTTAGCGCCGTAACAAGCATTAGGCTGTTTTGTAGTAGCCACTGTATAACCGCTTTGTTAGCCTGTATGCCAACAGCGCAGTTGTCGTTAAACGATACGCAGGCATCGGCAAGCAGCCGTGCGGAGTTAAGGAAGTTGAATATTATTACTGGCTTAAACACGTTAAGCTCAAAGTGCCCGCTCATGCCACCAATGCCAATGGCCACATCGTTGCCCATAACCTGTGCGCAAACCATTGTAAGCGCTTCAATTTGAGTGGGGTTCACTTTGCCCGGCATAATGGACGATCCTGGTTCGTTGGCGGGTAGTATAATTTCGCCAATACCGCTACGTGGCCCCGAGGCAAGGGCTCTAAGGTCGTTGGCAATTTTCATAAGGCTAACCGCAACCGTTTTAAGGGCCCCATGCGCCTCAACAATGCCATCGTGCGATGCTAAGGCCTCAAACTTATTTTCGGCCGTAATAAATGGGTAGCCCGTAAGCTCAGCAATAACCTCGGCAACGCGCGGTGTGTATCCCTTTGGGGCGTTAATGCCAGTTCCAACGGCGGTGCCGCCCAGAGCTAGCTCGCGTAGGTGTGGCAGCGTGTGCTCAATGGCTCGTATGCCATGCTCTAGCTGCGATACGTAGCCCGAGAACTCCTGCCCAAGCGTTAGCGGGGTTGCATCCATCCAGTGCGTGCGGCCAATCTTTACAATTTGCATAAACTCGCGGCTCTTGCGGCTAAGCGTATCGCGAAGCTGCTTAAGCGCTGGCAGCGTTTTCTCCGCAAGTATGGTGTACGCCGCAATATGCATGGCGGTGGGGAAGGTGTCGTTGCTACTCTGCGACATGTTAACGTCGTCGTTAGGGTGTATTCGCGGCTTTCCTTGTCCCAGCTTGTTGCCCATAATTACGTGGGTGCGGTTGCTAATAACCTCGTTTACGTTCATGTTGCTCTGTGTGCCCGAGCCGGTTTGCCAAACCACAAGGGGGAATTCCGTGCAGTGCTTGCCCTCTAAAATCTCATCGCAAACCTGAGCAATAAGGTTCTTCTTCTCCTCGCTAATCTTTTGCAGCTCAAAGTTTGTAATGGCAGCAGCCTTTTTTAGGTATGCAAAAGCCCTAATAATTTCGGCAGGCATACGGTCGTTGCCAATCTTAAAATTCTCAACCGAGCGCTGTGTTTGTGCACCCCAGAGCTTTTCTGCAGGCACTTTTATGTCGCCCATGGTGTCGTGTTCAACTCTGTAGTTCATGGTATTGCAGTTTTAGGTTTGATTTTTTAAGATGCTACAACGCTTAGCCTGTTCTGTTTTAACAATGGGGCTACTTCTTAACAAATATCTGGGTATAGTAAATGGTTCCCTTTTTATCGGCATAAAGGCCTACGCCAATGTGGGTGAAATCGCCCTCTATATTGGCCTTGTGGCCAGGGCTTTTAAGCCAGCCCTCGGTAACCTGCTGTGCTGTAGGTTGTCCAAAGGCTATATTCTCCGCAAAACCGCTGCCGCCAAACTCCTTAATAATTCGCTTGGCTCTATTTTCAAAACCATCGTGGCTAAAGCCTACCTTTCCCTTTGCCATGTTCTTGCTGTGCTCCTTAGATACTTCGCTAACAAAAGGCTCATGGGTTAGAGTGTCTAGTCCAAGTTTGGTGCGGTGCCTGTTTACCAGTACCACTATCTCCTCTACAATTTGTGCTTCGCTTTCCTTGGTTAGCTGCTGCGCAAAGGTTTGCGTTCCAAGTGTAAGCAGTGCTAGTAGTGCTATAAGCTTGATTGGTGTTCGCATGCTGTTGGGATTAAATGATTTTGTTTATTTCTTCGGGCGGATTTGCAACTACCGCCTTATGCTTACCAATAACAATGGGGCGCTGAATAAGTTTTGGGTTCTCGCAAAGAATTTTAATCCACTCCTCGTTGGTAAAGGATTTTCCCTTTAGCTCCAATTTAAAGTACTCCTCCTGCGTGCGTAAAATTTCGCTGGGCTTCTTGTTTAGCTTTAGCAGCACATCTTTAAGCTCCTCCGCGGTTGGTGGTTCGGTTAGGTAGCTCCTAATCTCAATGTCGGTGGTTTTTCCCTTAAGGTATTCTAGCCCAGCGCGGCTATGCTTGCATCGGGGGTTGTGGAATATCTTTATGCTCATGGCTGTTTTTTTGTCCCAATTTAGGGCTATTTTGCCATACAGCAAAGGGAGTGCCACACAATAATAGGGTAGTTTGCTAAGGAGAAGTGCGCATGTCAAGTGCCATAGTTGCTTGCTGTATAAAATTGGCTTGGCTTTGCTAAAAATGGGTAGTTAGGCTATTTGTTTGTGCCTATATCACAAGCATGCTAATGGTGTAGGCAATTAGCGGGTAAAAGCATATGGCAAAGAGTATTGTTGATATGGCAATGTCGGTAATGCCAAGCACAGTAAGCTTGTTGGAGGAGCGTATCAATCCAAAGCCAATGGTAAGCATTAGTGCAATACGTAGCGCCAGCTGCAATACAAAAAAGATGAAAATCCTTATGCTGTGCTCATTGGCAGCTAGTGCGCTGCTAATATTGCCCCTAACAATAAGCGAGAAGGCCTGCGATAGCCCTTTGCTTGGGGGGGTAATTCCCGTATTATCGGTTAGTAGAGCAGGTATGGGGTGCGATGTTCCGCTAAAGGCAAGGGAGTATAGTAGTATGAAAATAACAAGCCCAGCAAAAGCAATGTTGAGCATGTTGTACGCTCTTGTGCCATTGCTTTTGCCGAGCCAGTAGAATCTGGAATTCATTTGCTAATTCTTTAGCGAGTCGGCTTTTTCTTTGGCTTTTAGCCCTTCGGCCGCTTTTTTAAGCGCTTTTGCCGTGGCTTCGCCTGCTTTGCGCGCTTTTTCGCCATCAGGGGTGTTCTCGTCAAGCTGCTCCATTTCAAGTTCAAGTCGGCGAAGCGCCTCTTCAAGGCTATCGGTAACTGCATTCATGTCGATATCCTCCTCTAGCTCCTGCTCAAAGGCGCGTTCAAATTCGCGGCCTATTTGCTCAAAGCCTCCAGAATCCTTAATGGCCTTGTTGGCAACCATGGTTGCACCGCTAAATAGGGCTAGCCAAAGTGCGGCCAAAAGTATTGCAACTAGCGAAACTATTAGTGCGCCAATGCCCAGGCCTTTTGAGCCGTAACCCTTAGTGGCCTGAACAATGGAAATGATGCTAAATATTACCGCAAGGGTGCCAGGAATAAAAGCAACCACCCCAATGCAGGGGATAAATGCAACAATAAGCGAAATCACTCCAAGTACAATCCCTATAATGCCCATTACTTGGCCAGCAGTAGATGTTCTTTCGATTTCCATATTCTAAGTTTTATCGTGTTGTGTAATGACGATTTGTTTCCCCATTTCGCTGCGTATGGGTGCGATAAAGATATGAAATGAATGTGATTTATGAGTCGAATACGCCTTCTTATGTTTAAGAGCCTTAAGCTAAATGTAATCAGCCATGTAGGGGTGCTGCTCTTTTGGGGTGTTTCTCTGGGTTTTGTGTTTGTTGGCTGATAAACAGCGGCTTATTGCGCTATGCCAACGTTGTTTTGTTGTGAAAAAGCACTACTCCTTGGTGGAGAATAACCTTGCTAAACCATATTTTATGCTGACTCCAATTTTTTGAGCTAAAAAGTGTCAATTTGGTATAAGATATATCCTCACGTATTACCTTTGTGGAAACTTAAAACACTAAAAAAGTGTAAATCGGTTTCGGTTATGCAGAACAGGATTATACAGCAATCGAGGGAGATGTTTCTCCGGTATGGTTACAGCAAGATTCGTTTAGACGAGATTGCTGCAGAGCTAAATATCAGCAAAAAAACCATATACAATCACTTTGGCAGCAAAGAGCAGCTAATGTTTGCTGTAATAGAGCAAACACGGATTGAGTTTGAGCGCGATATTCTTTCTGTTGAGGAGCAAGCCAAAATGAGCTACGAGGAGGAGGTAAAGGCCATTCTATCCCTGCTGGGTGTTTGGGTTTCGAGGGTTATGCCCGTGGTGAACGATCTTAAATGGAACCTCCCACAGGCGTACGATGCCATTGTGAAAATCAAAAAGGAGACCTTTCTATCGCACGGAATGCGAATTCTTAACAAGGGTGTTGACTTGGGTAAGGTAAAGGCTGGCTGGCACGTTAACATGGCGCTGTACATGTTTATTGCCACTGCCGAGAAGCTGCTTACCGAGTCGTATCGCGATACCCTACCAAACGAGATGGTTGCCGATTTCCCGTTGTCGCCCGATGAGCGGCTACGCGCAGTGGTTGAGATTCTTTACTCAGGAATTATTGGCAACGCAAATAGGGATTAATAAAAGGAAAACGACAAATAGTAAAAGATTAATAAGCGTTAGTAATGAGAAGATTAGTAGTATGTGTTTGGATGTTAGCCGTAGGGGTGCTTCCTGCTCAGCTTTTTGCACAGGAGCCAGCCGATACGCTAAAGCTAAACCTACAACAGAGCATTGAGCTGCTCATTAGCCAGAATCCTGCCGTTAAGGCTGCCAATCAGGCTTCCCAGCAAAAGGAGTACGAACGTGATGCTGCTAAGGGCTTGTATATGCCTCAGGTTGGCGTTAGCGCAACTTTTGGTATTACCAGCAAACCAGTAACCTTAGACCTCTCGCCAGTTGGCGATGCCCTTGAGGGGTTGTACCAGCTATCGGCAGGGCAAACCCAGCTAATAGGAGCGCTAAATCCAGCAATTGCTGCAACGCCACAGTATCAGCAGCTGCTACAAGGAGCCCAACAGGGACTTGCTGCGGTTTCCAATGCCGAATGGGAGAAGGTTCTGCTTGAGGATAATCTGGGTAAGGTGTCGGCCGATTTAAAGTGGCCAATATTTACTGGTGGTAAAATTATGGCGGCAAATAAGGCGGCAAAGGCTAGCGCCAACGAGATGTCGGAAAGGGCACGTATGGTTACCAATGCCGAGATTACCTCGCTAGTGCAGCGTTACTATGGTTTGCAGCTGTTTATGGAGGTTGCTAAGGTGCGTAAAATGGTACTAGATGGATTCTATCAGCACCTTGAGGATGCCCGCAAAATGGAGGCTAATGGTATGATTTCGGAGGCAGAGCGCCTACATGCCGAGGTTGCCTATGCCCAAGCCGACAAGGAGTATAAGAAGGCGGTTAAGGATGTGGAGCTAATGCAAACAGCGCTTAAAAGCACACTTAACGTTTCAAATCCGGTGCTTCCTACCTCAACAATGACTATTGTAAAAGCTGTTATGCCTTTGGATAGCTACATTGAGATGGCGCGGCAAGGCAATCCAATTTTTGGTCAGCTGGAGCAGAAAAAGCTTATGGCAAATCAGGCTATTACCAAGGAGCGCTCGGCCTATTTGCCCGATATTGCGGTTATGGGTTCTTATGATATTTACCGCTACAACATGTCGGATCTTACTCCCGAATGGTACGTTGGAGTTGGTTTAAAGATGAACATCTTTGATGGACTGGCAAAGCACAACAAAATTCAGGCTGCCAAAATTCAGCGTCAGCAGGTTGAAACCGCCGAGGAGAAAATCGCTCTGGATATTACCACTGGCATAACAAGGGTTTACCAGCAAATGGAACAGGCCGTTGAGCAGTACCAAAGCGGCGAGGTTAGCCTGCAGTTTGCGCAGGAGTACCTACGCGTACGCGAAAGGGGCTTTAGCGAGGGCTTTGCCACATCTACCGATGTTGTTGATGCCAATATGAATCTGTCAAAGGTTAAGGTTGAGCAGCTTAAATCGGTTTACGAGTATAATGTTGCGCTGGCAACGCTAATGGAACTGGCTGGAACAAGTCAGCAAATTGGAGCAGAGTAATAATGTGAGGTTAACGGATGATGAGGTAGATGTTAGAACGCCAAATGCATCATCACGTAACTAGTAACCTGTCACTAGCCTTTTAACACAATACACTAAAAAAACACAGCATAAAGCAATGAAAAACAGTAGCGTAATAATAGGAGTGGTAATTATTGTTTTTGTAGCGCTCCTTTCGGTAATAGGATGGTTTGCCTTTAAGCCGGCTCCAGTGCTAATACAGGGTCAGGTAGAGGCAACAGAGGTAAAGGTGGCAACTAAAATAGCGGGCCGTATAGTTAAAAAGCACGTAAAACTTGGTGCGCAAGTAAAGGCTGGCGATATGCTAATAGAGCTTAGTAGCCCCGAGATTGATGCCAAAATGCAGCAGGTTATGGCTTTGGGCGATGCCGCCAATGCACAGAGTAACAAGGCTCAAAAGGGTGCTCGCGATGAGCAAATAGCCGCTGCGCACAGCGTGTACCAAAAGGCTGTTGCCGCATCGGATCTGGCACAAAAAACCTTTGAGCGTGTGCAAAACCTTTTTAACGAAGGGGTGATACCCGCACAGAAACGCGATGAGGCCGAAACACAGCTGCGCGTATCAAAAATGAACGAGGAGGCTGCAAAGGCAAACTACGAAATGGCGCTTAGCGCAACCCGTGTTGAGGATAAGGCTGCTGCACGCGCATTGGTTAATCAGGCAAAGGGCGCTATTAACGAGGTGCAATCGTACCTTGGCGAAACCCTTTTGGCATCGCCAATTAACGGGGAGATATCGCAAATTAACGCAGAGCAGGGCGAACTGGTTACCCCCGGTTTTCCTGTAGTTCATATTATAGACTTAACCGATACTTGGGTTACGTTCCATATTCGCGAGGATATGCTATCGAAGTTTACCATGGGTGCAGAGGTAACCGCTACGGTGCCTGCGCTTAGCGGTAAATCTATCAGCCTAAAAGTTAACTTTATTAAGGCCGAGGGCGATTTTGCTACGTGGCGCGCAACCAAGGCTAGCGGTGCGTTCGATTTAAAAACCTTTGAGGTTAGGGCTCAGCCTGTAGGTGAGGTGGGGAATCTGCGTCCGGGAATGACTGTAATTATTGATTGGGATAACCTGTAGCCTAATACATAAACTATAATGAGTAGCTATAAACCAAAAGGATGGTGGGCCGTTATTAAGCGTGAGCTGAGTCTTATGGTTAGTAAGCCTACCTACTTAATGGTAACCCTTGTACTGCCACTGCTTGCCATAGGTATAATGGCGCTTATCTTTAGTAAGGGCGTTCCGCGCAATTTGCCCATTGGCTTGGTTGACCAAAACCAGAGCGCAACATCGCGTAAGCTGGTACGCATGGTTGATGCAACGCCATCGGCACAGGTGCTGCAAAGCTATGCAAACTTAGCCCAGGCTCGCCAAGCCATTGAGAATAGGGAGATATATGGTGTGCTTGTTGTTCCAGCGCATTTTGAGCGCGATATTTTTAAAGGAGTACAACCGCAAGTGGCCTTTTTCTACAATAATGCCTACATGATTGTTGGCGGAATACTAAACAAGGATGTTACTACTGCCATTTCTACCTTCTCGGCTGGGGTTGATCTAAATATCCGCCTAAAAAAAGGGCAGCACACCAATGCGGCAATGCAGGCGGTGATGCCAGTAAGGGTTGATACTCACGTGCTGTTTAACCCCTATAGCAACTACTTTTACTACCTCACAACGGCATTTTTGCCCATTATGCTGCTGATGTTTATTTTGGGCGGAACGGTGTATGCTATTGGGTCGGAGTTTAAGTACCATAGGGCAGGGGAGTGGTTAAGCACAGCACAGGGCAGTATTGTTAGGGCTTTGTCGGCCAAAATGTTGCCTTACATGCTTATCTACATGCTTATGATGGTATTTGCTAACGTTTTGCTGTTTAAGTATTTTGGAACGCCATTTAAGGGGAGTAAGATTTTAATAACCTACAATGCGCTGCTGTTTGTGCTGGCGTATATATCAATGGGAATTGTAATTGCTACTGTGTTTACCAGCTTGCGCATGGCGCTAAGCGTATCGTCGGTTTACGCAGCGTTGGCCTTTACCGTGTCGGGGCTTACCTATCCGCATATTGCCATGTACAAGCCCATGATGCTTGTTGCCGATGTTTTCCCATTTACTCACTACATAAAGGTGTTTATAGACCAGTCGTTGCAGGGCGCACCCGTTGCGTCGTCGTTACCATCGCTGCTTGCGCTAAACCTCTTTTTGGCTATGCCATTCCTGTTTGTTGGTAGGCTAAAGAAGGTATGCAAAACGCCACGGTTGTGGGGTAAAAATTAGTTTGCCATGAATAGTTTAAAGCAATATATTTCTACGGGGTTTAGGGAGATGGGCTCCATTTGGTTTTTGGAGCTAAAGCGGGTGTTTACCGATAGCGGTGTTATGCTCCTTTTTTTTGGTGCAACGTTAGTTTATCCGCTGCTTTACGGCATTAGCTACAATACGGAGGTACTACGCAAAACGCCCATTGCGGTTGTTGATTTGGACAATACGCAGCGTTCCCGTGAGCTAACCCGCTTGCTCAACGCAACGGAACAGATTGCTGTTTTGAGCAAGCCGCTTAGCCTTGCCGAGGCCACCGCACAGTTTTACAATGGAACGGTGCATGGCGTTGTGGTTATACCTGCCGATTATGGTAAGAGCATAGCCACAGGTGCGCAGGCCATTGTGGCACTTTACGCCGATGCTAGCTATATGCTTATTTATAAGCAGGTTTTGCAGGGAACAATGTTGGTAACGCAGGCCATAGGTAATGCAGTTAAGGTGGAGCGGTTCCAAATGCAGGGGGCGCACCCCAGCCAATCGGCAAATTTAGCGGCACCTGTCGATTTTGTTAGTGAGCCGCTCTACAACCCCTCATCGGGTTATGGCAGCTATGCCATGCCTGCGCTTATTATGCTTATACTACAGCAGAGCTTGCTAATGGGTATTGGTATGCTAGGCGGATCGGAACGGGAAAGGGGTTTGCGTGGATACCTAAAGGTATTGTCAAGGTTAAACGGTGGTACTGTAAGGTTGATTTTTGGCCGTTCGCTGGCCTACTTAACCATTTATATCCCAGTGTCGTTTTACTTGCTAGCGCTTGTAATGCGTTGGTTTAGCTTTCCGCATTGGGGGAATCCGGTAAACGTATTCTTATTCTCTATCCCGTTTCTGCTGTCGTGTATCTTTCTGGGAATGCTACTGTCAACCCTATTTAAGAGTCGTGAGCAGTCTATGATTACTCTGCTCTTTACCTCAGTGCCACTGCTGTTTCTAAGCGGTTTCTCTTGGCCTGTAGAGTCTTTTCCTTGGGGGTTTGAGGCGTTGTCGCAGCTATTTCCCAGCACGCCGGGCATTAAGGGTATGCTAAAGGTTTGTGTAATGGGAGCTCCGCTCTCGTCGGCAGGCAAGGAACTTATGCACCTTTGGGTAATGGCTGCCGTTTTCTTTTTTGCCAATTGGATTATCCTGCAGCGCACCTATTCTAAGAACCAACGGGTTATTGAGCTGATGAGGAGAGGGAGATGAGGAAGATGAGGAAGATGAGGAAGATGAGGAAGATAGAAGTTAGCGGAAGTTAGCGGAAGTTAGCGGAATTGGTCCTCCTAATTAGTGAGTATTTGTAGGGTTTGTGTTATTCGTGTTCTATGAAAGCAGAGGGAGATGAGGGAGATAGAAGTTATCGGAATGATTTTCTAATCTGTATTCATCTGTAAAACCTGTGTCATTTGTGTTCTATGATAACAGAGGAAGTTGATGGAGAGGAGGAAGATAGAAGTTATCGGAAGTCAATCGGAATTTATTGAACCCCAGCGGGGTGATGTATTTGTAGAAGATCGGTTTTCCCAATATTTTATAACCCCGAAGGGGTGACATAAAAGAGGAAGAATTGGAAGAAGATAGAAGTTAGCGGAATTG
>JAFGDZ010000066.1 GCA_016931855.1 Bacteroidales bacterium
GGGAACAGTAAAGTTACAAAATATTGATTAGGTGAATGTTGATTATCAGAAAAAAATCAAAAAAAATTTACATTACTAAGAAAATAGGCAAAGACAGGGGATTTTATGAGTATAAATGGCATCATAAAGCGGGGGCTCTTTTGCGTAATGCTGGGAAAGAAATGGTAAAAACGACCAAAACCGCCGTGAAAGGAGAAACCTAGGGATGAATCATAACCTAATATATAAGGATAAGGAGCTAACAATATGTACACACAGCCTGCATTTAATTGCATTTACCTGAATACCTGTTATTTAAAAATCAACTCCAAAATAAGATATGCAATAAAAGCAGGGAAATTACCCATTACTCCCAACGCACAAAAACACATCTCCTTGTTATTTAGGTATTTGTAATACAAAGAAGGAGTCTAATTCCCATATGCTATCCAAAAGTAAATGATTCAGAGCACAAATCATCAACAAAAAAGAGAGGCTTAGTACAACCCCTCATAACAACGGGATAAACGGGCTAATTATAGAAGCCGTGTATTGGTGAATAGGAATGGGGTTAATCATTATCTAAAAAAGAGAACGCGACTTTAAATGATACTGAGCTAAAGTGAGAGCCTTCAAATCCGGCAAACATTCCTACGCTAGCAAACGCACCAATCCTACTCAAGGAATAGCCTAACTCGGCATAAGGCTTTTCGCCATTTAACTTGAGTAAAGACAGGTGTACACTCTCAAGCCACATCCTGTTGCTTAGGAATGGCAGGAACTTAAGTGCAAGGTAGGGCGTTTGGTACGTAGCCATAACCTGTCCATAGGATGAATTCGTACTAAGGTTATAATACCCAGCACTTTGAAACGATTGGTAAAAAGATCGAGCAATAACGGGCGACGCATGGCTATTAAAATGAACAAAATCGGAGAAGAACATACTCTTAGAGGATAAGAAGCCCCCATACTTAACGGAATAGCTAAAACTGCTTCCGGAGCCTGTGCGGATACGATGCTGAACCGCTCCTTGGAGCTGCGCAAAACTTGCTTGCGAACCAAGGATGCCAGGCTGTGCAAACCGAGACATAACCGTTAATGTGGGGAACTTGGAGTAGAGCATACGCTTGCGGTTCCTACGCATCTCGTAATAGTAAAAGGGTGTATAGCTTAGCTGTAACTGTGTAATAAACGCTTTGCTATTACTCAGATTACTGGGCTCTACCCTACTATTCTCTGGCTGATTGGGGGTGTACCGAGCCCTATTCTGACTTACGAAGATATAACTGGTGGTATTTGAGAGAGCCTCACGCTCTGAAAGTTCAAGTTGAGCAAAAAGTTCTAACCCATTAGCAATATCAATCTGGTTACTTACCTTAATATAGGTATGGCCATACAGTTTCATGTAGTTCCTACCAAACAGCAAGGAGGCAGGTGTATTAACTAGTTTGCTAACGCCCTGCGCCGCATTAAAGTTGGATGAGGTGCTACCAATATCAACACCAAATTTTCCGCGGCGCTTATTGGCATAGGTAAAGTGCGCCTGGATGCTCCCCATTGGTACTTTTCGGGAGAATGCATACGTCAGAGCTGGGCTAATGGCTACTACGGTGTGCTCAAACGCCCGCTCGTACTTAAAGGATGCACCAAGAACAAAGCCATCAACGGTATTAAACTGAAAATGCGTAGGGTTTGCTATCCCCGAGAACTCAATGGTTTGCCTTTTATCGCGATTATACCAGGAGTTACCAAAGACAACGGTGCCCAATACGCTTCCCTCACTATCGGAAGAGGTATCGCTAGCGGCAGAATTACTCGCGGCAATAAGTTTTGTTTGGATAGCGCTATCGGCAACAACCTCATCGTTTGTAAAAAGAAGCGGGCGAAGCTGCTGCCACGCCTCAGGCTTATAATCGCGTGCAGACGAGTCAACAGTAATGGTTACAGGATCTACCACCTCAAGCGGTTTAGCTGTAGTATCGCGCTCCCGAAACCGCTTGTTCATTAGTTTAGACAGTTGGTACATCTCCCTATTGGTAAAGGATTCCTTTTGTAACAGCGCATCCATTTTTAAGGAATCGCGACTTTGCTTTGCCTGTTTCCGGGATTTTTGGGGTGCAGGAGTAGAGCGCTCTTGCGTACTCCGCTGCTTAAACGCAACTGCTAGCGCCGAAGGAGCCTTAAGAGCCTTATCAACCTCAACAGAAGAGTACTTAACTGACGATACAAAGTTTGCACTACCCTGATTACCAAGAAAGCTCCCATCAAGCGTAAAGAAATAGCTGATTGGGAGCCACACATCCTTCTCCACCTCGCCAAAGGATTGCCGTATGTTAATAAGACCAAAAACTGCTTCGAGCTGCAAATCCACCTCATGCAGATTGTAGTACTCATCGGCAATGTAAAGGTATCCCGCAACCAGCTGCTTACTTTTACGCTTAGGGATAACCTTTATTTTATATATCACCCTATTATCTTGAATGGAGAATCCGTCGTACCTATAGCTGTAGAAACGCAGAGCGTTAGGAGCTAGCGGAAGAACAACATCGCCCACCTGTGGCTGGTAAAAGCTGGCATTGGTAAAGCGCATCACGTTATCGGAGGCATCGTTACCCTCGGGAAAGTTTGAGCGAATAAGCTTAACCGTTTGGTCGTACTTATTGGGCGCGGTAAAATGTATATTGTTAACAGACTCCTGAAGATAAAGGTCTCCCTCCTTTGGTGCATCAGGATCATCTTTTATGGCCTTTTTTACAATCCAGCTCAGCTTTTTAACCTTGATAGTTCCCTTAAGGTAAACCTCGGCATCAAACTCCTTTACCTGGTTCTGGTAGTATGGGGCATAGCCTATTGCCTTGCGAATTATGGCATAAGCAGGATCCTCCGCCTTGGAGCCAATAGTTACAGGGGCTATTTGATATGGCCTAACAGCAAGGGTAACATTAAGGTGCACACTATTGTTGCTAACCAGAACCTTTTCCTCAACAGTCTCAAAACCAAGGCTCCTGAATACTACAGAGTACTCTCCGGCAGGAAGATTTATTAAGTAACGCCCATTGGCATTTGCCGAAGTGCCCATGCGTAGCTCTTTTACGTAAATTGATGCGTAAACAATGGGCTCGCCATGCTCATTGGTAACTGCGCCCTGAACAGACTGAGCAGATACAACGGCACCACCGTTTAAAAATAGAACAACTAGTAAAACCAAAGAGAAACACAAAAAGCAGGAATTACGCATAGGTTAACGGATTTGGGAAACTAATCTATCACATTTTTTGCTAGCAACCGCAAACACACAACCACTTTTCAGAGTATTTAACAAGCCCGTTACCTGATAGATACAGAATAGCTGCGAAACAAAACCCCTCTTATTACTAGCATGACATTACGGGCAAGACCCTTTTTTGTGTAACTTAACGCTCCGTTTACTAGCAAAAAAGCAATTAAATGTCGAGTAGGTAAAGGGGAGTCTCACCCCTAAACCTCTCACAGAACCGTACGTGACAGTCTCCCGTCATACGGCTCTTCCTATCCAA
>JAFGDZ010000067.1 GCA_016931855.1 Bacteroidales bacterium
AATATACGATTTTTTTCATTAAAAACAAACTACTTTGTTGATATTCAGGTAATTAAATGCTAAAATATTTTAGATGCGTTTGCCCTGTTACCTGCACTAGCAAAAGCCTAATAGCCGTAAATAATTGCTAACTTTGTAAATCAAATGTAAGCCTATGCCTGCTAAAGATAAGAGTACAAAAACAAAATTTCTCCTGTGGTTCTGGGGAATATTTATTTTTGGGTTTCTTTTTGTGATAACCCTTTTTACGCTAATCAGCGTTGAGTTTTTTGGCCCCATGCCCTCGTTTGAGGAGCTGGAGAACCCTAGGAGTAATTTAGCCTCGGAGATAATATCTGAAGACCACAAATTACTAGGAACCTACTACATACAGAACAGAACCTTTGTTGAGTTTGAAGAGCTCTCTCCAAACCTTGTAAACGCCCTTTTGGCAACGGAGGACATTAGATTCTATAAACATAGCGGAATTGATGCCCGTGGGCTTGCCCGTGTAGCAGTAAAAACTATTGCATTAGGGCAAACTGGAAGCGGTGGAGGAAGTACCATTACCCAACAGCTGGCTAAAAACCTGTTTCCAAGGGATACGGCTATTTACACCTCTTCGGTATCGCGCTTTTCAAAGTTAGCCTTAGCGAAGTTCAAAGAGTGGATTACAGCTGTTAAGCTGGAGCGGAATTTCACGAAGAATGAGATTCTGGCCATGTACCTAAACACGGTTCCCTTTGGTAGCAATGCCTTTGGGATAAAGGCCGCTTCAAAAACCTTCTTTAACACAACCCCCGATTCACTAAGCGTTGAGCAAGCAGCCGTTCTTGTTGGTGTAGTTAATGCGCCAACAAGGTACAGCCCCGTTCGCAACCCAGAACGTTCACTACAGCGAAGAAACTTTGTACTTTCGCAAATGAAGAAGTATGGCTTTTTAGATGCTACGCTATACGATTCGGTATCTCGAACCCCCATTAATCTTGAGTACAAGGTACAAGACCACAACCAGGGACTTGCAACTTATTTTAGGGAGTACCTTAGAATATACCTGTCGGCCAATAAGCCCGACCCCAAAAGGTACTACTCCTACTCTCAGTTCCACGATGACTCGCTACTTTGGGCAAACGATCCATTATACGGATGGTGCAATAAGAACCTTAAACCCGACGGAACACCTTACAATCTTTACCGAGACGGTTTAAAAATATACTCCACCGCTAACTCCCGAATGCAAAAATATGCCGAGGAAGCAGTGAGTCAGCACCTAGGGCTTGACTTACAGGTAGCCTTTGACCGAGAAGTTAAGGCGAAAGGCAATAGGCTATTCGCAAAAGAGCTAACAAACGATCAGGTTAATAGCATTATGCTCTCCGCCATTAAGCAAACAGAGCGTTACCGCGTTCTAAAAAACAATGGAGCCTCCATGGATAGCATATACACAAGCTTTAATGCAAAGGTACCCATGACCGTTTTTACTTATAAGGGCGAAAGGGATACCGTTATGTCGCCACTGGACTCAATAAAGCACTATAAACGATTCCTAAGGGCAGGGTTCATGGTTATGGATCCGCACAGCGGTTACATAAAAGCATACGTTGGGGGGCCAAACTTTAAGCACTTTAAGTACGATCAGGTTAGGCAAGGAAAGCGGCAAGTTGGATCAACCATAAAGCCGTTCCTTTACACACTTGCAATGCAGGAGGGCTACTCTCCATGCCACCAAATACCAAACGTACCACAAACATTTGTGGATGGCGATTCAACCTGGACTCCCAAAAACTCCGGACGATCTGACTACGATGGAAAGATGGTTACCCTTAAGTGGGGCTTAGCCAACTCCGTAAACAATGTATCTGCTTGGCTTATTAAGCAGTTTAACCCACAGTCGGTTGTAGAGGTTATTAAAAAAATGGGCGTTAAAAGTAGGATTGACCCCGTTCCTTCCATTTTCTTGGGAACATCGGAGGTTTCATTATTCGAAATGGTAAGCGCATACGGAACTTTTGCAAACAAAGGAGTGCACGTTGAACCTCTTTTAGTAACAAGAATAGAGGATAAGAACGGCAATGTGCTTGCTACCTTCCATCCCCAAAAGAATGAGGCCATAAGCGAGCAAACAGCCTTTTTAATGGTTAACCTACTAGAAGGCGTTATTAACAGGGGAACAGGGGTTAGATTACGTTTCCGCTATAATCTGCCTGGCCCCATCGCAGGCAAAACGGGAACCACCCAAAACCACTCCGATGGATGGTTTATGGCGCTAAACCCCAATCTAGTATCGGGGGTTTGGGTTGGAGCAGAGGACAGATCGGTTAGATTTGAGGGCATAGGTATGGGGCAAGGAGCAAACATGGCCTTGCCAATTTATGCCCTATTCCTACAAAAAGTTTACAGCGATCCCTATGTTAATATCTCTCCAAACGATATGTGGGAAAAGCCGCTAGTGCTAGGCAATTATGATCTTGATTGCGAAAACGTAACAGATGGTAGCAACAACAAGGAGATTTTTGAGGACGACTTCTTTTAACCATTATATACCAATAAAAAAGCCTAGCCCTATGCTAGGCTTTTTTATTATCCGTTACAACTGCCTTATGGTTGAAAGGAACTGATTTAAATGCGCCTCGGTGAAGTCTAGGTGGGTAACCATTCTGATTGTTTGGGGGCCAAACCCCGATGCCAAAATCCCCTTCGACTTGAGCTGCTTTAGAAAATTTATATCCAACACGCTGCTATCAAGCGTAAATATTATAATGTTTGAGTCAACCGGAAGAACCCTTTTTACACAAGGAAGCTTACCAATAGCCTCGCCAACAGCCTTCGCCCTGCGATGATCGTCAGCCAGTCGAGCAATGTTATTCTCAAGCGCATAAATACCAGCAGCAGCCAAATACCCTGCCTGTCTCATTGCTCCCCCCATAACCTTTCGGTAACGGCGAGCTTTCTTTATATGCTCCATAGAGCCAATAAGCAGTGAGCCTACAGGCGCACCCAATCCTTTAGATAAACAAATTGATATGGTATCGAAGGCCAAACCATACTCAACAGGAGTTTCGCAAGTCTCTTCCAACGCATTAAAGAGCCTAGCGCCATCAAGGTGCATTGGGATTCCTCCCTCGTGAGCAACAGCTTTAATAGCCAGAATATCGCTAAACGAATAGTAAGCGCCTCCCCCTTTATTGCAAGTGTTTTCTAGTGCAATAAGCTTTGAAGGCGCATGATGAATATTGTCTGGATTAATGGCTTCCCGCACCTGCTCTGCAGTGAACCGGCCGTTATCGCCATTGAGCAAACGAACAGAGCACGAAGAGTTAAATGCGATGCCCCCGCCCTCAAAGTTATATATATGAGCCATCCTGTCGCAAATAACCTCATCGCCAGGCTGAGTGTGCAGCTTTATGGCTATTTGGTTGGTCATCGTTCCTGATGGGCAAAATATAGCAGCTTCCCTTCCAAAAAGATTTGCCGCCATTTGTTCAAGTGCATTTACCGTTGGATCCTCCCCAAGAACATCGTCGCCAACTGGAGCCTGCATCATATACTTTAGCATTTCCTCTGTGGGACGGGTTACTGTGTCGCTTCGTAAATCTATTAGCATGGCCGTTTGGTTTTTGGCTTAGATTACTTAGCTTGATAAGGGTTTAATGCACGAAGGGTTTAGGTTGCTCAATACAATAAAAAAAGCCACTCATAATGAGTGGCTTCTGTCGGTTCGGAGAGGATCGAACTCTCGACCCCATGATTAAGAGTCATAATATTTATATTTTTCCTCAATTGTCAATATAAAACATTAAATTTGTTATTGCCTGTATTTCAGTTATTTTAAATCTATTGCTTGTGTCGTTTGGTTTCATTTTTATTCGTATATTTGCATTAGCTGTGTATCAAATTGTGTATCCAATTTTATTTTTGATACACAGCACCATTAAAACGCTGCAATCATGGATAACTTTTTAATCGGAAGCATTACGGGTGCGGTTTACCTAGATACTAGGAGATCTAAAATCATTGAGGGAAAAACATACTATCCTGTTAAAGCTAGAGTAACATACCAACGTGAGCGGCTTTATATCGCATTAGGATTTGATTTAACAAGTGATGAATTTGCTAAACTTGAAAAGACTAAAAGCGTATCGCTAATTGAGACTAAAAAACTCATTACAGCCAGTTTTGAGCGCATTAAAAATGCTGTTGAGGGAATTGCCCAAGTAGAGGAATATAGCCACGAAAAACTAAGGAAAAAACTAAAGAAAGGGCGCAACTCTTATGTAAATGTAGCATTTGATAATAAGATTGAAGAGCTATTAGCTAACGGACAAGCAGGAACAGCAGCCACCTACCAAACCGCTAAACGATTTATAGAAAAGTATAAGCGTGATGTTCAATTTGTAGATATAAACCCTCAATGGCTTAAAAAATTTGAAGTATGGGCTTTGAATAAGGAGGGTATTACCGAAACCTCATTAGGGTACTATCTCAGGAATTTAAGAACGTTGTTTAACGATGCTATAAGAAGCGGTGATGTACCCCGTGGAGCGTACCCATTCTATAGCAATGAAACAGATGGCTATAGAATACCCAAAGGGAATGGTACGAAAATAGCGCTAACCGTGGAGCAAATGAATAAAATAGCAACACTAGAACTTGATGGAAGTTTGGAGCGTTGCCGTGATATGTTTCTACTTTCGTTTTACCTCGGAGGGATTAACTTCAAAGATATGCTACTATTGAAGTGGAAGAACATAAAGGGCAATGAAGTACATTTTATAAGGGAAAAGACAAAGCACACCAGCCGAAACTATAAACCTATCATTGTACCATACATTGATAATGCAAAGCGCATCATTGAGCGTTGGGGCAATGATGATAAGTCGCCTGATGCCTATGTAATACCTCACCTAACAGATGGGTTAACACCCGTAAAGATTAGGGATAACGTAAAATCATTTACAAAACAGGTTAATAAGCAATTAAAAAGAATTGGTGAACAACTAGAGATTGAGGGATTAACTACATACGTTGCAAGGCATACGCTCGCAACTATTCTTAAGAATTCGGGCGCACCTATCTCTTTTATTGGCGAAATATTTGGACACTCATCAATAAAAACAACCGAAACATATCTTAAATCCTTTGAATCAGAGCAGAAAAAAGCCCACTTTAATGTTATCAATAACATTGGGGTTAATTCATGAACATAAATTAATAGTTCAATTCGTTGGGATAACGAATTATCAATTAATCAACACAATAAGCACTACACGAGGTTTGTTTGACAATCATTATTTTGAGGCATCGTTAATATTTTGAAAGCTAATGGAGAAAAAAATTTACCTACTAAACGCATTAGGGGGGCTTACACCCGATAATGTGAGTGAGGTTTACGCTAAAGAGTACGCTAAATGGCGTGTGCTTAATTCAAGCCAAGTAACCATAAATGGGGATGATGTAAGTAGTTGCAGCTCCCTATTAAAAGAGGTGCTTATGTTGCCCGATGAAAACGGCAACCCTAATATTGAGGAATGCACCGTAAACGACAAAAACAAAAGTGGGTTTTATCAGGACGAACAACTATTTATTGACCAGCAATTAGCCCAATACAAGCCACTTTTAGAGAAGTCGAAGGGTAGCATCATTAACAAAAATGCCCACCTAAAAATTAAGGCTTATGTTAAATATTTAGAAGACCTATCTAAGCCTATAGAGCCTTTAGCAGATAGAGAATTACTAGCGAATTTGTATCAAACCTACAAGAATTTGTTTGAGAATGAGTCGCAAAACTACTGGATAAGCCGTTTTATAGATGATGGAAAGGAGCGTAAGAAATTACTATTTGACCCTGAGAATAAAGGTCTCATTTTAGTCATGCTAGATACCATACAGAATACAATAGAGGATAAACCAAAAGGATTTGATTATGGTAAAATAATCAAACGAAATTTTGGTTTCGAATACACTAAAGCAAAATCAAATTACAGGAAAAAAAATAGTCGACAATTTTCGGAATTTGCATCTGAACTTAAGAAAATGATGCAGTAATTTTAGTCATATTACCCATGTTACTTTTTATTTTTTCAAAACACCTATAACCAACTGTTTTATAAATAGTTGGTTTTTTTCTTTTTGTGTAATTCATCTATACACATACCCCCCACCTGTATTAGCTTGCACTAGTTAAAACATTAAATACTAGAGCAATGGACAATTACAATCCTTTTCAAGTTATTGACCAGCGATTAGCTAACATAGAAAGGTTGCTATCAAAGGTATCCCAACCCCAGCATTTACCCACCCCTGTAAAGCAGTTAGAGGGAGGAATAGAGCTAGCAAAAGAAATCTTAAAGGTTTACTCAAAAAGTAGCATCTATAAAATGAGTATGGACGGACGTATCCCACATACAAAACGGGGTCGCAAATTATGGTTTTCCCGAATAGAACTTGAAGCATGGATTGCACAAGGGATGCCCGATGTATCTAAACAAAAGGCTACAGATAGGCTTGCATCATCTTTGAGGAAAAAAGAAAACCTCTAGGCTAACAAAACCTAGAGGCATGAGCTATTTATAAATGAAATGACGATATGGCAAATATACAAATAAATCCTCAAAACACAATACCACAGGGCGTTAGTTTAAATGAATTTGAAACTCCCGACACCATTAATCCGTGGAAAACATTAGAGGAGGTGGAAGTTGACCCAACATTGGATATAGACAAACCTCCAACAGCCATAGAAATAATATCGGGTAATAATATAGCCCCCAGCTGTACGCTAGGAAATTTTAGCATGGTTATAGGAAAGGCTAAGAGCAAAAAAACATTTTTACTAACAGGTTTAGCAGCAGCAGCAGTATCGGGCAACACGATGTTAAATCGCATTAAGGGTGTTTTGCCAGCCTTTAAAAATGCAGTGCTATACTTTGATACCGAGCAATCAAATTATCACTTAAACAGGACAATAAAAAGGATATTGCGCCAAAGTAAGGGTTTAGCAAACCTCCGAGCGTTTGGATTGCGAAAATTCAAGCCAGCCGAACGCTTGCAACTTATAGAGTTTGCGCTTTACAATACACCCAATATTGGATTAGTATTCATTGATGGCATAAGAGACTTGCTAACAAAGGGCATCAATGACGAGGAAAACGCAACCGAGTTAACCAGCTTACTCCTAAAATGGACGGCGGAACTAAATATTCATATCGTAACGGTGCTACACCAAAACAAAGGCGACCAAAACGCAAGGGGTCACATCGGCACAGAAATGGTTAACAAGGCAGAAACTGTATTAGCGGTAAAAGTGGACGACCACAATAAAGATACATCTATCGTTTCCTGTGAAATGAGCCGTGATTTAGGGTTTGATGATTTTGCATTTTACATTAATGACGAGGGGTTACCTGAACCATGCGAAATGCCCGATACCGAAAACGTGAAGCCGAAAACAACTAATCCCGACCAATTAAAGGATGAGCAGCACTTTAACGTGTTAAGCCAAGTATTCGAATCTAATACAACTCCAAAATATAGCGAGCTATGGAAAGCTATAAAAGTAGCTTACGGTTCACAGCAAGTTAGGTTAGGTGACAATAAAGCAAAAGACTTTTTAGCGTACTATCAACAAAAGGGATGGATAAGCAAAGAGGGATCGGCATACAAGTATAACAGGGCAATATTCTAGTTTAGGTTAGTGGTTTAGTTTAGCGTATAGATATACGCTTAAACTACTAAACCAGTTTAAACCAGTAAACCAGCATGAATTTAAAATCTAAAATATCACTATTTAGGAATTACATAGACCCAACCCCTGTAATGGGAATAACAGTCTATCAATTCTACGAAAACATAATTTATTGCGATTATGAAGATGAAATAACTCAAATAAGAGCTGGAAACAAAACATTAAAGAAACAACTCCCTGGCGTTACAATTAGCGGGTTATTTACAAAGAGGGGGAATAGCAACCTTATAAAACACAGCGGGTTTATTGCAATAGATATAGATGCCAAAGACAATCCTACAATTAATGATTGGGATAATCTAAGGGATACTATTGGAACTTGGAACGAAGTTTTAATGGCTTCACTTAGCGTTTCGGGCAAAGGCTTATTCTTAGTAATGCCTTTGTTTTATCCTCATAAGCATAAAGAGCAATTCATGGCTATAGAAAAAGATTTTGCCGCAATGAATTTAATTGTAGATCCAAGCTGTAAGGATATAAGCCGTTTGCGAGGTATTTCTAGCGACCCAAAAGCTACATGGAACAGTAACGCACAACCTTATAAAAAGCTCCTCATTGAGTCTAAAACTGCAACCCCTGTAAATAACGTTGTTACACCTGATGTGGCAAAACTAATATCATGGACTGAGAGTAAAGTAGGGCTATTTGCAAAGGGGAATAGAAATAGATTTATAACGCAACTAGCAGGCGCAGCGCATAGACTTGGAATACCTCAACACGAAGTAGAAAACCAACTAAAACAATATAGCCAAAACGACTTTACAGAGCGTGAAATACTATCTACCATAAAAAGCATTTACGCAAATAAGTCATTTGCAAGATAATGTAAGTGAACATTAATTATTAACCACTAAATTTTTTTTATCATGTTGACAATTTACGAAGACAAGGCTTTTGAACAAAAAACCTACAAAGAACTACAAGAGGGAGTAATTGTATTACAAACCCTAGTTAACGAATTTAATGACCTCAACTTGGGAAATGTAGAACAAGACGAATTAGGGATATTAATCGTTAATCCTAGAATGTTATACGATCAACGCCTTGCAAAAATTGAAATTCCATCGGGATTTAGGCGGGATAAATACCTAGAAATAATGGAACTCCCATCGCTATCCAATGTTGAGCAAACGAGACGGAATTACAAAAGGTTCGAGATGTATGGTGCTGCATTTTACAACCTAAAAAACGGTAAGATTAGCGTAAACACAACAAAAGCGAAACAACATGCAGAAATGCACACTATTAGCATTAATGAAAATAGCCCTGCTTATGAGGTTGTAAAAAAATTAATTGATGCCATAGAGCTTATAAACTCAATTAATGTAACAATGGATTATTCTCTTTTGCTCAGTCATTCTGTTAAACTGGATGGGCTTTATTGTTCTTTACAAGGATTAACAGGACAATTTGGTAAAAACAACGTCGTAATTAACAATTTTAAGATTAAGCAACTCATAAAAGAGATTGAAAGGAATCACAGTAAACAACAGGTAAAAAACTGATGAGATGGCTAATTCTTTTAAGAAAAATGACCCAAGAATCAACAGGAAGGGGCGACCGAAAGGAAGCCCCAACCGCACCACAGAGGAACTTAGGGGAATGATTAAGGACTTCTTAGAAAAGAACATTGAGGTGCTGCAAGCGGACTTTGATAAACTC